>NZ_JAXBQL020000003.1:0-462565 GCF_047520565.2 Stenotrophomonas sp. FR012
CGGGCAGGGGTCTGGGCAAAGTAAAGGAGGAGGTGACGGCCAACGGCCGACGCCGGGGGACATTTGCCCAGACCCCTGCCTGCCCCGGCGGGGCCCATCAGTTCGCGGGGAATCGAGACGAAGACACGCTTGTGGCGGGCTCATTCTGCGTGGAGCAGGGCGGAGGCCCTCGCGTACGAATGTCCTCCGGCGCCGGCCGTTGGCCGTCACCTCCTCCTTTACTTCGTACGCAAGGGCCTCCGCCCTGCGTTCGGAGTTCGTCGGCGCGTCATTGAAAGGTTGCCGCGAGCACTGCGCTCTACCCACCGCAAGCCGAGCCTCGTCGGGGCGGGCAGGGGTCTGGGCAAAGTAAAGGAGGAGGTGACGGCCAACGGCCGGCGCCGGGGGACATTTGCCCAGGCCCCTGCCTGTCACGGCGGGGCCCCTCAGCTCGCAGAGACATCGGACGAAGACGCACTTCGGAATCCGAACACCAGGCAAAAAAAGACCCGGCAGAGGGAGGGATCTGCCGGGTCCGGATTGCATGGGGGGAGGGACCCACGCAATGAGCGTTGCGTCGCGTCAGTGGTTGCTCGCGTCCGCCGTTGATTCGTTGTAACCCTGCACCAGTTCGGACCAGGCCTTGCTGGCCTGCAGGCCGAGACCGACCACATCCTGCTGGGCCTGGCCCAGCCGCTGCAGGTTGTCCTGCCACAGCTGTGCGCCCCTGTTGAGCATCCCGGCCGCGTCGTCGCTGCGGGCCAGTTCGCCCAGCCAGCCGCCGGTCGCGGTCAGGTTGCGCTCCATCACCTTCAACTGCACGCCGAACATGCTTTCCGCGTTCTCCAACGCCAATCGGTTTGCGCGCGTTGCGGCGGCGGCGAACTGGCGGGTGGCATCACTGAAGCGATCGCTGAAGGCGGCGGCCATGGGGGCATCAGGGAGTGGCTTGATGCATTGCAGCATACGCCGTTGATGCGGCAATGCAACAAAAATAACAAAGGCGCTCAGGGCGCCTTTAAAAAGCCTTTCAGATCAATGGGTTGATCAGGCCGTCGGGCCGCGGTAGCGACAGCCGGAGGTGCAGGTTTCGTGCACGGTGATCTCGCTCAGCGCCGGCAGGCTGGGCTTGAGTTCGTTCCAGATCCACACCGCCAGGTTCTCGCTGGTCGGATTCTCCAGGCCGGGGATGTCATTGAGGTAGTGATGGTCCAGGCGGTCGTAGATCGGCTGGAAGGCCGCCTTCACGTCGCCGAAGTCCATGATCCAGCCGGTCTGCGCACCCGGCTCGCCCTCGACCTTCAGTTCCACCCGGAACGAGTGGCCGTGCAGGCGCGCGCACTTGTGCCCCGGCGGCACGTTGGGAAGGCGGTGCGCCGCCTCGAGCATGAAGACTTTGAAGATTTCCATGGCGCAATTGTACGCCGCAGGCGGCCCGGCAGCCTGAGCGGACGCCGGGCTTTCGTGAAGTGACTCTTTCCATCCGGATGAAGAGATGATAGTTTCTCTTATATCCGTATGAAGAGATGTTATTGGCCGGGCGCCGGCCAGGCATGGACTACTGCGGAACTTCGTCGTCCTTACCACCTCCCCCACATCGTCATGCCCAAGCACACCCTGCTCGTGGCGGCCCTGGCCGTCGCTCTGGCCGCGCCTTTGCCTGCCGCCGCCGAAACCTCCGCCGACGCCAGTGGCGAAGCCAGCACCCTGGCCGCCGTGCGTGTCACCGGTTCCAACATCAAGCGCACCGATACCGAGGCCTCCAACCCGGTGCAGGTGATCGGTCGCCAGCAGCTGGAACAGACCGGCAAGGCCACCGTGGCCGACGTGCTGCGTTCGATCTCGGCCAACACCGGCAACGCCGCCAACGAAACCACCAACAACGGCTGGGCCTCCGGCTCGGCCGGCATCGGCCTGCGCGGCCTGTCGCAGAAGAACACGCTGGTGCTGCTCAACGGCCGCCGCCTGGCCAACTACGGCTTCCCGGCCGGCGGTCTGTCCGACACATTCGTCGATCTCAACGCGCTGCCGCTGGTGGCCGTCGAGCGCATCGAAGTGCTCAAGGACGGCGCCTCGGCGGTGTACGGCTCCGATGCCGTGGCCGGCGTGGTCAACATCATCACCCGGCAGAACTTCGAAGGCGCCGAGATCGGCGGCAGCTTCGGCGGTGCCGACCAGGGCGGCCTGCACGAGCAGAACCTGAAGTTCGTCGGCGGCCTGGGTGATCTCGACACCGATGGCTACAACATCCTCTTCAGCCTGCAGGGGTACAACCGTGAGCGCCTGGACCAGGACGAACGCAACCTGACCAGGAGCGGCATCTACACCGACAAGCCGGGTGGCCGCTGGAACGGCTGGTCGGCCAAGGGTGCGCGCTACCTGGTCAACGGCGTGTCGGTACCGATGCTCGACGCCAACGGCAACTGCCCGGCCGGCACCACCCGCGTTGCCAGCGCGCCGATTGATGGCCTGTCCGGTGACACCTGCGGCTTCAACCAGGCGCCGTTCACCACGCTGATCCCCTCGACCAAGCGTTACCAGGCCTATGCCAACGGCACCTTCCGCCTGAACGACAACGTCGAGGCCTTCGGCGAAGTGCTGTACAGCCAGATCAAGAGCGCCGCGTGGTTCGGCAGCAGCCCGTTCTTCACCCTGGAGAGCGGCCGCTTCGCACTGAACGCCAACAGCGGCCTGGCCGAGCCGGTGTCGTCGCTGCTGCCGGCCAACAATCCGTACAACCCGTACGGCCGTGCGATCCCGATCGAGTACACGTTCTTCGACCTTGGCGGCACCATCAAGACCAACCGATCCACGGCCTATCGCGGCGTGTTCGGCCTGCGCGGCACCACCGCCAACTGGGACTGGGAAGTCGCTGCATTCGGTGCGCGCAGCAGCGAACGCGAGAGCGTGTCCGGCGGCTTCGCCAACCGCTGGGCGCTGGCCGATGCGCTGGCCACGGGCAGCTACAACCTGCTCAACCCGGCGGCGACGCCGCAGTCGGTGCGCGACTCGATCAACATCGCCACGCTGCGTCCGGCCGAATCCAAGCTGCAGGGCATCGATGCAAAGATTTCCGGCAGCCTGGGCCACACCTGGGCGGGTGAGATCGGCTTCGCGGCCGGTGCCGAGTGGCGCCGCGAAAAGCTCGACTCCAACAACCCGTGGCAGATCGATGCCGGCCTGCAGGTGCGCCCGGCCATTGCCGAAGTACACGGCAAGCGCCAGGTCAGTGCGGCCTACGCCGAAGTGAACGTGCCGCTGGCCTCGACGCTGGAGCTGTCCGCCGCCGCGCGCGCCGACCACTACGACGATTTCGGCGATGCATTCTCGCCGAAGATCGGCCTGCGCTGGCAGCCCCTGGATGTCCTGCTGGTGCGTGCGTCCGCTTCCAAGGGCTTCCGCGCACCGTCGCTGTCGGAAAACTCCAACAGCACCAGCATCGCCTATGGCAGCGTGGTCGATCCGCGTGATCCGGACGTGCCGGGTTCGCGGCAGAACCCGACCTTCTTCACCGTCGGCAACAACGAACTGAAGCCCGAGCGCACCAGGAGCGTGAACTTCGGTGTGGTGCTGTCGCCGTGGGCCAACACCAACCTGAGCGTGGACTACTACCGCATCCAGCTGGACAACCTGGTCGGCACCAACAACACCCAGACCCTGGTCAACGACAACGTGGCTGGCGCGGTGCAGCGCGATGAGCGCGGCAAGCTGCAGGCGGTCTACAACCGCTACCAGAACCTGAGCGAGCTGAGGACCTCGGGCATCGACGTCGAACTGCGCCAGCGCATCCCGACCGCGGTGCTGGGTGACTTCACCGTGTCCTCGGCTTACACCCACGTGCGCGACTACCGTCGCCCGACCGTGGTCGGTGGCCCGCTGGTCGACTACGCCGGCAGCAACCTGGGCGCGACCCTGCCCAAGGACAAGGCCACCACCACGCTGGACTGGAAGTACGGTGATTTCAACGCAGCCGTGACCTGGTACTACACCAGCAGCTACCGCCAGGAAGCCAGCACCGCAGCCAAGGCCGTGCAGCAGCGCGTCGGCAGCTACAGCCAGTACGACCTGTACCTGGCCTACACCGGCATCGACAAGCTGACGCTGTATGCCAAGGTGCAGAACCTGGCCGACAAGACGCCGCCGTACGACGCCTCGTTCCCGGGCATCCGCGCGCCATACGACTTCAGCCAGTACGACCTGCGCGGCCGCTACTTCACGCTGGGCTTCGATTACCGCTTCTGATCCATCCGCCGCGGCCGGCCACCTGAAGGGACCGGCCGCGCAACTGTCTGCCGTTGTGTTCCAGGGGAGTCACCGTGTCCTTGCATCGCCGTGCCGTTCTTCCGTTGCTGCTTGCCGCCGCCACTGTACTGTCCTGCCCGCAGCCGGCGCAGGCACAGAGTGCCTATTTCTTCCCGCAGGTCACGGATGCGGCAGCCTTCGATGCAGCGGTGCCGACGCCAGAGCAGTTCCTCGGCTACCCGATCGGTAGCCGCTACACCCGGCACGACCAACTGGTGGCGTACTTCCAGGAGCTGGCCAGACGCTCGGACAAGATCAGCGTGCGCGAGATCGGACGAAGCTACGAGGGCCGGCCGCTGCTGATCGCCACCGTCACCGCCGCCGGCAATCACGCGCGGCTGGAACAGCTGCGCCAACAGCACGCGACCCTGGCCGATCCGGCGCAACCGCGCAGCGCGGCCGGTGACAGCCCGGTGGTGGTGTGGCTGGGTTACAGCGTGCATGGCAACGAGACGTCCAGTGCCGAGGCGGCGATGCTGACTGCTTACTACCTGGTGGCCAACCGCAGTGCTGAAACCCAGCAGTGGCTGCAGCACGCGGTGGTGCTGTTCGATCCGGCACAGAACCCGGATGGCCGCGATCGTGCGGCCAACTGGCACAACGCCTGGGCCTCCGATCCGGCCTCGGCCGACCCGGCCGACAAGGAACACGTCGAACCGTTCCCGCAGGGCCGCACCAACCACTACTTCACCGATCTCAACCGCGACTGGCTTGCCCTCACACAGCAGGACTCGCGGCCGAAGGTGGAGGTGTTCCACCAGTGGTACCCGAACGTGCAGATCGACTTCCACGAAATGGGCAAGGACAGCACCTACTACTTCGAGCCCTCGCCGAAGAGCATGCACAGCCCGCTGATTCCGGCGGCGTCGTATGAATTCAACAAGACCCTGGCCAAGTACCACGCGCAGGCGCTGGATGCCTTGGGTTCGCTGTACTACACCGGCGAGAACTTCGACAACTTCTCGCCGGTGTACGGTTCCACCTACCCGGACTTCCATGGTGCCGTCGGCGTTACCGTCGAGCAGGCCAGTTCGCGTGGCCGCGTGCAGGAATCGGTGAACGGCCTGCTGACCTTCCCGTTCACCATCCGCAACCAGGTCGCCACCGGGCTGGGCACGGTGCGTGGCGCGGTAACTGAGCGCAGCGGCCTATTCGACCTGCAGAAGCAGTTCTTCCAGAGCGCGCTGAAGCAGGCCGCACAGCAGCCGGTGAAGAGCTTCGTGTTCGGTGATGTGCATGATCCGGCGCTGACCCGCCGCCTGCTGGAACTGTTGCTGCTGCATCGCATCGAGGTACGCGCGCTGGAGCGTGCAATCACCGTCGATGGGCAGCGCTTCGATGCCGGCAGCGCCTATGTGGTGCCGGTGCAGCAGGCGCAGTTCCGCCTGGTGCATTCGATCTTTGCCGAGACACCGCCGATCAAGGGGGATGTGTTTTACGGCAGCACCAGCTATGCGATCGCACCGGCCTACGGCGTGGCTTTCGCCGGCAGCCGTAGCCGTATCGAGGGTGGCGCACGCGTGACTGCGCTGCCGGCTGAGCAGGGCACGGTGCTGGGTGGCCAGGCCGGATTCGCGTACGCGATCGACTGGCGCGACTACAACGCCGGGCGCGCGCTGGCCGCGCTGCAGGGCAAGGGCGTGAGCGCACGTGCGGCATTCCAGCCGTTCACCACCGCGACCGCGCAGGGCGACGTAAGCTTCGCCGCCGGCAGCCTGGTGATTCCAGTTGCCGGGCAAACGCTGCAGGGCGCGGCGCTGCTTGAGGCAGTGACATCTGCCGCGCGCGAGGCAGGTGTGCAGGTGCACGCGCTGTCCAGTGGCCGCAGCCGCGAAGGCATCGATCTGGGCAGTGACGGCATCAAGGCGCTGCGCAAACCCGCGGTTGCGCTGGTGATGGGGGAGGGCGTGGCCGCCACCGAGATCGGCTCGGCCTGGTTCCTGCTCGACCAGCAACTGCACCTTCCGGCCAGCAAGCTGGACCCACAGCAGCTGGCCAAGGTGCCGCTGGACCGCTACACCACGATCGTGCTGTCCGGTGGCACCTATACCGGCGTCGATGCCGCGGCGGTGGCTGCACTGAAGCGCTGGGTGCAGGCCGGTGGTTCATTGGTGACCTATGGCAGTGCCTCGAAGTGGGCGATCGAACAGAAGCTCGCCGACGGCGAGAAGCTCGGCAAGGACGAAGAGACTGCCGACGAGAGCCGCCGTGCATTCGGCGACCAGCGCGACATCGCCGCGATCGAGCGGGTCAGCGGCAACATCCTCAGCGCCGATGTGGACACCAGTCATCCGCTGGCGTTCGGTGTGCCGCGCCGACAACTGGCGATCAACAAGGAGAACACGGTGACGCTGCAGCCGAGTGCGAACCCATTCTCGACGGTGGTACGCATCGACACGCCGCCGCGGGTGAATGGCTATCTTTCCGAGCGCAACCGTGCGCGGGTGGCGGGCAGCGCGTGGCTGCTGGTGTCGGCGCAGGGGCAGGGCAACGTGGTGCTGTTTGCCGATGACCCGGCGCACCGCAAGTACTGGCACGGTACGGATCGGCTGCTGATCAACGCGATCTTCTTCGGGAATCTGGTGAATCCGAGTAAAGCGCGGGGTTGAGGCGTTTGGCGCCGAGTCGTTGTTGTGCTTGGGAGGCAGGGGGCCTCAGCCAGGACACGCCGTGAACCCATCCATGGGGGCTCGATGGCGCCATCCTTGGCGCCAACGGTCCTGGCTGAGGCCCCCTGCCTCCCATGACAGTTTCCTGCGGGCGCGGACGCATCAGACCCCAAGGCGGGAGCAAGGGCAAAGGCAAAGGCAAAGGCAAAGCCAGGAATTGCGGCTTCGGCTTTTGACTTTGAATTTGAATTTGAATTTGAATTTGATCTTTCTTCTCCCGGCTACCCGGCGGGAGAAGAAGGCGCAGGCAATGCTTGAAGCGGATGGGCATGGGGGCAGCGCAGAACCGTTGGCGCCATGGATGGCGCCATCGAGCTTACATGGACGTATTTACAGCGTGTTCTGCGCTGCCCCCATGCCCATCCGCCCTCGGTACTGCCACCGCGTGCTTTGTCACCCGGTAGCCAGCAAAAAAAAGGACGGCGCGTCAGCGCCGTCCCTCGATAGCCCCCGCGCAGCGGGAAGCACCCTCCCTGGCAGCTGGGATCAGCCGGCGCGACCGCCGCCGCCGCCCTGGCCGCGGCCACGGCCGCCACCATTACCGCCACCGCCACGACGCTGGCCCTGACCGGCGCCTGCACCCGCACGCTGCTGGCCGTTGCCACCACCCTCGCGACGGCCACCGCCGGCCTTCTTCGGGCCGGCATGCGCATGGCGCGGTGCATCACCGTGCGGACGGCGTGCGTGGCTCTTGCGCGGTGCGCGCTCGCCGGTATCGTGCTCGGCCTTGCCCGGCGCACTGTTGCCCCAGCGGATCGGAACCTGCAGTTCGAAGCCCGGCACATCGCGGATGTCCATGTCGCGGCCCAGCAGGCGCACGATCGCGCGCAGCAGCTTCACTTCATCCTGCGCCACCAGCGAAATCGCCTGGCCGGTCGCGCCGTTGCGGCCGGTACGACCGATGCGGTGCACGTAGTCCTCGGCCACCATCGGCAGGTCGAAGTTGATCACCTTCGGCAGCTCGTTGATGTCGATGCCGCGCGCAGCGATGTCGGTGGCCACCAGCACGGTCACGCGGCCGGCCTTGAAGTCGCCCAGCGCACGCAGGCGCTGGCCCTGGCTCTTGTTGCCATGGATCGCCGCGGTCTTGATGCCTGACTTTTCCAGGAACGTGGCCAGCTTGTCGCTGCCGTGCTTGGTGCGTGCGAACACCAGGGTCTGCTCGCGGCTGTCCTGCGCCAGCAGGTGCAGCAGCAGGTCGCGCTTGCGGCCGGCATCGACCGGATGCACGCGATGGGTGATGGTTTCGGCCACGGTGTTCTTCGGCGTCACCTGGATCTGTTCCGGGTTGCGCATGAACTCCAGCGCCAGCTGGCGGATGTTGTCCTCGAAGGTGGCCGAGAACAGCAGCGTCTGGCGGTTCTGCTTCGGCAGCTTGGCCAGGATGCGCTTGATCGACGGCAGGAAGCCCATGTCGAGCATGCGGTCGGCTTCGTCCAGCACCAGCAGTTCAATGCCGGACAGGTCGACACTGCGACGTTCCAGATGGTCGATCAGGCGGCCCGGGCAGGCCACCAGCAGGTCCACGCCACGGCGCAGGATGTCCAGCTGGTTGCCCATGCCGACACCGCCGTAGATGCAGGCGCTGGGAATGCGCAGGTACTTGCTGTAGCCGCGCAGGCTGTCATGCACCTGGGTGGCCAGTTCGCGGGTCGGGGCCAGGATCAGCGCACGCGGCTTGCGCGGGCCGGCACGCACCTCCTGCGAGGCGGTGCCCAGGTGCTGCAGCAACGGCAGGCCGAACGCAGCAGTCTTGCCGGTACCGGTCTGTGCGCCGGCCAGCAGGTCGCGACCGGCCAGCGCCAGCGGGATCGCCTGCTGCTGGATCGGGGTCGGGGTTTCGTAGCCCTGCTCGGCAAGCGCACGCAGCAGGAAGGGCGCCAGGCCCAGCGATTCAAAAGACATTGAGATTGCTCCAGGTACAAGAAACGCCTGTCCGAGCGGACAGACGGGGGCAGATCAAAGTGATCGGCTGACTCGGAGCGTTCCCGTGAACCGCGCTGCGAGAAGTTGGGTGCAGCCGGCACGAAGCGCAGGCTGGAATGCGTGACGAACGGCGTCGGAGTGGGGGCGGGCGAAGAGGGCGGACCCTGGTCGCCGGCGATCCCGGAGGGAAACGGACGGCCGCTGCAGACCTGCCTAGTCTAACCGATGGCTGAGACCTCGCGCAAAAAGCCCCGTTCAGGTAAGGGGGGCTCTCTGCAGGGCTGCGCCCTGCACCCGCAGAGGCCAAAGCGACGTCAACGTCAAAAGCGGGTTTCCTGAGAGATGGCGGGGTGGGTCCGGTGGTGGGAGACGCCGTAAACCCGTCCATGGGGGCTTGGCCGCGGCATCCATGCCGCGGACACTCCCGCCACCGGACCCACCCCGCCTTCGACAGTTTCCCGCGATCTGTCGGAATGGCATGGGGTCAGATCCGTTTTCCGCAGGAAAACGGATCTGACCCCGGAATTTCATTCGAAATCTGACAGATTTCATCCACGCATAGCGTGGATCTATTGGCCACCGGTCTACTGTCGAAGGCGGGGTACTGTGGGTTTGCGGGGTGTGAGCGGCATGGATGCCGCGACCAAGCCCCCATGGATGGGTTTACCGCGTCCCCGCAAACCCACAGTGCCTCGCCATCCCACGGAATGCCCGCTGTTGCTGTTGCTTCGGCTGTTGCCCTGGCTTGAAGCAGGTGCAGGGCTGCAAGCCCTGCCGAAGCCCCCACTACGGTAGGGTGGGCCGATGCCGCGCTGCAGCTTGGCGCCGCCGCAGATTTGATTACACTTGAAACTTGTTTGCCCACGACTCCGGACACCCACCCATGAAGCTTGGTTCTTTGAAGGAAGGCGGCCGCGACGGCACCCTGATCGTCGTCTCGCGTGACCTGCGCCACGGCGTGCGCGCCACTGGCATCGCCGCCACCCTGCAGCAGGCCCTGGAGGACTGGAGCCACATCGCACCGCGCCTGAACGCCCTGTACGAATCGCTCAACGCTGGCGACGCCGATGGCGTGTTCGACCTCGATCCGCAGGCGCTGGCCGCACCGATGCCGCGTGCCTATGAGTTCGTCGATGGCAGCGCCTACCTGCCGCACGTCGAGCGCGTGCGCCGCGCCCGCGGTGCCGAGGTGCCGGAGAGCTTCTATACCGACCCGCTGATGTACCAGGCCACCAGCGCAGGCTTCTACGGCCCGCGCGATGCGGTCAAGGTGGTCAGCGAGGACTACGGCATCGACCTGGAAGCGGAGATCGTGGTGATCACCGACGACGTGCCGATGGCGGCCACCCCCGAACAGGCCGCCGGCCATATCCAGCTGGTCGGCCTGGTCAACGATGTCTCGCTGCGCAACCTGATCCCGGGCGAGCTGGCCAAGGGCTTCGGCTTCCTGCAGTCCAAGCCGCGTTCGGCGCTGTCGCCGGTGTTCGTCACCCCCGATGAGCTGGGTGCTGCGTGGCAGGACAGCAAGGTGCACCTGCCGCTGCTGACCCACATCAACGGCCAGTGGTTCGGTGCGCCGGAGGCGGGCGTGGACATGCAGTTCAACTTCGCCCAGCTGGTCGCGCATGCGGCCAAGACCCGCCCGCTGGGTGCCGGCACCATCGTCGGCTCGGGCACCATCGCCAATGAAGACACCAGCAAGGGTGCCTCGTGCTTCGCCGAGCAGCGCGTGGTCGAGACCCTGCGTGACGGCAAGCCGAGCACGCCGTTCATGTCCTTCGGCGACGTGGTCCGCATCGAGATGCTCGATGCTGCCGGCAACAGCATCTTCGGTGCGATCGAGCAGCGCATCGAACAGGCGGCCAAGCCCTGAGCATGGAGGCGGCGATGGAGATCCCGGTCGACGACGGCATCGTGCTGTACACCTACTGGCGATCCAGCGCCGCCTACCGCGTGCGCATCGGCCTGGAGCTGAAGGGCCTGGCCTGGGAGGCGCGGCCGGTGCATCTGGTGCGCGACGGTGGCGAGCAGCACCATGAGGCTTATCGCGCGCTCAATCCGCAGCAGCTGGTGCCGACCCTGCTGCATGATGGGCACACGCTGACCCAGTCGCTGGCGATCATCGAGTACCTGGAAGAGCGCTTCCCACAGGTGCCGCTGCTGCCGGCCGACGCTGCGGGCCGCGCACGGGTGCGGGCGCTGGCGCAGCTTGTGGCCTGCGATATCCATCCGATCAACAACCTGCGGGTGATGCAGCACCTGGAACGCGACCTGCAGCTGCCTGCCGACACCCGCACGCAGTGGACCCTGCACTGGATCGCCGAAGGCTTTGACGCGATGGAAGCGATGCTGGCCAACAGCCGCGACACCGGCACCTTCTGCCACGGCGACCGCCCTGGCCTGGCCGACATCTGCCTGTTGCCGCAGCTGTACAACGCCCACCGCTTCGGCCTGGACCTGGCACCGTACCCGACCCTGCGCCGCATCGAAGCGGCCTGCCAGGCACTGGATGCCTTCGACCGCGCCCGCCCGGAACACCAGCTCGACGCCGCCTGAAAAAAGGGGACGGAGGGGATTAAGTCGTATATGCACTTACGACTTAATCCCCTCCGTCCCCTTTCTGTTGCAATCGGGCCAGGTCATCGCGGAACAACCGGTAGGCCTCCTCGCGGCGGGCATCGTCGGTCTGTCGCAGCACCCATGCCGGGTGCACCGTGGCGTAGCCGCGCGTGCCGTCCTCGAGGGTGTGCCAGCGCCCGCGGTCACGCGAGAGGTCGAAATCATGGCCGAACACCGAGGCTGCCGCTGTCGCGCCGAGGCACACGATCACCTGGGGCCGCACGCGCGCGATCTCACCCATCAGCCAGGGCCGGCAGGCCTGGATGTGACGGCTCTCCGGCCGCTTGTGCAGCCGCACCTTGCCGCGCCGTTCATGGTGGAAGTGCTTCACCGCGTTGGTGAGGTACAGCGTGGCGCGATCGATCCCCAGTTCCGCCAATGCGCGGTCCAGCACCTGGCCGGCAGGTCCTGCAAATGGCTGCCCACGCAGATCTTCGGTGTCACCGGGTTGCTCTCCGACCAGCATCACCCCGGCCCCTGCCGGCCCCTGTCCGAATACGGTCTGCGTGGCCTGCTCCCACAACGGGCACTGGCGGCAGGCGCTGGCCTGCCCGCGCAGATTGTCCAGGCTGCTGGCTTCGGCTGCCGATGCCGGAGGGTTCGCTCGCAGCGGAATCCTGCGTTGCGGTGCCTGCGCGGGACGGTCATGCATTTCCTGCACGCGGTCGGCGGCGTCGCGTACCAGGCGAGGCAGCAATCGGGCTTCAGGCAGGTGGCGCCAGTACTTGGCCGGCATCTCCTGCATCATCATCCGCGTGTTGAGCCGGGCCGGATTGAAAATGCTGGCGTAATAGGTCTGCCACAGCGACTCGCGTGCATCCTCGGCCGGGGCATCCTCGCGTCGTGCACCGGGGCCGAAGGCAAGCGCCTGCCCATCCCAGGAGGCACTGCGCGAAGGCGTGAGGATGGCCCAGCGCATGCCGGTGAAGCGGCGCGCGAAGAACGGCGCGACCCGGTCGACGATGTGGTGCTGTGGCTCGAACCAGGCGATGAACGCATCAGGCTGGCCAGGCACTTCGCGGAAGCGCACGAATGCCTTCATCTTGTGCGTGTCGCGGCGGACCGCCTGGGCCATGGACATCGCCCTCAGTACGTCGGCATCGGCAGGGTTTGACAGCACCGAGCGTTCGCCATGGGCGATGCGCCACAGCAACCGGTACAGGAGGGCCATGCGTTGTCCGTCGCGATGGCACAGGCAGGTGTCCGCCAGCTCCAGGAAGTCGCGCGGTACCGTCGGTGCGCCAGCGTCGGCCTGTGCGGGCGCCGAGGTGACCGCTGGCGCGTCCAGCAGTGATGCGTCGCTGCCCTCGAGCCAGTCCAGCTGCTCCGGCGCGACGCCGCGCAGCAGGGCTTCGCGCGCACCGCTGCGCCAGGCCTCCAGCGACCATGGCGGATCCACCCGCAGCGACCAGCGCTGCGCGTCAGGCCGCGGACGGGGCATCGAACAGCGAACCCTGTCGCGGCGGCGGGGCCAGCTGCGCGCGCAGCGCCGCCGGATCGTCCAGTGCTTTGCGCGGGTGATGGTCGGCCAGCAGCACGAACGGCAGCAGCTTGCTCATCGGTGCCTTCAGGCGTGCGATGTCGGCCACGCGCAGCCGCCCGTGACGGCGCGCCATCAGCACGCGCTTGACGTTGCGCACGCCAAGGCCGGGCACGCGCAGCAGCATCTCCTTCGGTGCCCGGTTCAGATCGACCGGAAAGCGCTCGGGATGGCGGATTGCCCAGGCCATCTTCGGGTCGATATCCAGGTCGAGCATGCCGTCCTGGGTGGTATCGGTAATCTCATCCACGCCGTACCCGTAGAAGCGCAGCAACCAGTCAGCCTGGTAAAGGCGATGTTCGCGCTGCAGCGGTGGCGGCTGCAGTGGCAGCTGCCGGCTGGCGTCCGGAATCGGGCTGAACGCGGAGTAGTAGACCCGGCGCATGCGGTAGTTGCCGTACAGGCTGTCGGCGCTGGCCAGGATCTGCTGGTCGTTTGCCCCGTCCGCGCCGACGATCATCTGGGTGCTCTGCCCGGCCGGTGCGAAACGGGGAGGGCGCGGGGGAGTGCTGCGGCTGGCCGTCGGTGCCACCGCTGCGGGGGCCTTGCGAGCTTCCTTGGCTTCCTCGATGCGCCAGCGCAGTTCCCCCATCGCGCCACGGATGGAATGAACCGTCTTCTCCGGCGCCAAGGCGCTCAGGCCGGCTTCGGTGGGCAGTTCCACGTTGATGGACAGGCGGTCGGCATAGCGCCCGGCACTGGCCAGCAGTTCCGGCGAGGCCTCGGGAATGGTCTTGAGGTGGATGTAGCCGGCATAGCGGTGTTCTTCGCGCAGTTGCCGGGCGACCTCCACCATCTGTTCCATGGTGTAGTCCGCATTGCGGATGATGCCGCTGGACAGGAACAGTCCCTCGATGTAGTTGCGCTTGTAGAAGTCCAGGGTGAGCGTGACCACCTCATCCACGCTGAAACGTGCACGGGGCACGTTGCTGGAAACCCGGTTCACGCAATAGGCGCAGTCGTAGACGCAGAAGTTGGTCAGCAGGATCTTCAGCAACGAAACACAGCGGCCATCGGGCGTGTAGCTGTGGCAGATGCCCATGCCCTCGGTGCTGCCGATACCGCCACTGGCGCGCGAATCGCGCTTGCCCGAACCGCTGGAGGCGCAGGAGGCATCGTACTTGGCGGCATCAGCCAGAATGGCCAGCTTGCGGATGGTTTCCATTGAGGAAACCTACGGATGAGCGGTCTCATTGGATGAGACCGCCCCTGAATTCTTCAGAAAAAGGGGACGGGGGATCCAGTCGCAAGTGCACAAACGACTTAATCCCCTCCGTCCCCTTTTTCGTGGGATCAGAAGCCGTGGGTGATGCTGGGTGCGCCTGCCGAGAAATCGGCGTACGGGTCGTGCTCGCCGCTACTGCCTTCGGACAGGCGGAACTTCAGGGCCAGGCCATCGCGCGAATCGGCCGCGCGCAGCGCTTCCTCCTGCTCGATGGTGCCGGCCTTGGCCAGCCGGAACAGGCACTGGTCGAAGCTCTCCATGCCTTCTTCCAGCGAGGCTTCCATCGCCGCCTTGATCTCGTGCACCTGGCCGCGGCGCAGCAGGTCGCGGATCATCGGCGTGTTGATCAGTACCTCGGTGGCCGGCAGGCGACGGCCCTCCTTGTTCTTCACCAGGCGCTGGCTGATCACCGCACGCAGGTTCAGCGCCAGGTTCATCAGCACGTTCTTGTGCGCGCTCTCCGGGAAGAAGTTGAGGATGCGCTCGATGGTCTGGTCGGCGTTGTTGGAGTGCAGGGTGGCCAGGCACAGGTGGCCGGTCTCGGCGAAGGCGATCGCCGCCTCCATCGTTTCCGCATCCAGGATCTCGCCGATCAGGATCACGTCCGGCGCTTCACGCATCGCGTTCTTCAGCGCGTTGTGGAAGGCGTGGGTGTCCAGGCCGACCTCGCGCTGGTTGACGATCGACATCTTGTGCTTGTGCAGGTACTCGATCGGATCCTCGATGGTGAGGATGTGACCGGTGGTGGTGCTGTTGCGGTGGTCGATCATCGATGCCAGCGAGGTGGACTTGCCGGAACCGGTGGACCCCACCACCAGCACCAGCCCGCGCGGGGTCATGATGACGTCCTTCAGCACCTGCGGCAGGTTCAGCTCCTCGATGCTCGGGATGCGGCTGCGGATGGCGCGGATGACCATGCCGACCTCGCCCCGCTGCTTGAACACGTTGACGCGGAAGCGCCCGGCATCGGGCAGGGCGATGGCCATGTTGAGCTCCAGCTCGCGCTCGAACTGCGGCACCTGGCCCTCGTCCATCAGCGAGTAGGCGATCTTCTTGACCATGCCCGGCGGCAGGCCGGTGTTGCCCAGCGGATAGAGCTTCCCTTCGATCTTGATGTAGACCGGTGCCCCGGTGGTCAGAAACATGTCCGAAGCGTTCTTTTCGGTCATCAGCTTCAGGAAGTAGCCGATATCCATTGCGAATTTTCCCCAACGAAACGGCCGACGCCCGTTGCCAGCACGGTGTCGGCTTGACGACAATGGCCGTGAACCGACAACCGGTACGGCCTCCCCAATGAAACGACTTAGCTTCGCACGAATGCGCCATGGCCTGTATGTGATGGCGTTTGCATTCGCACTGTCTGCCCCCGCCTGGGCGCAGGACGCTGCCCTGGAACTGGCGCAGGCCCGGCAGGCGGTCGACAAGGCCACCCAGGCCGATGCCGACCAGTACGCCCCGGACCTGATCGGGCTGGCCCGGCAGGGGCTGGAGCAGGCCCAGCGCGCCGCCGGCGACCGCCGCGAGCGCAAGAACGCCCCGGCGATGGCCCTGCGCGCCGCCGCCGATGCCGACCTGGCCCGCGTCCGCAGTGAGGAAGCCACCGTCACCGCGCAGCTGCAGCTGCGCCGCAACGAGGTCAACCAGCTGCAGCGCCAGCTGTCGACCGGGGAGGACCGCCGGTGAAGCCGATGACCGCCGCAACCCTGGCCGCGCTGCTGGCGCTGCCAACCCTGGCCACGGCCGCCGACAACCCGATGGTGGCGCAGCTGAGCCAGCGCCTGATGGCCATCCAGGCCAACCCCGATACCGCTGAGCTGGGCGCCTTCGAGCGCATGCAGGCGCAGCAGGCCATCGCCACCCTGGACAAGGCCAAGCGCCGCGACCAGGAGCTGGCCACGTACCTGGCCGAGCGACGGGTGGAGATTGCCGAGACCGCCGTGCGCACCGCGCTGGCCGCGCGCGAGGTCGACCGCCTGGAGCGTACCCGCAGCGACCTGCTGATCGAGGCCAGCCGCCGCGATGCCGCCCGTGCCCGCCAGGAAGCCGAGCAGCTGCGCATGCAGGCACAGATGCAGGCCGAGGAGGCCGAACGCCTGCGCCAGGCGGCCGAGGCCGAGACCCTGGCCCGCCAGGACGCCGAGAATGCCCTGACCAGCGTGGCCGGCAAGCAGCAGCAGCGTCTGAGCGCTGCCCAGCAGAACGCTGCCAGGCTGGCCCGGGAGGAAGCCGAGCTGGTGTCCGGGCAGAAGCTGCCCGGTTCGAAGTTCGACGCTCGCGGTGAGGTCTTCACCTTCGGGGGTGACGCGTTCGCCGCAGGCGCCTCCAGCCTGTCGGGTGGCGCCCGCAACCAGGCCAAGGCCCTGGCCGAGTACCTGAACATCGGCAAGAAGGGGCGCCTGCGCATCGAGGCCTACGACAGCGCCAACGGCGTGGGCCAGAAGCGTGCCGAAGCGCTGCGCGACGCCCTGGTCGCGGGTGGTGTCGCCAGCAACCGGATCCAGGTCAGCGGCAAGAAGGCTGCGTCCACCCGGGCGCGCTCGGCCGAGGTCATCATCGCGCCGTAATGCATTGATATTGTTTGTTTTTCGTTGCGATGAGCATTCAGCCTGAACCCCGCCCCGGCGGGGTTCGGTCTTTTTGACGCAGGGGTCTTGTACCCCGCCTTGAGCAGGCGTAGGGTCAATCGTCCGGGACGCAATGCCGCGGACCGGACGATGGGAGGGCCGGGCCGATGCAAGCAGGGCGCGAACCGCAGCAGATCGACGTGCGCAGGCCAGTGCCGCAGGTCGTTGCAGGCGTCCAGGTGGCCATCGGCCGGCACTCCTCCATGAACAACGCCCCGTGCCTTGCGGCCGGGGCGTTCGTGTATCTGTCGAAGGAGGTCCATCATGTTTGAAGATCAGCCCCAGAGCGAGATCGACGCACGTCGCGCGCGTGATCCGGAGTTCAGGGCACTCCATGACCAGCACCGCAAGTTGAACAAGAAGTGCATGGACGCGGAGCTGGGTGTACTCCCGATCGATGATGTCACCCTGGGTCGCATGAAGCGCGAGAAGCTGCTGGCCAAGCAACGACTTCTGCGAATGTACGAAACACCGCTCCCAACGACGTCCCCCACGCTTTGACGCACCCCGTCACGCCCGGAACGGCGTGACCCGGCCATCGATGGCCCGGCCGGGCGCTCCTGCCCCGGCATCGCGGCACCGCCGATGAGGCGGCCGCGCCAAGGCACCACAGGCGGTGGTGCCTTGGCCTGCAGGCACAACTCACCGATGCGGGCGGTACCGGTCTCCTCGTCGACCCGGGGCCGTCCGCATCCCTCTACGGGACGGCGGGCGGCATGCCCGCGCCGACCTGACATTCAGCGTCATCCGTCGGATAATCATCGGTCCGGCCCTGCGTGGCGCGAATCGAAAGTCCTCCGAATGCCCATCCATTCTTCCGTCCTCGAACTCATCGGCCAGACCCCGATCGTCAAGGCCCAGCGCCTGGACACCGGCGTCTGCGAGCTTTACCTGAAGCTCGAGAGCGCCAACCCGGGCGGTTCGATCAAGGATCGCATCGGCCTGTCGATGATCGAGGCAGCGGAGCAGCGGGGTGACCTGAAGCCGGGGGCGACCCTGGTCGAGGGTACCGCTGGCAATACCGGCCTGGGCCTGGCACTGGTGGCCCAGCAGAAGGGCTACAAGCTGATCCTGGTTGTTCCCGACAAGATGAGCCGGGAAAAGATCTTCAACCTGAAGGCGATGGGCGCCGAAGTGCGCCTGACCCGTTCGGACGTCGCCAAGGGCCACCCGGAGTACTACCAGGATCTGGCTAAGACCATCGCCGAGCAGACCCCGGGCGCCTACTTCATCAACCAGTTCGGCAACCCGGACAACCCGGCCGCGCATGAGTTCGGCACCGGCCCGGAAATCCTGGAGCAGATGGGCGGTGACCTCGACGCCATCGTGTTCGGCTGCGGCAGCTCCGGCACCATGACCGGCCTGTCGCGTGCGTTCGCCAGGCTGTCGCCCAAGACCGAGCTGGTGCTGGCCGATCCGGTCGGCTCGATCCTGGCCGAGTACATCAACGACGGCGTGCTCAACGACAAGTCGGGCAGCTGGCTGGTGGAGGGCATCGGCGAGGACTTCCTGCCCTCGATCTCCGACTTCAGCCGCGTCAAGAAGGCCTATGCCATCAGCGACGCCGAGAGCTTCCACACCGCGCGCGAGCTGCTGGGCAAGGAAGGCATCCTCGGCGGTTCGTCCACCGGCACCCTGCTGGCCGCGGCACTGAAGTACTGCAAGGAGCAGACCACGCCGAAGAAGGTGCTGGTGCTGGTCTGCGATACCGGCAACAAGTACCTGTCGAAGATGTACAACGACTACTGGATGCTGGACAACGGCTTCCTGGAGCGCCCGCAGCACGGTGACCTGCGCGACCTGATCCTGCGTCCGTACGGCCAGCGCGACACGGTGGTGATCGGCCCGAACGACCTGTTGACCACCGCCTACCAGCGTATGAAGCTGTATGACGTGTCGCAGCTGCCGGTGATGGACGGTGACCAGCTGGTCGGCATCGTCGATGAAAGCGACGTGCTGCTGCATGTCTATGGTGACGAAGCGCGCTTCCGCGACACCGTGGCCACCGCGATGGTCAGCAAGCTGGACCGGCTGGACGTGAAGTCGCCGATCGAGGCCCTGCTGCCGGTGTTCGACCGCGGGCAGGTGGCGATCATAATGGACGGTGACGCCTTCCTCGGCCTGATCACCCGCATCGACCTGCTGAACTATCTGCGCCGTCGCGTGCAGTAAACCGCTGATCGCTGCCGTTCACCGCTGAATTCCGGTTTATTCGCGTCAAAGCTCGTTAAGGCTGCGCTGATAGACTCCCGATCCTTTGACGGCGCCGCACGTCGGCGCCATTCAGGAAACGACATGTCCAACTCCTCTTCGCCCGACCGCGCGCTGGCCCTGGCCACGCTGGCCATCCATGGCGGCCAGTCGCCCGATCCCAGCACCGGCGCGGTGATGCCGCCGATCTACGCCACCTCGACCTATGCCCAGTCCAGCCCGGGCGAGCATCAGGGCTTTGAGTACTCGCGTACCCACAACCCGACGCGCTTTGCCTATGAGCGCTGCGTGGCCTCGCTGGAAGGCGGCACCCGTGGCTTCGCCTTCGCCTCGGGCATGGCGGCCAGCTCGACGGTGATCGAGCTGCTGGACGCCGGCAGCCACGTGGTGGCGATGGACGACATCTACGGTGGCAGCTTCCGCCTGTTCGAGCGCGTGCGCCGCCGCACCGCCGGGCTGGATTTCAGCTTCGTCGACCTGACCGATCTGGCGGCCTTTGAAGCCTCGATCACGCCGAAGACGAAGATGGTCTGGATTGAAACCCCGACCAACCCGATGCTGAAGATCGTGGACATCGCCGCGGTCGCTGCCATCGCCAAGCGCCATGGCCTGATCGTGGTGGTGGACAACACCTTCGCCTCGCCGATGCTGCAGCGCCCGCTGCTGCTGGGCGCCGATCTTGTGCTGCACTCGGCCACCAAATACCTCAATGGCCACTCGGACATGGTCGGTGGCATGGTCGTGGTCGGCGACAACGCGCCGCTGGCCGAGCAGATGGCGTTCCTGCAGAACTCGGTGGGTGGCGTGCAGGGCCCGTTCGACAGCTTCCTGGCCCTGCGCGGCCTGAAGACCCTGCCGCTGCGCATGAAGGCGCATTGTGCCAACGCGCTGGCGCTGGCCAAATGGCTGGAAACTCATCCCGAGGTGGACAAGGTGATCTATCCGGGCCTGCCGTCGCATCCGCAGCATGATCTTGCCCGCAAGCAGATGGCCGGCTACGGCGGCATTGTCTCGATCGTGCTGAAGGGTGGTTTCGAGGCCGCCAAGCGTTTCTGCGAGAAGACCGAACTGTTCACCCTGGCCGAGTCGCTGGGCGGTGTGGAAAGCCTGGTCAACCATCCGGCGGTGATGACGCATGCCTCGATCCCGGTGGCGCGTCGGGAGCAGCTGGGGATCAGCGATGCGCTGGTGCGGCTGAGCGTGGGTGTGGAAGAGTTGGGGGATCTGCAGGTGGATCTGGAGAGGGCGCTGGAGGGTGTGGTTGTATGAGCAACATCCACGCCGAACTTGGCAGCTCGCCGAGCGCGCTTGTACGCAGTCTGGTTTCCAACCGCATGTTGATTTGGCAGCTGACTCAGCGTGAGGTCATCAGCCGGTATCGAGGTTCTGTGTTCGGACTGGCATGGTCCTTTTTTAATCCGCTGTTGATGCTGGCGGTCTACACTTTCGTGTTCTCGGTAGTATTCAAGGCGCGCTGGGGACTGGAGACCAGCAACCATGGCGACTTTGCCGTCATCCTGTTCGTCGGCATCATTGTGCATGGCGTGTTCGCAGAATGTGTCAACCGAGCGCCGGGGCTGATACTCAACAGTGCGAGCTATGTGAAGCGTGTCGTATTCCCGTTGGAAACCCTGCCATGGGTCGCAATGGGTGCCACACTGTTCCATTCGATGGTGTCGGTGGTTGTCTTGCTCATTGCCCACTTGATCTTGCGCGGGTCGATTCCGGTGACTGCACTGTGGCTGCCGGTGGTGATCCTTCCGCTGGTCGTTGGCACCATGGGCGTGTCTTGGTTGCTGGCTGCGCTGGGTGTCTATCTGCGTGATATTGGCCAGGTTACTGGCATCGTCACCACCGTGATGCTCTTCATGGCACCGGTGCTTTATCCGGTGGAGGCGCTGCCGGAGAAGCTGCGGCCATATATTTATCTCAACCCGCTCACATTCATCATTGAACAGGCGCGCGAAGTCTTGCTGTGGGGGCATGCCCCGGACTTTGCTGGCCTAGGCAAGTACGCAGTGGGAGCCGCGCTTGTCGCGTGGTTTGGCTACGCGATGTTCCAGAAAATGCGCCGGGGGTTTGCCGATGTCCTCTGATCCGTCCAGCGACGTTGCCATCCGGGTCACTGGCGTCACCAAGTGTTTCCAGATTTACGACCAACCCCATCAGCGGCTCAAGCAGGCTGTCCTGCCGCGCTTGCGCCGCGCCGTGGGGATGGCGCCTCGCCGTTATTACGACGAATTCTGGGCATTGAAGGGTGTCGATTTCGAAGTCAAGAGGGGCGACACGGTCGGCATCATCGGCCGCAATGGCTCCGGCAAGTCGACGCTGCTGCAGATCATATGCGGCACACTGCAGGCGACGTCAGGAACGGTCGAGGTGAATGGGCGCGTTGCGGCTCTCTTGGAGCTCGGCGCAGGATTCAACCCTGAGTTCAGCGGGCGAGAGAACGTTTACCTGAGTGCGTCGATCCTGGGCCTAACGCGCACGCAGATCGATGCTCGTTTTGATGACATCATTGCATTCGCGGATATCGGCAACTTTGTCGATAGGCCGGTGAAGACCTACTCCAGCGGCATGTACGTGCGGCTCGCGTTCGCGGTCATTGCTCACGTCGATGCCGACATACTGGTCATCGACGAAGCATTGGCCGTGGGTGATGCGATCTTCGTGCAGAAGTGCATGCGCTTCCTTCGCAAGTTCCGCGAAACAGGCACATTGCTGTTCGTTAGCCATGACACGTCTTCGGTGCTCAACTTCTGTCAGAGCGCTGTGTGGCTTAACCGTGGTGACATGGTCATGCACGGTACGGCCGAAGACACTTGCAATGCTTACATCGAGTACTGCTCCCAAGAGGTATATGGCGATACGGTGAAGCTGACCTCGCGCCAAGCATCGCGCGATAAGTCACCCGCCAAGTCGCGGTCCAAGGCGCAGGTGGAGCAGGACACGCGACTGGAGATGTTCGATAACGTCGCAAATTCGGCTGGCTGGCATTCCGGTGTCGCCAGCATCGATTCGGTGCTGCTCAGTGATGCGCATGGGGAAACACTCACCTCGTTCGCAGGTGGCGAGGATGTCCTGTTGCGTGTGCGCGCCACTGCGCACCAGGCGCTGTCCAGCCCGTTGATCGGCTTCTTTGTGAAGGACCGTTTGGGTCAGTCGTTGTTCGGCGAGCACACCTTCACCTATATTCAGCCACCGATGCAGGTCGAGGCCGGGACGACACTTGAGGCAAGTTTCCGCTTCACGTTGCCGATGCTGCCCAATGGCGATTACTCCATGACTGTTTCCATTGCCGACGGTGATCCGTTTGCCAATACCCAGCACGCGTGGCTGCATGACGCCGTGCTGATCAAGGTCGCCTCGCCCAAGCTGCGATATGGCTTGGTGGGCATCCCCTTCGATGAGGTGACCATGAAGCGTGTAGGGGGGGCGGAATGAACCATGGTTTCATTCCACCGCTGACCACCGACGATCCGCGCGTCAGCATCGGTCGCTTCACCTACGGCGGCGCCACCTTTAAACTGTGGAGCGCCGGCGAGCGTGTCGAGGTTGGGGCGTTCTGTTCATTCGCCGAAGACGTACTGATCTTCGGCGGTGGCGAGCACCGTGTGGATTGGGTTACCACCCATCCGTTACGCATCGCGTTCAATTCGCCGGGTGCGGGTCAGGACGGCCATCCGCACAGCAAGGGCGTGACCCGTATCGGCAACGATGTGTGGATCGGCCACGGCGCGTTGATTCTCTCCGGAGTGACCGTGGGCCATGGCGCCTGTATCGGAGCCGGTGCCGTGGTCAGCAAGGACGTCCCACCCTACGCCATCATCGCGGGGAATCCTGGTCGTGTCGTGCGCATGCGCTTCAGCGAGTTGCAGATTGAGCGGTTGCTGCAGATTGCGTGGTGGAACTGGCCTGTGGAACGGATCAAGCAGTTCGAATCACTGCTTTGCAGCCCCAACATCGATGCATTCATTACGGCCGCGCTGGCCGACCCGGACGCTGCGGCGTCGCTCACGTGATAGAGACTGAAATGATCGATTTCCAGTTGTCCCCGAACATGCTGATGATGCCCCGCAAGCTTCCTCACAGCGCGTGGCTTGGGCACATTCCGTTCGCCAGCTGGTTGGTGGAGACGGTGCGACCAAAGAGCATCGTGGAGCTCGGTACGCACAACGGCGCGTCGTTTCTAGCCTTCTGCCAAGCGGTAGAAACCCAGCACGTCAGTGCGCGTGTTTTCGCGGTGGATACTTGGGAAGGCGACGAGCATGCTGGTTTCTACGGCGACGAGGTCTATGCCGAACTCCGCGATTATCAGCAACGCCATTACGCCGGAATTTCCGAGATGATGCGCATGCGCTTTGACCAAGCGCTGGAGTACTTCGCGGAAGGATCGGTCGACATCCTGCATGTGGACGGCCTCCATACCTACGAAGCTGTACGCGAAGACTTCGAAACGTGGCGCAGCAAACTGTCGCGACGCGCAGTGGTGCTGTTCCACGACAGCTGCGTGCGCGAGCGCGGGTTTGGCGTGTGGCAATACTGGAGCGAGATCTGTTCGCAGTTTCCGTCGTTCGAATTCACCCACACTCATGGTCTGGGTGTGCTGCTGGTAGGTGAGGAGCAGCCACAAGAGCTACTGCGGCTTGCTGAGGCAGCGCGTAATGGCCAGTTCGCAACGATCAACCAATTCTTCGATGCGCTAGGCCGCAACATCAAGAATGTGGAAGAGATCGAACGGGTGAACCAAGGCTTGGCAGCTGCCCACGGCGAAATTGGGCGACTCAACAATGAGGTCGCCCGACTCAATGGCGAGGAAGCTCGTCTGCGCGCATTGCTGGATAAAAACAGCGATGTCACCGAGGAACACTATGCCGTGGTCGAGTCGCAGTTGCCAGCCTTGGCACAGGGCTTGTCAATGCTGGAGCGGCGTGTCATTGAGGGAATGAACGAAACGCGTCAAGCGCTAGACGACTCCCGTGAGCTCTCTGTAGCCAATGTCGTGGCGTCTGTGATTCCCCGCCTTGACGAACAGGACCGAAAGCTGACTCTCCTCGCGCGCCCATGGTGGCGCCGTATGCTCGGCCGCTGATTCAAAAGGAATCTGTAAGGCAACTACATGTCCATCGACAAGACCCTTCTCAAGCGCGGTCTCAAGCGCGTGGCAGCAAAAGCGCTGTCCATCAATTGGTTCGCAGTCTTTCCTGATCGCCTGAAGCTGCTGGTCGCCCGTCGGGCAGGGGTCTGTGACTGGCATTGGTACGCGCGCTTCATCCTCCGATCGCCGGGGTCAGTTTCCGAAGGGGCTAGCCACTTCCTGTCCTATGGCAATGCTGAGGGAAAGTCACCAAGCCCGCTGTTTGACCCAGTTTGGTACTCGGCGCGTTTCGGACTCAAGGCGTCCCCGCTCGACGCGCTGATGCAGTACGTGTGCATCGGCGACCGCCTCGGCTTGGCGCCTAGCCCGTGGTTCGACCCTCGCTACTGCCGGCGGACCGCGCCATCCTCCTGTGGTCTGCGGCCGGTGCTCGGCCAATATCTGATCGATTACCGCGTATCTGGACTGCCACATCCGTTGTTCGACCAAGAGTGGTATCTCAACCACTACCCGGATGTGCGCGACAGTGGCACCAACCCGTTGTTGCATTTTCTCTACGACGGCATCCCGGAGGGACGACTGCCCAATCCGTACTTCGCGCCGGGATGGTACCTGGAAACCTATCCGGACGTGGCAGGGATTGATCCATTCGCGCATTTCTTTGCGCATGGTGCGGCGGAAGGGCGCAGCCCAGGGCCCGAATTCAACGCGCGACAGTACCTGGATCGGAATCCGGACGTTGCACTGTCCGGCATGAATGCGCTAGCGCACTATCTGGCGGTGGGACGCCGTGATGGTCGCGAGCTGGGCAAACGTCCCTTCTCGCTGGCCGATCTTCTCCCTCCTGCGGAGTCTGCAGGCACATCGGGTCAGGCCGGCGTGGTCGACATTGTGCTGCCGGTCTACCGCGGTCTGGAAGAGACGCGAAACTGCATTGATTCGGTGCTGCGCTCCAAGAACCGCAACCGTTCCCGCCTGCATATCTACAACGACTGCTCGCCTGAGCCGGAAGTGACCGCCTATCTGCGTGAGCTGGCCATTAGCGAACCGTCAGTGCGCCTAGTTGAGAATCCGCATAACCTGGGATTCGTGCTAACCGTAAATGCGGGCATGGGATATGCCCTGCAGCAACCCGACAGCATCGGTGCCCTGTTGCTCAATAGTGACACGATCGTGACCGGTGACTGGATCGACCGGATGGTTGCCCATCTGGGGGCGAATGTTGGCTCGGTCACGGCGCTTTCCAACAATGCCACGATCTGCAGCTATCCCCAGTTGGGTGCTAACGCGCTGCCGGAGGGGATCAATGCGTCGGCGCTGGATCGCCTGACCCGGCATATCAATGCAGGTGTGGCCGTTGATGTTCCAACCGGCGTCGGCTTCTGCATGCTGATCTCACGCGCCGCGCTGGAAAAGGCCGGCCTGTTCGATGCTGAGGCCTTCGGCAAGGGCTACGGCGAGGAGAACGACTTCTGCATGCGCTCAGGGCGTCTCGGCTTCCGCCATTGCTTGGCCATGGACGTGTTCGTTGAACACGTGGGTGAAGTGAGCTTCGCCGACGACAGCAAGCCCGGCAAGATCATCGCGCAGAAGATCATCGACGAGCGTTACCCAGACTACGGTTCGCAGGTTGCCCGATTCTGTTCAATGGATCCGGGCTTCTCGGCGCGCGTGCGGCTGACCCTGGAAGTCTGGAAGGCGAGGGCACGTCCGGTTTCGGTGCTGTTGACCCACACCTGGGGCGGAGGCACTGAGCGTGCCGTGCAGGCTATGTGTGCCTCGCTGGCTGAGACCGGCGAAGTGGTGATCGTACGACCGATGGAGGATAACAACGGGGCGGGGTTGGTCAACGTCAGCCATGCGTCAGACTTTGATGGCTTCGAGTTCCAATTCCGCTACCGCGCTCCTCATGAGCTGGCGGTGATGCTGCAAGCCCTGGGCACCAGTGGTCTCCAGATCCACCATCTGGTCGGATTTGGCCCGTCGGTGCGTCGCGCGGTGGCACTGACCGGGCTGCCCTACAGCTTCCACGTGCATGACAACTATGCAATCTGCCCGCAGATCACTCTCACCGATGCTGCCGGCAACTACTGTGGCGAACCCAGTGAGAATGCCTGTGATAGCTGCATAGCCGAGCGGCCTTCTCACGGCGCGTCGGATATCCGTAACTGGCGGGCCAACAATCAGTGGCCTCTGCTGGGCGCGCAGGCTGTGTTCGCACCGAGCTGTGACGCGGCCCAACGTATGCAGCGCTACACCGGTATTCCAGTCCAGGCCGTGTACCACGAGTCCCGCATCGACGCGAACCCGGGACAGCTTGGACGGGGCAAGAGGCCGTATCGAGTACTGCTCCTGGGGGTGATGGCCGCGCACAAGGGTCTAAACCAGCTACTTGCCATTGCCGAGGAGTCTCGACGTGTTCGTGCACCGCTGGCGTTCCATCTGATCGGATACCCGCAGGCCGACATTCCCAAAAGTCCGGGATTCAGCTGGAGCGGGCCTTACGCGGAGCAGGACCTGGACGACCTAATTCAGGCTCACAATCCCGACGCGTTCCTGTTCCTTTCCCAGGCGCCGGAAACCTATTCCTACACTTTGTCGCACGCTTTGCGCGATGGCCGGCCGATTGCTGCCAACCGCCTTGGTGCATTCACCGAGCGGCTGGAAGGCGTTCCCAATTCGTTGATGCTGTCCCATGATGCAGTTGCGGCGGACGCGGTGCAGGCTCTGGTGACGTGGCTGGAAGGTCTGTACGAGAAGGAAACCTCATGAACCAGCGATATGGCACGGAGCCGCGCTACTCGCTGCGCTCCCAGTACGCCCGGCGAATTGCTGTGATCCCCGAACGCTACGGCTTGGTGATGTCGCCGTGCGCAAGCATACGCCTGCACGCGTTCACCGAGCACTTCCCAGCTGATGTTCGCTATCTGATTCCGGAAGAACTCGATGCGTTCGCTCCTCACGTTGTGCTGTGGAATCGAGGCGCAGTAGCTGATGAGGCGGGTTTTGCCAGTTTGGCGGCAGCCCGGCACCGCGGCGCGCGGCTGCTGTACGATCTTGACGACAATCTGTTGGCTATGGACGAACATCCGGAGCGTAACGCGTATGCAGGCATCATCGATGCCGTGCGCCGTTCTATTGCCTTGGCAGACGTCACTTGGTGTTCCACCGCTCGCTTGGCCGAAGTTGTTGAAGCGGAGGGCGGTATCGCGGTTTGCATGCCAAATGCGCTGGACGACGTTCTCTGGCAGGCGGCGGATCCTAGCCCGGTAAGTATAGCGCGCGATGCCGAGCTGCGATTGCTGTACATGGGGACGCGCACTCATGACGAAGATTTCCGACTGCTGGATGAAGCGCTGCAGCTGATCTGGGCGAGAAAGCCGCGCACGTTCTCGCTCACCTTGGTCGGAGTGAATGCTGAGGCTTCGCAGTCCCGCCCGTGGTTGTACGCTGAGAGCCCTCCGCCTCATGTCGGTGCGTCTTATCCTGCATTCGTCCATTGGTTCTCAAGGTTGCGCGGTTTCCATCTCGGTCTGGCGCCTCTGCTGGACACGCGCTTCAACCGATGCAAGAGCTCCATTAAGGTGCTCGACTATGCGTCCGCTGGCATGGTCACGCTGGCATCCAATGTCCCCGCCTACCGCGATGACGCGATGAACGACCGTATCCTGGTGGACAATAAGCCTGAGGAATGGGCGAAGCGTATCGCGGCGATCATTGATGGGGCGCTGCCTTTGGGTGAGATTGCGACTCATGCTCGACAGCGCGTAGGCAGGAGTGTTTTTCAAGCGGCGGTGGCGCGCCGCTGGGAAAGCTGCGTACAGAGTCCAGGTGACTGACTGCAAGTTGTTCGCTGCGTTGATGCCGGGATGGCGATGTAGAACGATTGTGGTCAATCGGTAGAAGATGGGCGCCGTGGCTTACGAAGCCGCGGCGCCCTTTTATTCTGCCCGCTCGCGTGCGAGCAGCTTGCCAGAGGTTCCCCGCGGACCGAGTTACATGACCGCTGGCCGTGCCTGCCTAAGCAAGCCTCCGTTGCTGATGCGCCGCGCAGGATCATGGTTTGGTTGGGAAGTTCCGTGCCTCACAAATGCTGACTCATCAGGTGCGCGAGATTTACCTTAATCAGCCAAGCGATCGATTGTGCTTGATGAGGCTGCTCCAAACTTCATTTTCCTTCCGAAGTGTGCCGTTACCTTCTTCAGATCAGCGGGCTCCATGTTGACGTCCGCAACTGCACGAGGAAAGCGCTCACCCTCTGCCTCTCCTTGATCGCCTCTGCACTCGCGCTTGTTCAGGCACCCGGCAGCGCAGGGCGATGGAGTCGTTCTTACGTGTTAGCGGTCATGCTCGACCTCGGCGGGCTTCGATTCGATCATTACGCCCCAGCCCTGAGGATTGAGTGGGATTGTGTGGGAGCCAGGAGCTTCCAGCTCCCTCGCGTGGCTCCGCCAATCAAAGTCAACGAACGCGGGGCGACGTAGGAACTGTGGGTTGCCTACTGCTACCAGGCACAGTAGCGCGGTTGTTGCAACGGTGGCATTCAATCGACTTCGGCGACTGAGCCCGGTCATCGACAACCATACTGCCCACCACAGTACAACCTTGATTAGGTAGAAGTAACGGTCAGCAAGCATGAAATGATATAGGGGAGAAAAGTCCCTCAGCCTCACTGGTGCGAATACTTCAGCTCCTGCAAAGGCGGCGAATCCAAGCACAATCAAGCGGGAGCGACCTTCAATCTTCTTTGAAAGGATCAATGTCCCAAATATCAAGGAAAAGAGAATGATCCAAGCTGTGGCAGTTAGGAAAGTACCACCGAATGCGTGAATGGGCACCAGCTCGCCAAAGGTGATCTTGAGCAGAGTAAATAGACCGTAATGACCCTCGGCTTTGATAGGCGGATCTGTCATCACTACGGCGGCTTGAATGATCGCACCCACACACAGTGCTGCCAGCGCAGTCCAATCCCGCGTTGTGGCGAACTCTCCCAACGCACCATTGAAAGGATCCACCTTGATCCGTAGCGACAGGAGGGACGCCGCCAACATGCCTGCGATGATCAAGGCCAAGACGATGGAGAATGGGCCGGTAAGCGAGATCACCAGGACCGCCAACGGGCGCAACCAGTTCATCCAGCCGCGCTCCGATTGATATGGGGTCAGGCAAACGGCGGCGAGGGCAAATTGGAGAAACCACTGGGCGTTGGTGATCGTGCCCAGGATCTCACCACTGGTGGGGACGGCGAGAAATGAAAGCGCGACAATCCACACAGGCACAACGAGCTTCATCCGCCGGCAGGTGACAACAATGGCGGCTGTCGTCAAAAGGATTGCGGATGCGTTGTAGATCAGAGGTGCTTTTGCGGCCGGAGCCCATGACGCGATCCACGCAACCAGCCGCGGTACAAAGTGCAAATATCCGGCGTAGGGAGTAAAGAACTGAGGAATCGACTGTCCGAACTGTTCCTTGAAGAACACAGTAGCGTCTTCTGCCCAGAACTGCGGATTGCTCAGCGCATCATTGCTCTTGTACGCCATTGCGAACAGGATGATCAGGAAGAAGACGATCCGGTCTCCTGTGATCCAGCTGCTCTTGTTCGCTGTTGCGTTGGTTGGGGTGGTCATTGTAGGGGTTTTCCGTAATCCGGTACTGGCCCGCCGACAGGCGCAGGGGTTGCAGACGGGGGCGTACTATCTGTTCGAGAATGAAAGGTACTTGTGCCCGAAGTAGCTCGTAACTACGGGAACCGCGACGCCGATGGCATGTGCAATCGTTTCTGCGTGTTGTTCGACACCCAGGCCGGGCAGAGCCCAGCGTGCAAGTACAAGGCTCACCAATACAGTCTGGATCACCGCCAGTCCGTTGATAGCAACGAACCAGGCTGCTTGGTGATGGAGAGCTTTGCTGGCTGACTTGAACACCAACGCACGGTTGAGCACAAATGCAGTTGCCATTCCAAGGCAGTAGGCGATGAAGATTGATGGTACATAGTTGAGTACCGTGCCGAGTGCAATCCGTGATCCAAAATTGACGGCGGCTGCAAGGCCGCCAACCAACAGAAACATGGTGAATTGTCGAGTGAGCATGTAATCAAGCTCTATGCCTGGGAGGCTGCGACAGCAGCCAGCTTCGCGCCTACGTCGATGCTCTCATTGATCGAGCGATCTTCCGGATAGTAGTACGCCGTATCGGCCATGAAGAATCCCTGCAGTGGCGTCTTCATCGGCGGCAACATTTCCTGGAACCCCGGCGGGCAGATGGTCTGCGCGTACTCGTAACGGTGGCAATGGGTGGCCTTGATCCATTCCGGCCTGAACGCAGGATTGATCATCGGCAGGTAGCTGATGACCTCATCGATGAGTTGCTGGTTGCTCCATTGCCACTTCGGATGGGTCTTGGGCATGTAGTACGGCGCATACACGATGTGCTCACCAGTACCACTACCAGGATTGAGGTTGCTGTACTCGATCAGGCCGGGAATGGTGATTCGATCATCGCTGATGTTCATCCAGAAATTCTCGCTGACCGGGTGCGAAAGCTTCAGGATCACGCAGGCTACGGGAATGTTCTTGATGGCGCCGACCTGGTCGGCAAATGCCTTCGGCAGGCCCGGAACCATGCCGGGCACGTACTGGATGGGCGCGGTGGAAACCACGGTTTCATAGGGATGATGACCGTCGGGCGTGCGGATGCCGGTGACCTTGCCCTCGACAGAGGTGACTTCCTGGATCGGCTGGGAAAGCAGGATGCGCCCGCCGAGGCGAACGACTTCCTTGGCCATCCTGTCGAGCAGCACAGCCGAGCCGCCTTGCAGGTAACCCATGCTCTCGTTGAACAGATTGCGACGCGATAGCGCCACGCGCTTGATGCGTGTGCCGATCCAGGATGCCGACAGATCATTCTGGTACTCGAAGAACTTCAGCGCGAATGCCTTTTCCCACATCACCTTGTAGGCGTTCGGGCCGATCCAGCGGGTGATCCAGTCGCGCGCGTTCGCCTTGTCCAGAGCCGTCCAATCCTGGATGCCCTTGGTGTGCATCACGTGCAGGGCGTAGCGCACCTTGTCGATCAGGCCCAGATGCGGGAAGCCTAGCAGGGCGAACGGCGTGCCCCACTTGTGGAGCTTGCCCTGGTAGTAATAGCCCATCTTCGTATCCGTCCAATGCAGACGATCGGACAGCTGCATCTCGTCCAACAGCTTGAACAGCGGATAGTCGGTCTTGCAGATGAAGTGGTAGTAGCGTTCGATGCGCAGGCCGTCGAAATCGAAGTCGGCCGACATGCCGCCGATACGGTCATCACGCTCGTACACATCAACCTGGTGACCTTTCTTCAGCAGCTCAAGGGCTGCCATCAAGCCCATCGGGCCACTACCAATGATGGCGAAAGTGCTCATTCGAATTGGGTTCCGTCTGTTCTGTTTGTTCAGCGCTGCAGCACGATGTGGCTGTAGCGCGGGTCGGTATAGCTTTCGCGGATTGCTTCCTCAAACGGCGTCTGCTTTACCCCAAAGACTGCTTCGGTATCGACGCCCTTGAAGTCGTCGCCGGCACTGAGTGCCTTCAACTGGTCGGCGGTGAAGGGCGGCTTGCTGCTAAACAGACTGTAGACCTTCAGAAGGAAACCGAAGAAGCTGATCGGGATGTGCACGATCACCGTGCGCAGCTTCTTGACCCGCTTGATGGTGCGGATGATGTCCACGTAATCCACGCGGGTATCGCCCACGATGTCGAACACCTCGCCATACGGTTCGGTCTCGATGCACTTGGCGATGCAGCGGCAGAAGTCGCGTTCGTACAGCGGTTGACGCATGAACTTGCCGTCGCCAGGAATGGGGAACACGGGGGTGCGTGCCATGAAGCGCGACAACCAGCCCAGGTGCTTGGGATCGAACCACCCGAACATCAGGGTAGGGCGAAGCACACAATGGCGCTGGCCGCTGGCCACTACCATTTGTTCCTGTTCGCGCTTGGTGTCGGTGTAGTCATCCTTGGCCACCGAATTCACTACCGAGGAACTGATGTGCACCATGTACGGCACGGCCGCGTTCTGGGTGGCCTTCAGCACATGACTGGTAGCGGTGATGTTGTTGCGCACGAACAGGTCGGTGGTCTTGCCAGTGATCTGTGCATGCAACTGCACCACGCAGGCCGCGCCGTTGAACTCGGCAGCCCAGTCACCCGGCTCGGCCAGGTCTGCGTGCAGTACCCGCACCTCCGGATGCAGGTCCTGCAGAATTCGCAGATTGTGCGCGTGCTTGTCGATGGCTACCAGCTGGGTATAACCCTGCTGCTTCAGCTCGACGATCAGGTTCTGACCGACCAGGCCGGCGGCGCCGGTAATGACGATCTTGGCGTGCTTGTCGGTCATGTCAGAGCTTGATCCTGCGGAAGACGAATTCGGGAATGTTCTTGATGATCATCATGATTGCCCACCAGAAGCCCGGCAGGTAGGCCACGGCCCTGCGCTTGCCAATAGCCTTGAGGATGCCCGCCGCCACCTTGTCCGGCGTGGCCCACAGCGCCCCCTTCTTGAAGGCGGCCGTCATCGGCGTATCGACGAAACCCGGCTTGATCACCAGCACGTTGACGCCGGCCGGGCGCAGGCGCTGGCCCAGGCCGCTCAGGTAGGCGGTGACCGCTGCCTTGGCGCTACCGTACAGATAGTTGCTGGCGCGGCCACGGTCACCGGCCACGGAGGAGATGACCGCCAGGCTGGCCCCGGACTGCAGGCGCTGCGCTAGCGCGGCGGAAAGCGCGATGGTCGAGGTGCCGTTGGTGGCGAATTCCTGCAGCGACAGCTCGACCGAGGCATCACAGGCGGCCTGGTCGGGCAGGGTGCCGTGGGCGATGAGTACGGTGTCGATGCCTCCCAGCGTGCTCCAGGCGGTGTCGAGCAGCGCGCCGTGGGCGGCCACGTCGTTGACTTCGAGCACGCCGTACTCTGCGCGCTGCGCACCGCGCACCCGCAGATCGGCGGCGATGGTGTCCAGCTTGTCGGCACTGCGGCCCGCCAGGTAGAGCGCGGCGCCACGTGACGCGTACAGGCGGGCAACCGATTCGGCGATGGCGGAGGTCGCGCCGATAATCAGGATCTTCTGCATGCTTACTCCATCACCCGGCGCCAGAAGCCGGATGAGAATCGTGGGTCGATGAAGCGGGAGAATGCTTCCCAGGCCGGATAGGCCTGGCGGAACAGGGTGCCGGACATGCGCGCGTCCTTGGCCGCGTACACCGCACCGCCGGCCTCGCTGACGATGCGATCGAGCCGGTCGAGCATCTTCAGCAGCTCGGGACCGTCGTTGGGGAAGTCCAGCGCGAGGGTAGTGCCCGGGCGGGGGAACGACAGCAGCCCCGGCGAGGGACGTGCGCCAAATTCCTTCAGCACGGCCAGAAACGAACCGCGCCCGCTGCGGGCGATCTCGGCCAGCAGGGCCGCGGTCGCGTCGCGGGCAGTCTCTGGAGGCAGCACGCACTGGTGCTGCAGGAAGCCGCGCGGGCCGTACATGCGGTTCCAGTGGTTGATGCCATCCAGTGGGTAGAAGTAGCTCTGGTAATGCGACAGGTGGCGCGCACGCCGCGCCAGCTGGCGCCAGTAGTAGAGCGTATTGAACGGACGCAGGGTCAGCCGGTTGACCAGCGATACCGGCGGCACCACCGGCATGCTGCGACGAGGCGCGGAACTGGGGGTTGCCGCTTGTGCATTGCCCGGCGCGTGGTCGCCGCGCAGGAAGTGGCCACGGCCCAGGTGCCTGCCACTGGCCAGGCAGTCGATCCAGGCCACGGTGTACTCGAAATCGTTGGCCGAAGCGCGCGAAAGCGCGAAGAACTCGTCCAGATTGTCGAAGCGGATCGATTCGGTTTCGATCCACGGTCCCGGCACGCGTCGCAGCTGCAACTCGGCCCAGGTGATGAAGCCGGTCAGGCCCAGGCCGCCCACGGTGGCTTCAAACAGCCCACTGGAATCGCCAGGCGCCAGTTCGCGCCGCACGCCATCGCTGCGCAGCAGTTCCAGGCGGCGTACGTGGTGCCCGAACGTGCCTGCGCGATGGTGGTTCTTGCCGTGTACATCATTGCCGATCGCACCGCCCACCGTGGCATAACGAGTGCCCGGGGTGACCGCCAGAAACCAGCCGCGCGGCAGGGCGATATCCAGGATATCGGCCAGGGTAACCCCGCCTTCGCAGCGCACGACGCCGGTGGCTGGGTCGAAGTCGATGAAGCGGTCCAAAGCGCGGCTGGTCAGCAGTGTGGCACCAGGATTTAGGCAGCTGTCGCCATAGCTCCGGCCATTGCCATGGGGCAGCACCGTGCCGCCCTCGGGCGGCAGCAGCAGCGGCGCACTGCGGTCGAGCACGGGAACAATCCGTTGCTGCACACGCGGGTAGCGGCCCCAGGATTGGCCGGGCACTGCGCTCATATGGCAATCAGTACGATCAGCACGCACAGGCCGATGACGATCTGGCTGCCGCGATCTAGTGCGGCGAACACGATCGGGTCGTCATGCATGTCGCCACGGTGCGAGACGATCCACATGCGGCTGATCCAATACAGCAGGATCGGGCACAGCAGCCACAGCAGTTTGGGATTGCTGTAGAGCTCAAGGCTCTCGGGGCTATTGATGTACAGCGCGAACACGAGCACGCCGATATAGCCGGCCGCCGCCCCCAGTGACTGCACCAGCGGCAGGTCGGTCACCGAGTAACCGCGGCCGATGGCCACGTCCTTGCCGTTGGCCAGGGCAGATGCCAGTTCCGTGTAGCGCTTGAGCATGGCTAGGCTGAGGAACACGAACATCGAGAACGCCAGCAGCCAGAACGACAGTTCCGAGCCGATCGCCACGGCACCGCCAATGATGCGCACCGTGTACAGGGCTGCCAGCATTACTACGTCGATCATCACCACGCGCTTTAGCTTGAGCGAGTAGCTCAGGGTCATCACGTAGTAGCAGAGCAGTACCGCGGCAAATGTCGGGCTGCAGGCCAGCGCCAGCGCAAAGCCGGCTAGGGTGATCAACGGCGCCACCAGCAGGCCGTGCAGCAGCGGCAGTGTGCCTGCTGCGAAGGGCCGTTTGCGCTTACGCGGATGCATGCGATCTGGGGTCAGGTCGAGCAGGTCATTGAGTAGATATACGCCTGATGCGCACAGACCGAAGGCCAGGAAGGCCGTGCCTGCATCGACGATCGAGGTGAGATCGAAGAAGCGGTGGGCAGTCAGTAGCGGCACCAGCACCAGTAGGTTCTTCAGCCACTGGTAGACGCGCAGCGCCTTGATCCAGGTGATCAGACCGCCGTTCTGCGAGGGCAGGTGGGCGAGCACTTCGGTCTGCTTGGCCGCGGCCTTGGCCAGCCCGGCCCCGTTGTTGACCACGATCGCACCGCCGGCATGGGCCCAGACCTTCAGATCGACCGTACCGTTTCCCATGTAATCGAAGCCTCGTTCGCCAAAGCGCGCTGCCAGTGCCTGGCCCTTGTTGTTGCCGGACAGATTGGTGTGGCCGTCGCTGGCCATCACCTCTTCAAACAGCCCGAGATGGTCTGCAATGGGCTGTACCAGCAGCCGATCGGAGGCCGTGCACAGTACGCGCGGGCGCTGGGTGGTCGTACGCAGGATCTCCAGGACCCGCTCGTCATAGGGCAGGGTCTCGGCGGGCAGGTGCACGCGCGAGGCCAGCTGGCGCTTTACGTAGGCCTTGCCCCGCAGCAGCCAGAACGGCACCAGGAAGATGTACAGGGGGTTGTGGGCCAGCAGGGCCAGCAGCGATTCGTACAGGATGTCCGAGCGGAGCAGGGTGCCATCCAGGTCGACGCACAGGGCACGTGATGAGGTCACAGCGAACGTGCCTTTTCGGAGAATGCGGCGTAAAACTGCATGTACTTCCTTTCCCACACGGTTAAATTCACCCTGAATGATAAGGGAACCGGCTGTGACGCGCAGCCATCCACCTTTTGATCGTCACGGCCGGGCTTTCAGCTCCAGAAACGCCATTGCAATCATTCCCACGGCCACCGCCAGCCACAGGCTGACCAAGCGGATGCCGATGGCTACAGTCAGCGCGGTATCGACCGAAACGCCGCTGGCACCGAGCATGACCACGATCGCCGCTTCGGTGGTGCCCACGCCGCCGGGGACGAAGGACAGGGCACCGACCAGCATGGCCAGCGGGTAGATGCCCACCGCCAACGGCCACGGCAGGGTAATGCCAAGCGCCTGGCACAGCAGGGCGAAAGCAGCGGCGGTCAACAACCATGCGGCAGCGCCCTGCAGGCTGGCGGGCAGCAGCAGGCGTACGCGCAACAGCGGGCCAAGCGCGCCTGCGCCGCTGACCAGGAAGTGGCCCAGCCGCCGCACCGGCGATCCCGGCAGGTGCTCGATGATGCGATGCGCGGTGCGCGCCAGCGGCGGCCAGCAGCCCAGCAGGGCCAAGGCCAGCACTACACCCAGAATGATCGCCACCAGTACGCCGAACGCCGGGATCAGGTGGGCCGCGCCGATCGCCAGCGCGGTGATCACCAACAGATCCAGGGCGCGCTCGAAGATGAATGTTGCCAGGGTGGCGCCCGCCGGTACGCCCTGCCAGCCGAAGTAGCGGATGCGCAGCAATTCGCCCGCCTTGCCGGGCGAGGCGGTAAAGGCAAAGCCGGCCAGGTAGGCCAGTGCGCCCCGGCCCCAACTGTGCGGGCGCAACCCTTGTGCGGCGAGCGCAGCGCGCCAGCGCTGGTAGCGGAACACATAGCTGGTCAGCACCAGGCCGCTGCATAGCAGCAGCGTGTTGGCCTGCGCGGCCAGCTGCGAAACGATGTTGCGGTCGCGGTCGATGTACCAGAGAACCGCCAGATAGGCCGCCGCCGTGGCGGCGACCCACAGGCCTGCGCGGCCCCGGCGAGCCGGCTTTACCGGCGCCGGGGACGTGCAGCCGGACATTACAGCGCAGCTTCCAGCTCCGGCAGGATCGCAAACAGATCCCCCACCAACCCAATATCGGCAATCTCAAAGATCGGCGAATCCGGATCCTTGTTGATCGCGACGATCGTGCCGGCGTCCTTGATGCCGGTCAGATGCTGGATCGCACCGCTGATACCCACGGCCACGTACAGCTCCGGGGCGATGATCTTGCCCGTCTGGCCCACCTGCAGGTCGCTGGGCACGTAGCCGGCATCGACCGCGGCGCGCGAGGCACCAACGGCGGCACCGAGCTTGTCGGCCAGCTGGAAGATCACCTTGAAGTTCTCTTCCGAACCGACGCCACGGCCACCGGAGACCACGCGCTTGGCGCTCTGCAGGTCCGGGCGGTCGCTGGCACCCGCGGCGAGGCCGACGAAGCGGGTGTGAGTCGGCAGGGCAGCGTCGACGCTGGCCGCTTCGATGGCGGCGCTACCGCCCTGGGCGGCTTCCGGCCACGACGCGGCACGCACGGTGGCGACCACGATCTGGTCGGCCGGGGCTTCCACGGTGATGATCGCGTTGCCGGCATAGATCGGGCGCTTGAAGGTGTGGCTGCCTTCGACGGTCATCAGGTCGGAGACCTGGTTGACGCCCAGCAGGGCAGCCACGCACGGCATCAGGTCCTTGCCGAAGGTGGTCGACGGGCCGAACACGTGGGTGTAGCCCTTGGCCAGCTGCGCGATCTGCGGCGCCAGCACCTGCGCGATGGCCTGCGCGTTGGCAGCGTTGGCAACGGTCAGGACCTTGGCGACGCCGGTGATCTTCGCGGCCTCGGCGGCGACGGCGGCCGGATCGGCGGCCAGCACCAGCACGTCGATGCTGGCCCCGCCGATGGCGGCAGCAGCGCTGACGGTCTTGGCGGTGGCGCCGTTGAGCTTGCCGTCGTGGTGCTCGGCGATGACGAGAATCTTGCTCATTACAGCAGCCCCTTCTGCTTGAGTGCGGCCACCAGTTCGGCCGCGTCCTTGACCATCACACCCTTGCTGCGCTTGGACGGTGCGGCGTACTGGGTGGTCTTGAAGGTGTCGGCGGCTTCAACGCCGAGGTCGGTCAGCTGCAGGGTCTCCAGCGGCTTGGCCTTGGCCTTCATGATGTCCGGCAGCTTGATGAAGCGCGGCTCGTTCAGGCGCAGGTCGGTGGTGACCACCGCCGGCAGATCGACTTCCAGCGTTTCCAGGCCGGCGTCGACTTCGCGGGTCACCGTGGCCTTGCCGTCGGCAATGTCCAGCTTGCTGGCGAAGGTCGCCTGCGGGCGGCCCCACAGCGTGGCCAGCATCTGGCCGGTCTGGTTGGCGTCGTCGTCGATGGCCTGCTTGCCGAGGATCACCAGGTCCGGCTGTTCCTTCTCGATCAGCTTGAGCAGGGTCCGTGCGGCGGTCAGCGGCTGGATGGCCTGGTCGGTGACCACATGGATGGCGCGGTTGGCGCCCATGGCCAGGCCGTTGCGCAGGTGCGCCTGGGCATCGGCCGGAGCAATGGTGGCGACCACGACTTCGCTGGCGATGCCCTTGTCGCGCAGGCGCAGCGCTTCTTCCAGGGCGATTTCATCGAAGGGGTTGGGGGACAGCTTGACGCCGTCGGTGACCACGCCGGAACCGTCCGGCTTGACCTGAATGCGGACGTTATAGTCCACCACGCGCTTGTACGCGACGAGGATTTTCATCTGGTACGGGGTCCTTCAATAACGGGGAGAACGTCCGGTCCTGCAACAGCAACCGGTTCGGGGGTGGGATCCCGATTCTAGCTGGCTTGGGACGACCATGCGAATGCGTATGGTTATGCTGCGCTGCGGCATGGCTCGCGTGAATCCAGTGCGTCGTTCACGTCACGCAGGCAGTCGTGAAGACGAACCACATGTATCCTGTGCTGCTGTGCTGGGGTGCTTCATGGCACCCCTTGGATGAATTTCGATCAGGAGAACAGGTAGTGCCCACATGGCTTGTCACCGGCGGTGCCGGATTCATTGGCGGTAACTTTGTTCTCGAAGCGGTCGCCCGTGGCATCAAGGTCGTCAATCTCGACGCCCTGACCTATGCCGGCAATCTGAAGACCCTGTCCAGCCTGGACGGCAACCCGAACCACGTGTTCGTGCAGGGTGACATCGGCGACAGCGCCCTGGTCACCCGCCTGCTGGCCGAACACCAGCCCGATGCCGTACTGAATTTCGCCGCTGAGAGCCACGTGGACCGTTCCATCGACGGCCCGGGCGCTTTCATCCAGACCAACGTGGTGGGCACCCTGGGCCTGCTGGAAGCGGTCCGTGACTATTGGAAGGCGCTGCCGGCCGAACAGGGCGCGGCCTTCCGCTTCCTGCACGTGTCCACCGACGAGGTTTACGGCACCCTGGGCGAGACCGGCAAGTTCAGCGAAACCACGCCGTACGCCCCGAATTCCCCGTATTCGGCGTCGAAGGCCGCTTCGGACCACCTGGTGCGTGCCTTCCACCACACCTACGGGCTGCCGGTGCTGACCACCAACTGCTCCAACAACTACGGCCCGTATCACTTCCCGGAGAAGCTCATTCCGCTGGTGATCGCCAAGGCGCTGGCCGGCGAGCCGCTGCCGGTGTACGGCGATGGCAAGCAGGTGCGCGACTGGCTGTTCGTGTCCGACCACTGTGAGGCGATCCGCACCGTGCTGGCCAAGGGCAAGGTCGGCGAGACCTACAACGTCGGCGGCAATTCGGAAAAGCAGAACATCGAAGTGGTGCAGGCGATCTGCGCACTGCTGGACCAGCGCCGCCCGCGTGCGGATGGCCAGCCGCGCAGCAGCCAGATCACCTATGTCACTGACCGCCCCGGCCACGACCGCCGCTATGCGATCGATGCGTCCAAGCTGAAGAACGATCTGGGCTGGGAGCCGGCCTACACCTTCGAGCAGGGCATCGCCTTCACCGTCGACTGGTACCTGGGCAACCAGGAGTGGGTCAACGGCGTGCTGGACGGCAGCTACCGTCTGCAGCGCATCGGCACTGCGGCCTGAACCCTGGAGACGACATGACGCAGCGTAAAGGCATCATCCTCGCCGGTGGCTCCGGCACTCGGCTGTATCCGATCACCAAGGGCGTCAGCAAGCAGCTGCTGCCGGTGTACGACAAGCCGATGATCTACTACCCGCTCAGCGTGCTGATGCTGGCGGGCATCCGCGAAGTTCTGATCATCAACACCCCGCACGAGCAGGCGCTGTTCCAGCAGCTGCTGGGCGACGGCTCGCAGTGGGGTATGGACATCCAGTACGCGGTGCAGCCGAGTCCGGACGGCCTGGCCCAGGCTTACCTGATCGGCCGCGACTTCGTCGCCGGCAAGCCGAGCTGCCTGGTGCTGGGCGACAACATCTTCCACGGCCACGGCCTGCGCGAAGTGCTGCGCAACGCCGACCAGCGAGAGCAGGGCGCGACCGTATTCGGTTACTGGGTCAACGACCCGGAACGTTACGGAGTAGCCGAGTTCGATAAGGACGGCAAGGTCATCGATCTGGTCGAGAAGCCGGAGAATCCGCGTTCGAACTACGCGGTCACCGGCCTGTACTTCTACGATGGCAATGCCAGCGACTATGCGGCCGAGCTCAAGCCGTCGCCGCGTGGCGAGCTGGAGATCACCGATCTGAACCAGCGCTACCTGCGCGAGGGCCACCTGCACCTGGAGGCCCTCGGCCGTGGCTATGCCTGGCTCGATACCGGCACGCACCAGTCGCTGCTGGAGGCCTCCAACTTCATCGAGACCATCCAGACCCGCCAGGGCCTGCAGGTCTGCTGCCCGGAAGAAATCGCGTTCGGCAAGGGCTGGATCAACGCCGAGCAGCTGGAAGCACTGGCTGCGCCGCTGATCAAGAATGGCTACGGCCAGTACCTGCACAAGCTTGCCCTGCGTGGAGTCGTTCCGTGAAAGTGATTGAAACCAAGTTGCCCGGTTGCGTGGTGATCGAGCCGGCGGTGTTCGGCGATGCCCGCGGTTATTTCTTCGAAACCTGGAATGCCGAGCGCTTCGCCGCGCTGGGCCTGCCCGATCGCTTCGTGCAGAGCAACGTGTCGACGTCCGCGCAGGGCGTACTGCGCGGACTGCATTACCAGTGGCCGCGCCCCCAGGGCAAGCTGGTCAGCGTGCTCGAAGGCGAGGTCTACGATGTGGCCGTCGACATCCGTCGCGGCTCGCCGACCTTCGGCCAGTGGGAAGCGGTGGTGCTGAGCGCGGAGAACAAGAAGCAGTTCTGGATTCCGGAGGGCTTCGCGCACGGCTTCGCTGTGCTGTCCGAGCGTGCGGTGTTCAGCTACCTGTGCACCGAGGTGTACCTCAAGGACTTCGATGCCGGCGTGCGCTGGAACGATGCGGACATCGCCGTGGACTGGCCGGTCAGTGCCCCGACCTTGTCGGCCAAGGACGAGAACGCGCCATTCCTGAAGGACATTGCTGAAGACCGCCTGCCGGTCTACGTGCCATGACCGTGCTGGTGTTCGGTGGCAATGGCCAGGTCGGCCAGGAGCTGCTGCGCGCGCTGGTGCCGCTGGGCAAGGTGGTCGCGACTACCCGCAGCGGCCAGCTGCCGGACGGCAGTGCATGCGAAACGGCCGACTTCGGCCAGCCCGACAGCCTGCCGGCACTGCTGGATCGCGTGCAGCCGTCGCTGGTGGTCAATGCGGCCGCCTACACCGCCGTTGACCGCGCAGAGCAGGACGCTGATGCGACCTTCGCTGCCAACGCGCAGGCGCCGGGCGCAATCGCGCGCTGGTGCGCGGCCCACGGCGTGCCGTTCGTACACTATTCGACCGACTACGTGTTCGATGGCCAGGGCAGCGCGCCCTATCGCGAGGACGAGCCGACCGCACCGCTGGGCGTGTATGGCACCAGCAAGCGCGATGGCGAGGACGCGGTGCGTGCGGCCGGTGGCCGCCATCTGATTTTCCGCACGGCGTGGGTGTATGCCTCGCACGGCGCGAATTTCCTGCGCACCATGCTGCGCGTCGGGGCCGAGCGCGATGCGCTGCGGGTGGTGGCCGACCAGGTCGGTACGCCGACGCCGGCCGCGCTGATCGCCGATGTCACCTTGCAGGCGGTGCAGCATCCAGGACAGCTGTCCGGGACCTGGCACCTGACCGCCAGCGGCCAGACCAGCTGGCATGGGTTTGCCGAGGCGATCTTCGCCGAAGCGTTGGCCACCGGCGTGTTGGCCAAGGTGCCGACGGTCGAGGCGATTCCCAGCTCCGAGTACCCGACCCCGGCCAAGCGTCCGGCCTGGTCGGTGCTGGACAACCGCAAGCTGCAGCAGGATTTCGGCATCGTGCTGCCAACCTGGCAGGACGGCCTGAAGCGGGTGATGGCGGAGCTGGCCTGATGGCCGTAGCGCCGGGCCATGCCCGGCGACGCAGCGCGGCCGGGCCGATCAGGAACGGGTCACAGCCCGCTGCGCAGCAACCGGATCCGACCCCGGGCAAACCTCAGCTGCGCCCGTAGGTATCCTCGAACCGAACGATGTCATCCTCGCCCAGGTAGCTGCCCGACTGCACTTCGATCAGTTCCAGCGGCAGCTTGCCCGGGTTGCGCAGGCGGTGGGTCACGCCCAACGGAATGTAGGTGCTCTGGTTCTCGCTGAGCAGGATCACTTCATCGCCACGGGTCACCTCGGCGGTGCCGCTGACCACGATCCAGTGCTCGGCGCGATGGTGGTGCATCTGCAGGCTGAGCGTGCCACCGGGCTTGACCGTGATGCGCTTGACCTGGAAGCGCTCGCCGTTGTCGATCGAATCGTAGGCGCCCCATGGGCGATAGACCTTGCGATGCCAGGTGGCCTCGCTGCGGCCTTCGGCCTTGAGCTGTGCCACCACGGTCTTGACCTCCTGCATGCGGTCGGCCTGGCCCACCAGCACCGCATCGTCGGTCTCGACCACGATCACGTCATCAAGGCCGACCATGGCCACCAGGCGCTGGCCGTAGGCATAGGTATTGCGGCAGTCGATGGCGATCACGTCGCCCTGGTGCGCGTTGCCATCGCCGTCCTGCTGCGAGACGTCGCGCAGCGCAGTCCACGATCCGACATCGTTCCAGCCCGCATCCAGTGGAATCACCACCGCGTCGGCGGTCTTCTCCATCACCGCGTAGTCGATCGAATCGGACGGAACGGCAGTGAAGGCGTCCTTGTCCAGGCGGGTGAAGTCGGCATCTCGGCGCGCCTGCTGCCAGGCCTGGCGGCTGCCAGCCAGCATCGCGGGCTGGAAGCGTTCCAGCTCCTGCAGGTAGCGCGAGGCCTTGAACAGGAACATGCCACTGTTCCAGTAATACTGGCCGCTGCTGACGTAGCCGGTCGCGGTGTCCAGGTCCGGCTTCTCGACGAAGCGCTCGACCGCGCGCAGGCCCTGGCCATCGGCGGCCTTGATGTAGCCATAGCCGGTTTCCGGGCCGGTCGGCACGATACCGAAGGTCACCAGCTTGCCGGCCTGGGCAGCGCCGGCCGCCGCCTGCACGGCGCTGCGGAACGCAGTCTCGTTGGTGATCACGTGATCGGAGGGCAGCACCAGCAGCAGGGCGTCGGCACCGTCGCGGGTGGCCTCCAGCGCGGCCACCGCGATCGCCGGGGCCGTGTTGCGGCCGACCGGCTCGAGGATGATCGCGGCCGGCTCGGCGCCAACCTGCTGCAGCTGCTCGGCGGCGACGAAGCGATGCTCTTCGTTGGCGATCACCAGCGGTCCGCGCGCGGCGATCGGCGCGACACGCTTCCAGGTGACCTGCAGCATCGTCAGTTCACCCGCCAAGGGCAGGAACTGCTTCGGATACGCCTCGCGCGACAGTGGCCACAGGCGGGTACCGGATCCACCGGACAGGATGACGGGCTGGATGCTGCTCATGCGTTCCTCGGTTACTGCTGGATGAGGCGGGAGATGTCGTCGGTGCGCGCCTGCATCAGCGCGGCATCGCCCCGGGCTTCAACATTCAGGCGCAGCAGCGGCTCGGTGTTGGAGCTGCGCAGGTTGAAGCGCCAGTCGCCGAAGTCGGCACTGATGCCATCGGTGTGGTCCAGGGTGGGCGACTGCGCCGCGAAGTGCTCCATCACGCGCGCGACAGCGGCCTTTGCATCGGTGACCTTGAAGTTGATCTCGCCGCTGCAGGGGTAGGCCGCCATGCGGTCTTCGACCCAATCGGCCAGCGAGCGCCCGCTTTCGGAAACCAGCTGGGCGATCAGCAACCACGGGATCATGCCGGAGTCTGCATAGGCGAACTCGCGGAAGTAGTGGTGGGCGCTCATCTCGCCGCCGTACACCGCGTCTTCGGCGCGCATCTTTTCCTTGATGAAGGCGTGGCCGCTCTTGCACTGCACCGGTACGCCGCCGGCCTGTTCGACCATGTCCACGGTGTTCCAGACCAGGCGCGGGTCGTGCACGACCTTGCCGCCGGGGTTGCGCGCCAGGATTGCCTTGGCCAGCAGGCCGACCAGGTAGTAGCCCTCGATGAAGCGGCCGGTGTGGTCGAAGAAGAAGCAACGGTCGAAGTCACCATCCCAGGCAATGCCGAAATCGGCGCCGTGTTCGCGCACCGCGTCGGCAGTGGCGGCGCGGTTCTCCGGCAGCAGCGGGTTGGGAATGCCGTTGGGGAAGCTGCCGTCCGGTTCGTGGCAGATGCGGATGAATTCGAACGGCAGGTGCGGTGCCAGCAGGTCGACGATGGCACCGGCGCCGCCGTTGCCGGCGTTGACCACCAGCTTCAGTGGGCGCAGCTTGCCAGCATCGACATAGCTCAGCAGATGCTGGATATACGCGCTCTTGTCGTGCCGGGCGCTCTGCGCGGCACGCGGCGGTTGCGCCTCGGACGTGTCGGCGGCGACCGCATCGGAAATCGCGAACAGGCCGGTATCGGAGCTGATCGGCCGCGCGTTCTCCTTGACCAGCTTCATGCCGTTGTAGTCCATCGGGTTGTGGCTGGCGGTGACCATCACGCCGCCGGCCGCGCCCAGATGGTCGGTCTGGAAATAGACTTCTTCCGTGCCGCACAGTCCGATGTCGATCACCTCGCGCCCGGTACCGCGCAGGCCTGCGGCCAATGCATCCTGCAGCGCGGGGCTGGTCAGGCGCACGTCGTGGCCCAGTACCACCGGGCCCGGCGCAAGCTGCGCCGCCAGCGCCACGCCGATGCGGCGCGCCAGCGCTTCGTTCAGTTCTTCCGGCACGCGGCCGCGGATGTCATAGGCCTTGAAGGCGGGCAGGGGCATTGATCGGATCCTTGGGGAACTCAGCCCAAGATTGTAGTCCCAGTCCTGTATGGGAATCGTTTCCATGCCGCAACGCCACGTGACCGACCGGTGCGCTGCCCTAGAATGGGCGGATTACACCAACGAGGTGAGGGCGTAGATGAGCAACCCAGCAACGACCGGCGGTAAGCGCGGCAAGCGCTTCGCCAGTGCGGCGGAGGCCCTGCAGGGGGTGGTCGCCGATGGCCAGACCCTGGCCGTGGGCGGCTTTGGCCTGTGTGGCATTCCCGAGGCACTGATCGCTGCGCTGCGCGACAGCGGCGCCAAGGGCCTGACCGTGATCTCCAACAATGCCGGCGTCGATGGTTTCGGCCTGGGCCAGCTGCTGGAAACGCGGCAGATCAAGAAGATGATTTCGTCCTATGTGGGCGAGAACAAGGAATTCGAACGGCAGTTCCTGGCCGGCGAGCTGGAGCTGGAGTTCAACCCACAGGGCACCCTGGCCGAGCGCCTGCGTGCCGGTGGCGCGGGTATTCCGGCGTTCTTCACTGCCACCGGCTACGGCACGGTGGTGGCCGAGGGCAAGGAAACCCGCGAATTCGACGGCAAGCACTACGTGATGGAGACCGCGTTGCGCGCCGACGTGGCGCTGGTCAAGGCCTGGAAGGCCGACGAGGCTGGCAACCTGGTGTTCCGCAAGACCGCACGCAACTTCAACCCTGCCTGTGCGATGGCCGGCAAGGTCTGCATCGTGGAAGTGGAGGACGTGGTGCCGGTCGGTGCGATTGATCCGGACCAGGTTCACCTGCCGGGCATCTATGTGCACCGCATCGTGCACAACGCGCATCCTGAGAAGCGAATCGAACAGCGCACCATCCGCGCGGAGGGCAACTGACATGGCGTGGACCCGCGATGAAATGGCGGCCCGTGCCGCCCAGGAACTGACCGATGGCGCCTACGTGAACCTTGGCATCGGCCTGCCGACCCTGGTCGCCAACCACATTCCCGACGGCGTGGATGTGTGGCTGCAGTCGGAGAACGGCCTGCTCGGCATTGGGCCGTTCCCGACCGACGCCGAGGTCGACGCCGACCTGATCAACGCCGGCAAGCAGACCGTCACCGCACGCGCCGGCGCCAGCTACTTCGGCAGCCACGACAGCTTCGCGATGATCCGCGGTGGCCACGTCAACCTGGCCATCCTCGGCGCCATGCAGGTCACCGACAAGGGCGACCTGGCCAACTGGATGGTGCCCGGCAAGATGGTCAAGGGCATGGGCGGTGCGATGGACCTGGTGGCCGGCGTGCAGCGCGTGGTGGTGCTGATGGAGCACACCGCCAAAAACGGTGAGCACAAGATCCTGGCCGAATGCACGCTGCCGCTGACCGGCGTGGGCGTGGTCGACCGCATCATCACCGACCTGGCGGTGTTCGACGTGACTGATACTGGTCTGCAGCTCGTGGAAGCCGCGCCGGGCGTCAGCGATCAAGAGCTGAAGGAAAAGACCGGCGTTGCGTTCCAGCGCGACTGATCGAAAGCATGGGGGCCGTTGGCCCCCGGCGCTCAACTGCGGCGAGCGTAGGCGTACGTCGTGTCCTGGGGCGAGGGTAGGCCTAGCAGGGCGGCCGCATCCTGCTGGCGGTAGCCCGCATGGCGCGCGACGAGTGTGAAGGTCCGCTCGATGGCGTGGGCGAGGGTGCCGTCCACCTGCCCGGCCTCGGTGTCGAACAGCGACGGTTGCAGGTGCGTGTCCAGCATGGGCCGCAGGGCTTCAAGCCGCACCCAGAACATGCTGCCAGCGATGAAACTATCGGCGTTGATGTCGCCCTGAGATACGCCGAAACGGCTCAGCAATGCCTGCACGTTACGTTCGTTCGCGCCCCAGAAATAGTCCAGGCGTTGGACGTGCCCTTCCGGCGGTACCAGGCCAAGAGAGGGGTCCTTGGCAAACGCATCGACGATACCGGACGCCCGGTCGGGCGCCATTAGGCGATCAATCAGCTCGTTACGCCAGCGGTCGCCATCGTTGCGGTGGATGGAGCGCTTGGTGTGCAGCTTCAAGACAATATCCTCGCCGTCTTCAAGCAGCGATTCGGCCGCGTGCAGGAAGGGAAGAATGTCCCGGCCATGGTTGGCAAATGCGCGGATCTCAGCATTGATGCCACTGGCTTTCAGCACCTGCCTGATCTGAGCATGCCGCTCGTGGGTGGTGGTGACAACCACGCGCCAGGGCAGACCGGTGGCCTTCAGCTTGTCCAGCAGTTCGGCGAAAACGTCCGGATACCAGGCATGAATCACCACGCATGGTCTTGCCGGCGTCTGCCGGACGGCAGACGGCAACAGCGCCTCACGGGTGGCCTGCAGCCAGGCATGGCCGAGGCGGGCATCCGGTTCCAGCACGGCACCTTCAGCCCACTCGTTCCAGGCGTTTATGAACACCAGTCGCTGCGCCTGCGGTGCTGCGGAGAGGCGTTCATGGATCGTGGTGCGCAACCAGTCACGGTAACCACGTGGTGAAGCGTGCAGGTACACGCGGCCGCGACCGGAACGTCGGGCCTCGTTGTCCCAACCGGGGTTGACCCCGGGATAGAGCGGGTAATCGGGCAGCGGACGGGCGGCGATTTCGCTTGCCAGTTCGCGCCAGTCGCGCACGTCGCCATTGAAGTCGGGATTGAGCAGCCACTGCTGCGCCGAAAGTGAGCGCGGATTACTCATGTTGGGCGGGAACTCGACCGCCGCATCGAAGCCGATGTCGCGCGGGTCGGGGCGCTCGAAGCCCTGGACGTAGGCCAGGTGGATCTCGCCTACACCGTTGTCGCGGCACCAGCGGCGCCAGCGCTCGGCAGTCGCACTGGCGTCGGGCAGCAGGTTCGGGCGATAGACCAGCAGCATCGGCCGCCCCTCGACCTTCAATGCACGGCGGTCGCGCAGGTAGGGCGCGACATGTGCGATGAAGGCCAGATCGTCCTCTGCGCTGTGCTGCTGGCCGATCAGGATGTCGTCGTCGCGGCCGTCCCAGCGTCGTGCCCAGTTCTCGTTGGCCCAGCACAGGCAGAACGGCAGGTCGATGCTGTCATCGGCCAGCCATTGACGCAGCGGGTCTTCCATCAGCGTGCGGCCGCTGAACCAATAGTAGTAGAAGCAGAATGCGCCGATGCCGTACTCCGCAGCCAAGCGTGCCTGGTCACGCATCACCTGCGGGTTGCGCAGGTCATAGAAGCCGAGGTCGGCCGGCAGGCGGGGTTGGATGTGACCCTCGAACTGCGGCAGGGCGCGGGTCACGTTGCGCCACTCGGTAAAGCCCTTGCCCCACCAGGCGTCGTTCTCCGGGAAGGTGTGGAACTGCGGCAGGTAGAAAGCGACCAGCGTCGCTGGCATGGGTGACGGCAATGCTCCCTCACGCCATGGCACGTGGCCGATCGCCGGTTCATCGGCACGCCAGCGCAGCTGGGCACTGGCGCGCGCGCCCCACTCATCCTGCTGCCCCTTGGGCGGCGGCGGCACCCAGTCGCCATGCCGTGCCAACAGCCGGGTGCGCAACCGGTCGCGCTGCGCCTGCGGCAACGGCAAGGCCCGGAACACGGCGCGCAGCAACGGGAACAGCGACTGGCGCAGGCTCATCGGGTGAGGCCTCGCGACAGCGGGCGGTAGGACGGGATCAGCATCTGGGCAACGGTCATGGCGCCATTTTCGGTGTTGGCGGCCATGACGGCAAACGGCGGCGTGCTAGCGTGTGACCATGCTGTTCCCCCACGACCTGCCCGATGCCGATGTCCTGCACCTGCCGGGATGGCTGGCTGCTGCCGACGCCGACCGGCTCATGGGGGCGCTGCAGGCCGACGTGCGGTGGGACGTCCACCGCATCCGCATGTTCGGCAACTGGGTGGATTCGCCGCGGCTGAGCTGCTGGATCGGCGACCCGCAGGCGCGCTACCGCTACTCCGGTGCCGAGTTCGTGCCGCATCCGTGGCCGCCTGTGTTGCAGGCCGTGCGCGAGCGCCTGCGGGCTGAAGGCTACGGCCGCTTCAACAGCGTGCTGCTGAACCGCTATCGCGGTGGCGGCGACTACATGGGCTGGCACAGCGATGACGAGCCGGAGCTGGGGCCGGCCCCGGTGATCGCGTCGCTGAGCCTGGGTGCGGCGCGCCGTTTCCTGCTGCGCCGACGCGACGATCCGGCGCGCAAGGCTGAATTCGTGCTTGGCCATGGTGACCTGCTGCTGATGGCCGGGCATACCCAGCGCTTCTACCAGCACGCGTTGCCGAAGATGACGCGGGTGCAGGGCGAGCGCATCAACCTGACGTTCCGCTGGATTGCGCCGCGTTGACGAAGAAGGGGTCAGATCCCTTTCCGGCAGGAAAGGGATCTGACCCCGCAACCACGTGCCCGGCGAATGCGGAGATCAGCGCGCAACGTTCGGCTGGTCGGCCTGGCCGCTGGTCAACGTCCAGCCCACCATGTCCTGCGCCAGCTGCTGCAGGCCGCGCTCGAAGGCTGCGGTCACCGCTGGTATGTCTGTGCTGCCGACCGGCTGCGCCTGGCGGAAGGTGCGGTCAGCCACCACGCGCTGGTCGGCGACATGGATCAGCTTGGCGTTGACCTCGATCACCACGGTCGGCGTGGCCTGGCCCTGGTAATCCGATTCGAAGCGGCGCACGTCGGTGGACAGCTTGTAGTCGGCGCGGATGCCGGCAGTGCTGCGGGCCACGCCGCGGATGCGGCCGGAATCCTCGAAGCCACGCAGCAGGGTGTCCTCGATCATGTCGGTGGCCGGCTGCGCCCAGCTGGCCCCTTTGTAGATCTCAAGCTGGGAGGGTGTCGGCCGCACATTGATGCGCGGGCTGTCGACCATGCGCGCGGCGCTGGGCTTGGCCAGCACCAGCTGCCAGCTGGCCTGCGGCCATGCCGGGTCCGCCTTGACCTGCACGGACGGCGAGTACAGCGTCACCGCGGTTTTCTCGCTGCTGCCGAGGATGGAGCAGCCGCCCAGCAGGGTGACCATCGAAGCGGCCAGCAGCAGGCGCGGAAGGGTGGTCGGGCTCATTTGGGTTCGAACTCCTTCGGTGCGTCGCGGCCCAGCAGGTAGCGCGCGGGGTTGTTCTCGAGGCGGTCGCTGACCCGGCGCAGGTCGCGGATCAGGCCGCGCAGTTCGGTCAGCGTCGGGCCCAGCTGGCCAAGGCCATCGTTGGCAAAGCTGTTGATCGCGGCTCGGTTCTCGCCAAGGATCGAATCGGCGTTGCCGGCGGCCGAATCGAGCTTGGCCAGGGTCGTGTCGAGCTTGTCGATGATGCCGGGCAGCTGCTGCACCAGGTTCCTGTCCAGGCGCTCGATGGTGCCGTTGGTGGTCTTCAGCGTGGTGTCCAGGCTGCGGGCGGCATCGCGCGCGCTGAGCAGCAGCGCCTGCGTACCCTGGTCACGGTCGGCCAGGCCACCACTGATCGTCTCCAGGTTGGCCAGCGTCGCGTTGATCGAGGCCACGTTGCGGTCGCTGAGGATCTGGTCCATGCGCTCGACGATGCGGTTGGCCACGTCGGTGATGTTCTGCAGCGCCGAGGGCGTGGTCGGGATGATCGGTGCCGGATCCTTGTTGACCGTGGTCAGTGCCGGCGACTGCGGCGTGCCGCCGCTGAGCTGGATGATCGACGGGCCGGTCAGGCTGGTGATCGCCAGCTTGGCGCGGGTATCGGTCTTGACCGGCGTGTTGGAGTTCAGGCGGATGCGCGCGACCACCTGGCGCGGGTCGTCCGGCACCAGGTTCAGTTCGGTGATCGAGCCCACCGCGATGCCGTTGTACTGCACCGGGCTGCCCACCGACAGGCCGGTCACCGCTTCGCGGAACACCACGCGGTACTCCTGCCAGGTGCGGTCGGAGGAGTACTTGGCCGCCCACAGGCCGAAGGCCAGCAGGGCCAGGCCGGTGATCAGGGTGAACGCGCCGATCAGCACGTAGTTGGCTTTGGTTTCCATGGCTCAGGCACTCTCGATCTGTTCGCCACGCGCGGCGCGCGCGCGGGGTCCGTGGAAGTATTCCTGGATCCACGGATGATCCAGTTTCTCGATGTCCGGCAGCGGCGCATTGGCCACCACCCTGCGGTCGGCCAGCACGGCGACGCGGTCGCAGATGGCGTACAGCGTGTCCAGGTCGTGGGTGATCAGGAACACGGTCAGCCCCAGCGCTTCCTGCAGCGTCTTGATCAGGCGGTCGAACGCGGCCGCGCCGATCGGGTCGAGGCCGGCGGTGGGTTCGTCCAGGAACAGCAACGGCGGATCCAGCGCCAGCGCCCGGGCCAGGCCGGCGCGCTTGCGCATGCCGCCGGACAGCTGCGAAGGCAGCTTGTTGATCGCGTCGGCGGGCAGGCCGGCCAGTTTCACTTTCAGCAGCGCCAGTTCGTAGTGCCAGCGCTCGGGCAGTTCGCGGTGGTGTTCCTTCAATGGAACCTGGACGTTCTCACCCACGGTCAGCGACGAGAACAGGGCACCGTCCTGGAACAGCACACCGGTATTGCGTTCGATGTGCAGGCGGCTCTCGGCGTCGTCGGCACGCGCATCGCGGCCGAGGACTTCGATCTGCCCAGCATCCGGCACACGCAGGCCGAGGATCGAGCGCATCAGCACCGACTTGCCGGTGCCGGAGCCGCCGACCACGCCCAGGATCTCGCCGCGGCGTACGTCCAGATCCAGGTCTTCGTGCACGGTCTGGCTGCCGAACCGGTTGACCAGACCACGCACGCGGATGGCCAGTTCGTGGCCCTGGTCGTCGCGCATGTCGATGGATTCGGGGAGGGCGGATGTGCTCATGTCACCAGTCCATGTGCATGAACCACAACGCTGCGAAGGCGTCGATGATGATCACCAGCGAGATCGTCTGCACCACGCTGGAAGTGGTGCGCTCGCCGACCGACTGCGCGGTGCCCTCGACCTTCAGGCCCTCCAGGCAGCCGATCAGGCCGATCACCAGGGCGAATACCGGCGCCTTCGACAGGCCCACCAGCAGGTGCCGCACTTCCATCGTCTCGTGCATGCGCGCGATGTACATCTGCGGCGGGATGTCGAGGTCGAACGCACCGACGGTGATGCCGCCGGCCAGGCCGGCGATCATCGCGATGAAGGTCAGCAAGGGCAGGGTGACCAGCAGGGCGAGCAAGCGTGGCAGCACCAGCAGGTCGACCGGGTCCAGGCCCAGCGTACGCATCGCATCGATCTCCTCGCGTGCCTTCATCGCACCGATCTGCGCGGTGAACGCGCTGGCGGTACGGCCGGCCAGCACGATCGCGGTCAGCAGCACGGCGAACTCGCGCAGGAAGGCGATGTTGACCAGCTCGACCACGTAGATCTCGGCGCCGAAGTCGCGCAGGATGGTCGAGCCGAGGAAGGCGATCACCGCACCCACCAGGTAGGACAACAGCGCCACCAGCGGCACCGCATCCAGCCCGACCTGCTCCATCTGATGCACGGTGGCGGTCAGCCGGAAGCGGCGGGGTTCCTTGACCAGCCGCGCCGCCTTGACCAGGTTCTCGCCGAGGAAACTGCACAGGGCCTTGATGTTGTGGCCGGTGGCGTGGACGCTGACGCCCAGCCGCTCCAGCGCGGCCAGCACGCCGAAATCGCGCTTGGCCTTGGGCCGGTCATCGGCCACTTCCTCGATGGTGCACACCAGCGCCTGGTGGTCCGGGCGGAACTGCAGCGCGTCTTCGTGGAGATCGGCGCGATGGGCCACGCGCAGCACCTGCAGCACGCCGGCCGAATCGAGCTGCTCGATGCCGGTGGCATCGATGCCGGTCAGCGCGTCGGGAACGCCGCGCAGGACTTCGGCCGCGGCCAGCGCGGTCTTCAAGGTCCAGGTGCCGGACAGGCGGATCAGGCCCGGGTCGTGGGCATCCTGTTCGAGCTGGGGAGCGAGGTTCGGGGTGACGTGGGCCATTCGGGTCGCAGCATAACCGTTCTGTATCGGGCTTCGCGTCGAACTTGGATGAATTTCTCCGGCGGGCCCCAGCGTAGGTAATACTACGGCGCATGTCCGCAGATGCTCACACGATCCCCACACCCCAGGCCACCTACGCACAGCGCGTGGCCTTTGTTTCCGAGATCGCCGGACGCCTGCACAGCTATGGCACCACGGCCCAGCGCCTGGAAACGGCGGTGGTTGCACTGGCCCGCCAGCTCGATCTGGATTGTGAACCGTGGTCGAATCCCACCGGTATCATCCTCAGCTTCAGCGATCCGGCCCAGGCGATCGGCTCCAGCGACATCACCCGCGTGATCCGCCTGGCACCGGGTGAGAACGACCTGCACAAGCTCAGCGTTGCCGACCACATCGCCGAAGAAGTGTCCAACGGGCGGATGAGCATCGCCCAGGGCCACACTGCGCTGCGCCAGCTGGACAAGGATCCGGGCCGGCGCGGCAAGCTGCGCACCATCCTGTCGTTCACCCTCGGCGCGGCGGGCGTGGCGGGCATGTGGAAGCTGCCGTGGCTGGACATCGCCACCGCCGGTGTCATCGGCCTGATGATCGGCCTGCTCGGCATGGTCACCGATCGCCGCCCGGCCACCCGCGAAGCCGCCGAGGCACTGGCCGCGCTGCTGGCCGGCATGGTCGCCACCCTGGTCGCGTCGTTCATTGGTGCGCTCAACCTCAATACGGTGATCATCGCCTCGCTGGTGGTGCTGCTGCCCGGCATGTCGCTGACCAATGCGGTCAATGAGCTGGCCAGCCAGCACTGGGTATCGGGTACCGCGCGCTTTGCCGGCGCGCTGACCACCATCATGAAGCTCAGCGTCGGCGCGATGATCGCGGTGACCCTGGCCGATGTGCTCGGCCTGGATCCGGTGATCCGGGCCGCGCGTCCGCAGGGGCCGTGGGTGGAGTGGGGCTCGCTGCTGACCGCCGCATTTGCCTTCGCGATGCTGTTCAAGGCCAATCGCCGCGATTATCCGTGGGTGATCGCCGCCTCGGTGGCCGGTTACGCGATCTCCAAGTTCGGCGGCCACGCCTGGGGCGCGCCGGCCGGCATCTTCCTGTCGGCAATGCTGCTGACCGCCGGTGGCAACCTGTTCGGTCGCCTGGTCGGGCGTCCGGGCGCGATCATCCGCCTGCCGGGCATCATCATGATGGTGCCCGGCAGCACCAGCCTGCGTGGCGTGCTGACCCTGGTCCAGCAGCAGGACGTGGGCGCCGGCCAGAGCGTGTTCCTCACCGTTCTGAACGTGGTGATGGCGCTGGTGGCGGGCCTGCTGTTCGGCAACCTGCTGATGCCGGCGCGCAAGACCCTGTAGAGCCGAGCCCACGCTCGGCTTTGCATATGGATAGCCGAGCGTGGGCGCGGCTCTACAAACAGGAAACGCCGGCTTTCGCCGGCGTTTTTTATTGCTCCCCGATCCGGCCTCAGGCCTTCTTGATCAGGAAATCTTCCGGCTTCTTGTTGCCCTTGGCGGTCAGTTCAGCCATCCAGCGCGGCTGCTTGCCACGGCCGGTCCAGGTTTCCTTGGGGTTGGCCGGGTTGCGGTACTTCGGGGCAACCTTGCCCAGCTTGCGGCCGGCGGTCTTCGACGGTGCCTTGGCGACCTTGGCCACCTTGCGCGCGCGCGGTGCCGGGGCGTCGCCGAACAGTTCCTCGATGGTGTAGCCCTCGGTCTTGGCCAGCTTGGTCAGCTGGGCGCGCACCTTGGTGATCGGCCGGCGCTTGGCGACGATGGTCTGCTGCTTCTTGGCGGTACGGATCAGGGCGCCCAGCTCGCGTGCTGACAGGCCGGTCAGGTCAATGCTCATTTACGGTTACTCCGGAAACTAATGTGTGGACGGGACAAGCCAGTCCATGGCGTCGGCGGACAGAATAGAGATGAATTAATCACAGCACAAATGCAGGCGGGTCATGGCGTGGCGGCATGCAGACGCTATCGCGGTGATTTTGACCGGATTATGTCCGCTGCAATATAGGGAAAGGCCGCGCGCCCCCAAAAAAAAAGACCGGGGCAGGCCCCGGTCTTTCCACGTCAGCCCTGCAGTCGCTGCAGCAGGGTGGCCTTGTCCAGGCTCTCCGCCTCGCTGGCGCGGCGCGCGCGGTACTCGTAGGTGCCGGCGGCCAGGCCACGTTCGCTGACCACCACGCGGTGCGGGATGCCGATCAGTTCCATGTCGGCGAACATCGCGCCCGGGCGCAGGCCGCGATCGTCGAGCGCGGCGTCCAGGCCGGCGTCGCGCAGCTCCTGCAGCAGATTGGCTGCAGCGTCGGCCACAACGGCATCGCCCTTCGGGTTGATCACGCACACCACGACCTGCCACGGCGCCATCGCGTCCGGCCAGATGATGCCGGCATCGTCATGGTTCTGTTCGATCGCGGCAGCCACCACGCGCGAGATACCGATACCGTAGCAGCCCATCGCCATCACCGCCGCCTTGCCGTTTTCATCCAGCACGGTGGCATCCAGCGCTTCGGCGTACTTGCGGCCGAGCTGGAACACGTGGCCGACTTCGATGCCACGGGCGATCTTCAGTTCACCGCCGTCCACGGCACGATCGCCGGCACGCACGTTGCGGATGTCGGCCACTTCCGGTTCCGGCAGGTCGCGGCCCCAGTTGACGCCGGCCAGGTGGAAACCGGCCTCGTTGGCGCCGACGACGAAGTCGGCCATTGCCGCCACTTCGCGATCGGCGACCACGCGGATGGCCTTGGCCGGCGCGACCGGGCCGAGGAAGCCTGGCACGCTGCCCAGGTGCTCGGCGATTTCCGCCTCGCTGGCGAAGCGTTGCTCGTCCAGCCCGGCCACCTTGGCCAGCTTGATTTCATTGACCTCATGGTCGCCACGCACCAGCACCAGCACGAACTGCTGTGCCTCGCCTTCGCCGGCGATCAGTGCCACCGACTTCACCGTGCGCTGCAGGTCGATGCCGAGCAGGGCCGCGACGTCCTCGCAGGTCTTCTGGGTGGGGGTATCCACCTTGCGCATTGTTTCGGTGGCGGCCGCACGCGGTGCCGGATCGGCGGCGATCGCCGCCTCCATGTTCGCCGCGTAGTCCGAACCGGTGGAGAACACCAGCGCGTCTTCGCCGGAATCGGCGATCACGTGGAATTCCTGCGAGGCATCGCCGCCGATCGCGCCGGAGTCTGCCTGCACCATGCGGAAATCCAGGCCGAGGCGGGTGAAGATGCGGCTGTAGGCCGACTTCATGTTCTCGTACTCGCGCACCAGGCACTCATCGTGCAGGTGGAACGAATAGGCGTCCTTCATCAGGAATTCGCGCGCGCGCATCACGCCGAAGCGCGGGCGGATCTCGTCGCGGAACTTGGTCTGAATCTGGTAGAAGTTCACCGGCAGCTGCTTGTAGCTGGACAGCTCGCTGCGCGCGAAGTCGCAGGCGGCTTCTTCGGCGGTCGGGCTGTAGCAGAACACCTGGTCCTTGCGGTCCTTGATCTTCAGCAGCTGCGGGCCGAACTTCTGCCAGCGGCCGGTCTGCTCCCACAGTTCCTTCGGCTGGATGGTCGGGATCTGGAATTCCACCGCGCCGGCCCGGTCCATTTCCTCGCGAACAATGCGCTCGACCTTGCGCAGCACGCGCAGGCCCAGCGGCGACCAGGTGTACAGGCCCGATGCCAGCTTGCGGATCATGCCCGCGCGCAGCATCAGCCGGTGGCTGGTCAGCTCGGCGTCGCTGGGGGTTTCCTTGGTGGTGTGCAGGTGGAACTGGGAGAGGCGCATCGTCGGCTTCGGATAACGGCAGAGACGTCTATTCTGCCAGCCCGGCCGGGGGGAGGGGTATCGGCAGGGCTGCGCCCTGCACCCGCCGTAGTGCCGGCCGCTGGCCGGCAACCTCAGAAGCAACAGCCGAAGCAACAGCGGGTTTCCCGTGGGATGGCGGGGTGGGTCCGGTTGCGGGAGACGCCGTAAACCCATCCATGGGGGCTTGGCCGCGGCATCCATGCCGCGGACACTCCCGCAACCGGACCCACCCCGCCTTCGACAGTTTTCCGCGAACTGTTGGAGATGCTCTTGGGGTCAGATCCGTTTTCCGCAGGAAAACGGATCTGACCCCAGATCGATTTCGATATCTGACAGAAAAATCGTGTCGACCAAGGTCGACGCCTACCAACAGCCGCGAAGATCTGTCAGAGGTGGGGCGGTGTGGGTGGGCAGGACCGTTGGCGCCATGGATGGCGCCATCGAGCCCCCATGGATGGGTTTACGGCGTGTCCTGCCCACCCACACCGCCCCGCCCTCCCACGGATAGCCGCTGTTGCTGTTGCTTTGGCTGTTGCTTCGGCTCTTGCACTTGCTTTGGCGGGTGCAGGGCGCAGCCCTGCCGAACCCCTCAAATGTCTGTGGGAGCCAGCCCGTACTGCTCGGCAAAGCGCTTGCTGAAACTGGCCGCAGAGCGGTAGCCCGCGCGTGCGGCCACGGTCTTCAGCGGCAGGTCGGTGGTGTAGAGCAGCTGCATGCCATGCGCCAGCCGGGCCTCGGTGAGCAGCTGGCGCAGGCTGGTGTCCTCGGCGGCGAGCCGACGGCGCAGGGTCGCGCCGCTCAGCGCGAACAGCGCTTCCACATCGCGCGATTGCCAGTCGCGAGCGGGTTCGGCGGCGATGCGGTCGCGGATCTGTTCGCCCAGGCTCGGCGCCTGCGGCAGCAGCAGGTTGCCGTGGCCCTGCCGGCACAGGGTCAGTACCAACGAGGCCAGGGCCAGCCGCGCTTCGCTGTAACGGCCGTCCTGCAGAGATTGCCGCCACTGGCGCAGCACCGCGCCATGATCGATCAACGGCAGCCGCGCCATCGCATGACCGGCGGCGGGAAGCTCCCCGCTCCACAGCGTGCGTGCGGCCGCCAGCACTTCGGCACACAGCGGCACGATGGCGCTGAGGTAGCGGCCACTGCGTGGGTCGGGGGTGTTGACCACATCGATGCGGCAGCGCTGGGTCAGCAGCAGGATGTCGCCGGGCATGAACTCCAGCGACTGGTGCGCGGTACGCACTTGCTTGCGTCCTTCCAGCAGGATCGCGAACTGTGGTTGTGGAATCTCCACCGAGCTGGCGCCATGTTCGCGCCGAGCGGTGATGCACGCATAACCTTCGGCGCGTGCGCAGCCGGCCAGGCTGGCCATCTCGGCCAGCAGTGCGGTGGCCGGTGGCAGCATGGCGGTCATGACACGTGGGCACCGAACAGGCGACCGACGCCGGCCGCCGCGGCCATCGCCAATGCGCCCCAGAACATCACCCGGATCGCGCCGCGAACCGGCGGTGCGCCGCCGGCCCTGGCCGCCACTGCGCCGGTCAGGCACAGGCCGAGCAGGGTACTGGCCGTGGTCATCAGTGCGACCCTGTCGACCGGCGCGAGCAGGGCGGTCAGCACCGGCAGCGCCGCGCCACAGGTGAACGCACCGGCCGAGGCCAGCGCTGCCTGCAGCGGGCGGGCGCGCAGGGTATCGGTGATGCCCAGTTCGTCGCGGGCGTGGGCACCCAGCGCATCATGGGCGGTGAGCTGTTCGGCCACCTGCCGTGCCAGCGCAGGCTCCAGGCCGCGGTGGCGGTAGATCGCGGCCAGCTCCTCCAGCTCGCTGTGCGGATTTTCGCGCAGCTCGCGCTTTTCCATTGCCAGGTCTGCGTCCTCGGTGTCGGCCTGGGTCTGTACCGAGACGTACTCGCCGGCGGCCATCGACATCGCGCCGGCCACGGTGCCGGCCACGCCGGTGGCGAGGATGGTGGTAGCGGAGGCGCCGCCGGCGGCCACGCCGACCACCAGGCCGGCCACCGAGACGATGCCATCATTGGCGCCCAGCACGGCGGCACGCAGCCAGCCGACGCGCTCGGAGCGGTGCAGTTCGGGATGTCGTGAATGGCGGCTCATGTCGTTGAGTGTACGAGGGTCAAGAGGGCGTCGGTAGGATGCTGAAACCCGTCACCGTCGCATGACGCAACGAGGTGCCACGCTATAGTGCGCCCTTGCGATGGAAGGCCGCGAGCCCCACATCCCCCGCCACCGTCCAGCGAGCCCTCCCCTTGTCGAGCCCCAGCCACGTCGCCGATACCCCCATTACCGACCGCTCGCAGCTGGTGGAGGTGATCGCCTCCGGCGAGAAGCCTCGCGCGCAGTGGCGCATCGGCACCGAGCACGAGAAGTTCGGGTTCCGCCTGGACGACCTGCGCCCGCCGACCTTCGAGGGGGAGCGCGGCATTGAAGCACTGCTCAACGGCCTGGTCCGCTTCGGCTGGGAGCCGGTACAGGAGAATGGCCGCACCATCGCCCTGCTGCGCGATGGGGCCTCGGTGACGCTGGAACCGGCCGGCCAGCTGGAGCTGTCCGGTGCGGCGCTGGAGACCATCCACCAGACCTGCGTGGAGACCGGCACCCACCTCAACGAAGTGGCGCAGGTGGCCGGCGAACTGCAGCTGGGCTTCCTCGGCATGGGCTTCCAGCCGAAGTGGAAGCGCGATGAAATGCCGTGGATGCCGAAGGGCCGCTACAAGATCATGCGCGCGTACATGCCCAAGGTCGGTTCGCTGGGCCTGGACATGATGACCCGTACCTGCACGGTGCAGGTGAACCTGGACTACGCCACCGAAGCGGACATGGTGAAGAAGTTCCGCGTGTCCCTGGCGCTGCAGCCGATCGCCACCGCGCTGTTCGCCGATTCGCCGTTCACCGAAGGCAAGCCGAACGGCTACCTGAGCTATCGCTCGCACATCTGGACCGACACCGACGCCGACCGCACCGGCATGCTCGACTTCGTGTTCGAGGATGGATTCGGCTACGAGCGCTATGTCGATTACCTGCTCGACGTGCCGATGTACTTCTCCTATCGCGACGGCACCTACCACGACGCCAGCGGGCAGAGTTTCCGCGACTTCATGCAGGGCAAGCTGCCGGTGCTGCCGGGCGCGTTGCCGACCCTGCGCGACTGGTCGGACCACATGACCACCGCGTTTCCGGAAGTGCGCCTGAAGAAGTATCTGGAAATGCGCGGCGCCGATGGTGGCCCGTGGAGCCGCCTGTGTGCGCTGCCGGCGTTCTGGGTGGGCCTGCTGTACGACGACACTGCGCTGGACGCTGCCTGGGACCTGGTGCGTGACTTCACCCTGGCCGAGCGCCATGCGCTGCGTGACGGCGTGCCGAAGCATGCAATGAACCTGCCGTTCCGCAACGGCACGGTGCGCGACCTGGCCCGGGAAGCGGTCAGGATTTCCGTGGAAGGCCTCAAGCGCCGTGCGGCGCGCAATGCCGACGGCCAGGACGAGAGCAAGTTCCTGGACGTGCTGCAGGAGATCGTCGAATCCGGCCTGACCCCGGCCGAGCGCAAGCTGGCGCTGTTCCATGGCCGCTGGCATGGTGACGTCGATCCGGTGTTCCGCGAGTTCGCGTACTGAGTGGATTGCGGTAGTGCCGGCCGCTGGCCGGCAGCCTGGCAGGGTCGCCGGCCAGCGGCCGGCACTACCAGAAGAAAAACCCCGGCATTGCCGGGGTTTTTCATTTCCAGATCCGTCCTGGTTCAGGCCGCGTTCTTCAACGTCGCCATGTCGATCACGAAGCGGTAGCGCACATCGTTCTTCGCCATGCGCTCCCAGGCTTCGTTGACGTTCCTGATGTCGATCATCTCGACGTCGCTGACGATGCCGTGCTCGGCGCAGAAGTCCATCATTTCCTGGGTTTCGGCCATGCCACCGATCGCCGAGCCGGTCAGGTGCTTGCGGCCGAAGATCACGCTGCCGCCGGTCAGCGGCGGGTCCAGTTCGGTCAGCACGCCCACCAGGCACATGGTGGCTTCGCGCTTGAGCAGGCCCATGTACGGATTGGTGTCATGGCTGACCGGGATGGTATTGAGCAGGAAGTCGAAGCTGCCGGCGTGCGCCTTCATCTGCGCCGCATCGCGCGAGACCAGCACCTCATCGGCGCCCAGGCGCTTGGCATCGGCGCCCTTTTCCGGGGTGGTGGTGATCATCACCACGTGCGCGCCGAGTGCCTTGGCGAACTTCACGCCCATGTGGCCGAGGCCGCCGAGGCCGATCACGCCGACCTTCTGGCCCGGGCCGACCTTCCAATGGCGCAGCGGCGACCACGTGGTAATCCCGGCGCACAGCAGCGGTGCGGCCGCCTTCAGGTCGAGGGTATCGGAGACCTTCACCACGAAGCGCTGCTCTACCACCACGTGGTCGGAATAGCCGCCGTAGGTCGGTGCGCCGCTTTCGCGTTCACGGCCGTTGTAGGTCCAGGTCGCGCCCTCGGCACAGTACTGCTCCAGGTCGTGCTGGCAGGCGTCGCAGTGGCGGCAGGAGTCGACCATGCAACCCACGCCGGCGTGGTCGCCGACCTTGAAGCGGGTAACGTTGCTGCCGACCTCGGTGACGCGGCCGATGATCTCGTGGCCCGGCACCATCGGGTAGATCGAGCCACCCCAGTCATCGCGGGCCTGGTGCAGGTCGGAGTGGCAGATGCCGCTGTAGAGGATCTCGATGCGCACATCGTCGGGACCGACCGCACGGCGTTCGAACTCATAGGGGACCAGCGGAGCGGTATGGGAATGGGCGGCGTAACCACGGGCGAGGGACATGGGGAATCCTTGGCAGGGTTTATCGAAAGGCGCTTTACAATACGCCGCGTTCCCAATGGCAAGAAGCGTGGATATCGGCATGATTCATCAAGTGAAACTGCACAATCATGGCCACTGACAACCTTTCCCACCTGGCCGCGTTCGCGGCGGTTGCCCGCCACCGCAGCTTCCGCCGCGCCGGCGCCGAGCTGGCGCTGTCGACCTCGGCGGTGAGCTATGCGATCCGCGCGCTGGAAGAACGACTGGGCGTGGGCCTGTTCCACCGCACCACGCGCAGCGTGGCCCTGACCGAGGCCGGGCAGCGCCTGCTGGAGCGCCTTCAGCCGGCGCTGGGGCAGGTGCATGACGCGCTGGAAGAAATGAACCACTTCCGTGCCGCCCCGGCCGGCCTGCTGCGCATCAACGCCACCCGGGCGGCGGTGGCGACCCAGCTGCGGCCTCGGCTTGCGCGCTTCCTGCACGCTCACCCCGATGTACGCGTCGAGCTGACCGAAAATGATGGGCTGGTCGATATCGTCGCCGAGGGCTACGACGCGGGCGTGCGCCTGCACGAATTCGTGCCCGAGGACATGGTGGCGGTGCCGATGGGGCCGCCTCTGCGTGGGCTGATCGTTGGCTCGCCGGATTACCTGCGGCGACATCCGGCGCCGCAGCATCCGCGCGACCTGGCCGCGCATGAATGCATCCGCTTCCGCTTTGCCAGCGGGCATCTGTACAAATGGCAGTTCGAGCGTAGCGGGCAAGCGCTGGAGATCGACGTGCCGGGCCGGCTGACGTTGAGCGAGCAGGGCACCGTGGTCGGTGCAGTGCTTGATGGCATCGGCCTGGCCTACGTGCTGGAAGACACCGCGCGGCCGTATATCGAATCGAGGCAGATGGTGGCGGTACTGGAAGACTGGAGCGAGCCGTTCGCCGGGTTCGCGCTGTACTACCCGAAGCAGCGGCAGATGCCCGGAGCGCTGCGCGCGTTCGTCGACATGCTGCGGGAGTGACGTGCGGTGGTGCGTATCCACGCATGGCGTGGATCCACTGCCGAACGACAGCCTCCACGCGTTGCTTGAAGCGGATCAGTAGATCCGCGCCATGCGTGGATTGGCGCCCGCGACGCAGCCAGCAATTCATTCGACCAGCGCGTCGTAGCCTTCGCCACTGAACTGGATCAGGCAGAAGCCGTGCCCGAACGGATCGGCCAGCACGGCGATACGGCCCCAGCGGCGCTCGCGCACCGGTTGCTCGAGCATCGCTCCGGCCGCGACCGCACGCATCAACGCGGCATCGATGTCTTCCACCACCCAGTCCAGGTGCAGCGGGGTCCAGTGGCGCTCGTAGTCACGCACATCGCCGTCTTCGGTGGCGGCGCTGCCAGCCTCGTTCTGCAGCAGGTAGAGCGGTGTTGGCCCACCGAGCAGTTCCACCGCGCCGGTACCGAGCCGACGACCGATGCGCAACCCGAACGCGGCCAGGTAGAACGCTTCGGCCGCGGCCAGGTCGGGCACGTCGATGTTGACGATGAAGTTGCGGGCAGTGGCGTTCACGGCAGTGATTTCCAGCATCCGGTGGTTGCAGTCTAGTCTCGCCACCTGCTGCTGCCGGTTCATCTCCTGCGCGGATTCGGGCAAGCTGGGCGGCCTCCATCGACAAGGACATCCATGAGCGTGCTATCCGACATCGAACAGGCCACCGGCCAGGCCTTCCCGCCCCTGTTCAAGCAGTTGCATGCAGCGGGTCGGTTGAGCTGGGGCACTCCCCATCCGGATTGGTCCGAGGTGGTGTTCCCGACGCTGCAGGCGGATCCACCGGTGTTGCTATACGCCCAGGATTACGAGCCGTTGGAACACGATGAGCTGCTGGAGGCGTGGCAGGAGCTGACCGCCGAGGACCACTACAATCCCCTGCGTCCCGACCTGCAGCTCCTGCCGTTTGCGCGGACCGGCGGCGGCGACAGCTACTGCTTCTGGAGCAACGCGCCCGATTCTGCCGAGCCGCCCGTCGTGCTCGTGTGGCATGACGATGATCGTGCCGATGTGCTGGCCGCCAACTACCAGGATTTCCTGTTCCGCAAGATGGTCGAAGCCGTTGCCGACTACCAAGCGCCGTATACGCTGCTGTCGCACGGCGAGCTGGCCGGCAATCTGCAGCGCTGGCTGCAGAGCCACCAGTCGTTCCTGCGCGGCGACCAGTTCGCGGCGTTGCAGCGGTTGTTCGCCCGCGTTGACGATATTGAAGAAGGAAACATCAGCGAAGACGACGCACAGGCCATCGTCGTTGAAGTGATCGGCTTCGAGCGGTTGGACGAGTCGTTCGCTTACGTGCGCGAGGAAGTTTGAGCCAAGGGTCGGAGCCCCACCTGTGGTGGGGATCCGATCCCGTGCGGGATCAGCCTGCGGCCGGGTAATCGAGGTAGCCTGCTTCGCCGCCACCGTAATAGGTGCTGCGGTCGGGCGTGGCCAACGCGATGTTGCGCTGCAGGCGTTCGACCAGATCCGGGTTGGCGATGAACGGCTGGCCGAACGCGGCCAGGTCGATGGTGCCCGCTTCGACCAGCTGCAGGGCGCGTTCGCGGGTCATGCCACCTGCCAGGATGACGGTGCCGCCGTAGGCCTGCCTGAACTGCCGCAGGAACACCTCGCCCAGTACCGACTGGCCCGCCTGCAGGTTGTCGTTGAGATGCACATAGGCCAGGCCGCGCTTGCCCAGTTCCTCGGCCAGGTACAGGTAGGTGGCCTCGTTGTCGGGGTAGAACGGCATGTCGAAGGTGAGGTTGTTCGGCGCCAGGCGCACGCCGATGCGCTGCGCACCGATGCGCTGGGCCATCGCATCGACGGTCTCCAGGATCAAGCGCGCACGATTGGGCAGCGAGCCGCCATGGCGGTCCTCGCGCTGGTTGATGAGTGGGTTGAGGAACTGTTCGAACAGGTAGCCGTTGGCGGCATGCAGTTCGATGCCATCGAAACCGGCGGCGATGGCGTTGTCGGCGCCGCGCGCGAAGTCGTCGACGATGCCGGGGATCTCTTCGGTGGCCAGCGCACGTGCCGGGGTGGGATCGGCGTGGCCGCGGCTGCCGTCGTCCAGATAGACGAACGAGGTGTTCTTCGGTGCACTGGCGACCGGCCGGGTACCGGCGCTTACCGGTTGGCCACCGTCGGGCTGCAGCGAGGAATGCGACATGCGGCCGACGTGCCAGAGCTGGGCGAAGATCGTGCCCTGTGCGGCATGCACCGCCTCGGTGACGAGCTTCCACCCGGCGACCTGCTCGGCCGACCAGATACCCGGCACGTCGATGTAACCCTGGCCCTGCGGCGAGACCGGGGTGCCTTCACTGATGATCAGGCCGGCGCTGGCGCGCTGCCGGTAGTACTGCGCGGTGAGTTCATTGGCCACCGCGCCGGGGTTGCGGGCACGGGTCATCGGGGCCATCACGATGCGGTTGCGCAGGGCGGTGCCTGCCAGATCGAAGGGGCGGAACAGGGCGGCGGTCATGTCGGTCATCTCGGTACGGGGGGAGGCGCCAGCGGCGCGATGCACACAGGATGGAGTTGACATGCAGGCGCATAAAGCGCTTCGATCTCCCTAGATGCGGGACGATTTGTCCCCAATGGAGCGCGATAGATGCTGCCGCTGGAATCATTGAATGGCCTGGTCACGTTCGTTACCACGGCCCGCTCAGGCAGCTTCACCGAGGCTGCCGACGCGCTGGGCATCTCGCGCTCGGCGGTGGGCAAGGCCATCGCCCGGCTGGAAGCGCGGCTGGGCGTGCGCCTGTTCCACCGCACCACGCGGCGCATCGCGCTGACCACCGACGGCGAAGCGTACTACGCATCGTGTGCGGCGGCGCTGGAAGAAATCTCCGCCGCCGAGGCCTGCCTGGGGTCGGCCGGCCTGCCCAGCGGACGGCTGCGCATCGACATGCCATCCTCGTTCGGGCGCCTGGTGGTGCTGCCGGTGCTGCTGCGCCTGTGCCGGCAATACCCGGACCTGCAACTGACGATGACCTTCACCGATCACTTCGTCGATCCGGTCGAAGAGGGCATCGACCTGCTGATCCGCTTCGGCGGATTGCACCAGGCCGAACATCTGGTCGCGCGCCGGCTGGGTCGCCAACGACTGGTCACCTGCGCATCGCCGGAGTACCTGCGGGCGCATGGCGTGCCGAGCAGCGTGGAGGAACTGTCGCAGCACCGCAGCATCGTTGGTTTCCGCCACGGCCAGCCGGTGGCGTGGCGGATCGGCAGGGATGATGCCGAGGGAACGTTCATCCCGAATGCGACCTACCAGCTCAACGATGGTGACGCGGTGATCGATGCGGCCATCGCTGGGCTGGGCATCTGCCAGATGCCCGTTTCACTGGTCCGCCGTCATCTGGAATCCGGCGCGCTGCAATCGGTGCTGGATGCGCACATGCAGCGGCATATCGACATCCATGCGCTGTGGCCACCGACCCGCCACCTGCGGCCGAAGGTGCGCTACGTGGTGGATGAGCTGGCGCGGTTGGCGGGTGAGGGATTGTTCGATTGAGCTGGCCACGATTGAGTTCCTGCTGGCTGCTTGTATACTATCCCCCAGTATAGTTCCTGGGTGGTTCGCCATGCCGCACTCCCCCGAAGAGAAGAAGAAGGTCCTGGCCCGCGTGCGCCGCATCCGCGGCCAGTGCGATGCGCTTGACCGCGCGCTGGAAGCCGGCGCCGACTGCGGGCCGGTGCTGCAGCAGATCGCCGCCATCCGTGGCGCGGTCAACGGCCTGATGTCCGAGGTGATGGAGGCCCATCTGCGCGAGGAATTCGGCCAGCCCGCTGCCTCCGACGAGCAACGCGCCGAACGCGTGCGCGACATGAGCGCGTTGATCCGCTCGTACCTGAAATAAACGACGGCGCAACATGGCGCCGCCCATCCTGTCATTGCCTGTCCCTGGAGAAGCCATCATGAAGTCCCGTGCCGCCGTCGCCTTTGGTCCCGGCCAGCCGCTGCAGATCGTCGAGATCGACGTCGCCCCGCCGAAGAAGGGCGAAGTGCTGGTGAAAATCACCCATACCGGTGTCTGCCACACCGATGCGTTCACCCTGTCCGGCGATGACCCGGAAGGCCTGTTCCCGGTGGTGCTGGGCCATGAAGGCGCCGGCATCGTGGTGGAAGTGGGCGAGGGCGTGACCAGCGTCAAGCCGGGCGACCACGTGATTCCGCTGTATACCGCCGAGTGCGGCGAGTGCCTGTTCTGCAAGAGCGGCAAGACCAACCTGTGCGTATCGGTGCGTGCCACCCAGGGCAAGGGGGTGATGCCCGACGGCACCAGCCGCTTCAGCTACAACGGCGAGCCGCTGTATCACTACATGGGCTGCTCGACCTTCAGCGAATACACCGTTGTGGCCGAAGTCTCGCTGGCGAAGATCAATCCGGACGCCAACCCGGAACACGTCTGCCTGCTCGGCTGCGGTGTCACCACCGGCATCGGCGCGGTGCACAACACCGCCAAGGTGCAGGAAGGCGACAGCGTGGCGGTGTTCGGCCTGGGTGGCATCGGCCTGGCGGTGATCCAGGGTGCGCGCCAGGCCAAGGCCGGCCGCATCATCGCGGTGGACACCAACCCGTCCAAGTTTGAGCTGGCGCGCGAGTTCGGTGCCACCGACTGCATCAACCCGAAGGATTTCGACAAGCCGATCCAGCAGGTCATCGTTGAAATGACCACCTGGGGTGTGGACCACAGCTTCGAGTGCATCGGCAACGTCAACGTGATGCGTGCGGCGCTGGAATGCGCGCACCGTGGCTGGGGCCAGAGCGTGGTGATCGGCGTGGCCGGTGCCGGGCAGGAGATCTCCACCCGCCCGTTCCAGCTGGTGACCGGCCGCAAGTGGATGGGCACTGCCTTCGGTGGCGTGAAGGGCCGCAGCCAGCTGCCGGGCATGGTCGAGGACGCGATGAAGGGCGACATCGAACTGGCCCCGTTCGTCACCCACACCATGGGCCTGGACAAGATCAACGATGCCTTCGACCTGATGCATGAAGGCAAGTCGATCCGTTCGGTGGTCCATTACTGAGCCGCAGCGTGGGCTGGTTCGATGCCTTGCGCAGGCCGCGTGCGGAAGATCCGCGCGCGGCCCTGGTTGATCCGATCGAGCAGGCGTTGCGCGTGCTGGGTTGGGTCGAAGGCGTCGTGGGTCCGCCGCGCGCAGTGGACTCACCCTTCGGCATTGACGAAATGCCGTTCGAGCACTGGCTGGCGCAGGTGTTCCTGCCGCGCCTGCACGAAGCCCGCGCCGATGGCCAATGGCCACCGCGCAGTGACGTGGCGGTCGCAGCGTACCGCAACCTGGACGGCCAGCCTGGTGTCGAACCGCTGCTGCGCCTGCTGTCGCAGCTGGATGAGTTGATCAACACACGTGACGGCTGACGCCGGCACGCAGGAGAGTTCCATGGAACGTATTGAACACCGCGCCTGTTTCGGCGGTTGGCAGGATGTTTACCGCCATCGTTCGACCACGCTGGGCTGCGACATGCAGTTCGCCGTGTACCTGCCGCCGCAGGCGGAAACGCAGAAGCTGCCGGTGCTGTATTGGCTGAGCGGGCTGACCTGCACCGAGCAGAATTTCATCACCAAGGCCGGTGCGCAGCGCTATGCAGCCGAGCACGGCGTAATCATCGTCGCGCCGGATACCAGCCCGCGCGGTGATGACGTGGCCGATGCCGAGGGCTATGACCTGGGCAAGGGGGCGGGGTTCTACCTCAACGCCACCCGTGCACCGTGGGCGAAGCACTACCGCATGCATGACTATGTGGCGCAGGAACTGCCGGCGCTGATCGAGGCGAACTTCCCGGTCACCGGGGCGCGTGGCATCAGCGGCCACTCGATGGGTGGCCATGGTGCGCTGGTGATCGCGCTGCGCAACCCGGGGCGCTACCGCAGTGTGTCGGCGTTCTCGCCGATCGTCGCGCCCAGCCACGTACCGTGGGGGCAGAAGGCGTTCACGGCTTATCTGGGCGACAACCCAGCCGACTGGGCGCAGTGGGACGCGTGTGCGTTGCTGGCGACGGCCAGCGAGCGCCTGCCGTTGCTGGTCGACCAGGGCGAGGCGGACGAGTTCCTGCAGACCCAGCTGCAGCCGCAGCGCCTGCAGGAGGCCTGCGCCGCAGCCGGCCATCCGCTGACCCTGCGCCTGCAGCCGGGCTACGACCACAGCTACTATTTCATCGCCAGCTTCATCGGCGAGCACGTCGCCCACCACGCTCGCGCCCTGCACGCCTGAGGGCTTTCCGGTAGTGCCGGCCGCTGGCCGGCAACCCGCAGCCCTGCAATTCCCTGGGATTGCCGGCCAGCGGACGGCACTACCATGGTGATGCACGCGGAGTGTCGTTTTGCCGCAGTGGATCACGCCGCTGTGGCGTGCCGGCGCGCTATCGTGCGCTCAGACGGCCTTGCGGATCGGGGGGATGCATGCCGGTAGTGCTGGCGCTGCTGTACGTGCTCTGCCATGGGCTGGCCGTGGCGTTCTGGCCGAGCCCGGCGGGCGTGGGCTCTTTCCTGTTCCTGACCGGCGCACCGCTGCTGGCCGCCGCCGCGTGCCTGGTGCGGGCGCAACGTGACCGCGCCGCTCTGGGCTGGCGTTCTACCGCGATGGCACTGCTGCTGTGGGCCGGTGGCATGACGTTCAACATGGTGGATGCGCTGGGCGCCGGCCGGGCTGACTTCACCCCACGCGTCAGCCTGTTGTTGTACGTGCTGTATGGCGTGCCGCTGGTGTTCATCCTGGCCCGGGCACGCCGCGAGCGCCCGAGCATCAGCCTGATCGATGCGGCGATGGCGGCGCTGCTGGGTGTGCTGTTCTTCGTGCACACCGCATCGTTCGCCGCCCGTGTCGAGGTCGACGCCCATGCCATGTCCAACATGCAGCGCATGTTCGACATCCAGAACCTGTGTATCGCCGCGTTCGCCGTGGTGCGATGGCTGGCCGGCGACGTGCCCGAACGGCGCAGGTTCTTCCGTGCACTGGCGTTGTACGCACTGGCCTATCTGCTGGTGGCCTACTACATCAACCACTACACCTCCGATGATGCATTCGGTGCGTTCAACGACCTGCTGATCGACGTACCTTTTCTGCTGATCGCCTGCATGGCGCTGGACACGGCGCCGGACACAGGCACCACGGCACACCCGCGGCTGGCGAGGACGGTGCAGGCCGCCGGTCCGATCATCCTGCCGTTGCTGCTGCTGGTGGTCGGCACGCTGGTGGTCGATCATGCGCGGCCGTTGGCCGTCGCGGGCTTCGTCGTAGCCACCCTTGGTTTCGGCCTGCGCAGCGTCCTGCTGCAGACCGATCTGCTGGAGCGTCAGGCGGCGCTGGATCAACTGGCGCGGCAGGATGGCCTCACCGGCGTGGCCAATCGCCGCGAGTTCGACGCGCGGCTGACCTCCGAGTGGAATCGCGCGCGGCGCAGCGGCACCGAGCTGGGCCTGCTGCTGGTGGATATTGACCACTTCAAGGCCTTCAACGACCGGCACGGCCATCCGGCCGGTGATCGTTGCCTGCAGGCGGTGGCCGGGGTGCTGAAGGGCGTCGCAGGTCGCGGCAGTGACAGCGTTGCGCGTTATGGCGGTGAAGAATTCGCTGTCATCGTGCCTGGAAGCCCACTGTCGGGCGTGCTGGCGCTGGCCGAGCGCCTGCGCGAAGCGGTCGAAGCGCTGCCATTGCCGGAAGGCCCGGTCAGCATCAGCGTCGGCGTGGGCTACCTGCACCCACCGGCGCTGGCCAGTGCCGACCAGCTGCTGGCCGATGCCGATGCCGGCCTGTATGCCGCAAAGCGTGCCGGCCGCAACCGGGTGGTCCTGCATGCGCGCGTGCTGGATGACGAGGGCAACGCGCACGGCACCATGGACTGTTGAGCGGACCAGCCCATGGCGTGCCGCCCATCCAGGGACATCGCACTGGGTAGTGCCGGCCGGTGGCCGGCATCTCCTCGGTTGCCGGCCAGCGGCCGGCACTACCACGGCGTGGCCTCAACGCACGTCGCGCAGTTCCCAGTGGTGGCCGGCCAGCAGGCGCAGGCGCTGCTTGAACACGTCACTGTCGATACGGGTGGTGGCGACCAGGTTGATGCGCAGGTCCTTCTGCTCGCCGGTCACGGTGGCGTCCGGATCGGTCACGCCCCACTGCGGTTCCACCGCATCCGGGTCGGGTTGCTTGGCCTTCCACCGTTCGAACAGCGTGCCGCTGCGCAGGGCGTCCTGCAGCTCTTCGGCGAAACCGGCGGCGCCCTGCGAATGGAAGGACAGGTCAGGGTCGTTGCCGCGGGCCTTGGACGGGTCGGGCAGGCTGATGTGGTACTGCGCAGGCATGAAGTTCTCCTTGAAGTGCGGCAAGGCTGGCACAACCACGGTGGAATCGGTGTGCAGATTCGCGCCGCGTCGGGGCATCACTCGAACCGATGTGGCCCATCGGCAAAGCCCACGGTGACCGCGCCCTTGCCGACATTGACCATGCCGGTCAGGCTCATCACCGATTCGTACACGGTCACGCCATGGCCGGCGCAGACCTCCTTCATCTGTACATAGCCGGGCAGGCTGCGCAGCTCATCCAGCTCACCGCCGTAGCTGACGCATACCGTCGGCGTCATCAGCCCGGCACGTACGCGCTGGCCGACCACCGCGAACAGCTTCTGCACGGCGCTGTCGAAGCCCTTGATCTTGGCGACCGGCCCGGTTTCGCCGCGGTAGCCGTGCAGCACCGGCTTGATGTCCAGTGCGCTGCCCAGCGCCGCACTGAGCAGGCCGACGCTGCGGTCGCCCTTGTGCCGGGCGCGCGCACGCATGTAGTACAGATCACGGGTGACCATGTAGCCGTGCACGTTGCCAGCCAGTTCTTCCAGCCGTTCGCGGATCTGCTGCACGCTGGCACCAGTGTCACGCAGGCGAACCGCCTCCACTGCGGTCACGGCCTGCGCAGCGAACAGGTTCTGGGTATCGAGCACGCGCAGGGCGAACGGCGAGTTGTAGCCCGCTGCCTGCCGCACCGGCTTGTAATCGTTGAGGATGGCGAAGCTGGCCTGCAGCGCATTGTCGTGGATCGGGCTGCGGGTCTTGGTGATGGTCATGCAGAACACGTGGTCGTAATCGATCACCAGCTGCTGCAGGAACAGGTCGCGGATCTGGTTGACACTGAAGGGGATGGTCTCCGCCTCGGCACCGTGCTCGGCCACGTGTGCATGCAGGAAACTCAGCGTGGCCTGCTCATCGCGATGATCGGCCAGAACCGCTTCACCGATTCGTACGGTGATCGGCAGCAGCACGATGTTGTGCTCGGCAATGAAGTCCTGCGGCAGGTCGCAGGCCGAGTCGACGACGATTCCGATGCGCATCCGCGGCTCCCCCTCCAGGGCGGTTGTAGGTTCGGAAACGTGAAATCTATCTCAAATTCTGGCGTGGCGCGCGAGGGAAACGCGCCAGGCCCTGTTCAGCGACTGCGCTGCACGGCCACCGGAAGTTCGGCCAGGCGCTGCCATTCGGGCTGCTGCAGCAGGGCGGGATCGGCCAGCACGGCGGCCATCAACGGATGGGCGTCGTTGCCCCAGAACAGTTCGTCATCGATGGCCAGGGTCGGTACGCCGAACACGCCGGCAGCAATGGCGGCCTCGGTGTTCCTCCGCAGCTGCTCCTTGACCGCGGGGGCCGCGGTGGCGCTGGCGACATCCTCGATCCCCAGCCGCGCAGCCGGTTCGCGCAGGGCCTCGGCGCTATCGGCGGCATTGCCGTCGCGCCAGATCCAGTCGAACAGCACGTCTACCGCCTGCACGCTGCCACCGGCGGCCAGGCACAGCCGCAGGGCAGACAACGGGTTGAACGGGTGGCCCGGCGGGAACCGCAGCGGTGTTCCTTCGGCCTGCGCAGTCCACAGCAGCTGGCGGTACATGAAGCGGCGCTTGGCCGGAATCTCGGCCGGCCCGAGGTTGCCCAGGTGATGCAGCACGGCACCGAAGGCGATCGGCACGGTCTGGATCTGTGCGAACTGGGGCAGCTGCTTCAGCTTCTGCCAGTGCAGGTAGGAATAGGGCGAGACGAAGTCGAAGTACCAGCGCAGGGTGGCCATGTGGGTTTCCTTGGATAACTGGAGGTCAGGGCTGCGCGTTGCGCTGCAGGTAGCGGTCGCGCAGTTCGGTCTGGCGCGAGCGCATCGGCATCGCCCGGCCGCCCAGCCAGACCTGTTCGGCATAGTGCGCCACGTCCAGCGGGTCGCCCTCCCACAGCACCAGGTCGGCACGCTTGCCCGGCTCGATGCTGCCGATCTGGTCGGCCACGCCGAACGCCTGCGCCGGCACCCGGGTCAGGCCGGCCAGGCCGTCGGCCCAGGGCAGGCCATTGGCCACGGCATTGCCGGCCAGCTGGCGCATCTTGCGGGCGTTGTGCGAGGCGTCGCCTCGCTGCACGAACGAGACCGCCACGCCGGAACGCTGCAGGCGTGCCGCATTTTCCAGCGTGGCACCGATCTGGTCGAAGCTGGCCGGCAGGTTGGACAACACATCGACGAACACCGGTACCTGTGCGGCGGCCAGCTCCGGCGCCAGCTGCCAGGCTTCGGTGCCTCCGGCGATGGCGATCTTCACCTTTTCGCGGACGGCCCAGCGCAGCAGCTGGCGGATGTCCGCCGCGCGGTCCACCTCTACCACGATGCGGCCCTGGCCGGCCAGGTAGCGGCCCAGCGTGCGGCGCCCGGCCGGCGTCAGCAGCGCATGCGGTGAGTCCGCGGCAACCTGGCCACGCGCCTCGTCCACCATCTGCTGCAGCAGCATCCATTGCGCCGCACGCGAATGCCCGGTCAGCTCCACTGCGGCCGACCCCAGGCGCAGGAACAGCGCGCGCGGCCCGAGGGGATCGGCGCTGCCGTCCAGCCGCATCACGCCACCCTGGCCTGCAACGAAGCCGCCACCGGTGGCCGCCCCCAGGGCGGTGAAGCCGATGCCGTCCAGGCGCGCCACCGGGATCAGCACCGAGGCCGGGTTGTACGCCAGGGTGACATCGAACTCGGGGCGCAACGGTTGTTCGCCGATCTTCAACGTGCTGTCGACCGTGCTCGCTTCACCGGAGACCTCTTCGATGCCGATCTCGGTGATGCCCCCGAACAGCGCCGGTGTCAGCGGACGGCCATCGGCCTCGACCACGCTGGCCCCGGCCGGGGCGGACAGCCCGCTGCCGACGGCGCGGATGATCCCGTCCTGCACCAGCACATCGGCGTGCTGCAGGCTGCCGCGCGCGCTGGCCGTATGTACGGTCGCGTTGCGCACCAGCAGGTCCTGCGCCTGCACGGATGCGGAGAGGCAGGCCAGCACCATGACCGTAGCGCCGAGCCATGCCCGGCGACGCTTGTTCAACGCGCCCATCAGTGCACCTCCTGGCCAAGCTGGAAGTCGGAACGTGGCGTGGCCGCAGGTGCGCTGCGGTCGTACAGGCGGCGGCCGTCGATGAAGACCTGCTCGGCCAGCGCGTACGAGCTGAAGGGGTTGCCGTTCCACACCACCACGTCGGCCATCTTGCCGGCCTCCAGGGTGCCGGTCTGGCCTTCAATCCCCAGCGCCCTGGCGGCGTTGGCGGTCATCCAGGTGATGGCGTGTTCGGGGGGGATCTCCGGCATGCGTGCGCGGCGCGCGGCGGCGATCACCTTGGCCGCTTCCTGGTTCAGGCGCTGGATGCCTTCGGGGGAGTCGGAATGGACGATGGCGCAGCTGTTCTTCGGCCGATCGACCAGTGCGATGTTCTCCGGAATGCCGTCGAAGGCTTCCATCTTGAAGCCCCACCAGTCGGCCCACAGCGCGCCGCAGACGCCGTCGGCGGCCAGCCGGTCGGCCAGCTTGTAGGCCTCCACGCCGTGGTGGAAGGCGGCCACCTTGAAGCCGAATTCCTTGGCCAGGTCGAGCATGGTGGCCATCTCGTCGGCGCGGTAGCAATGGATGTGCACGCGGATGTCGCCTTCGATCGCGCCGGCCAGCGTGTCCAGCTTGAGATCGCGCTTGCCGCCGGCATCACCGGCGCTGTCGCCCTTGTCGCTGCCGAACCAGCCCTTGCGCTTGGCCGGCTTCGGTTTGTTCTTGGCGATGTAGTCGGCGGCATCGATGAAGGCGGCGCGGTAACCGGCAACGTTGCCCATCCGCGTGGCCGGAGCGACGCCCTTGCCTCCGCCGTAGACCCGCTTCGGGTTCTCGCCGCAGGCCATTTTCAGCCCCCACGGCGCGCCGGGGAACTTCATCGCCTGGTAGGTGATGGCGGGGACGTTCTTCAGGGTCACACCACGACCACCGACCAGGTTGGCCGAGCCCGGCAGCACCTGCATGCTGGTCACGCCGCCGGCCAGTGCGGTGGCGAAACCCGGGTCCTGCGGCCACACCGAGTGCTCGGCCCAGACGTTGGCGGTGACCGGCGCGGTCATCTCGTTGCCGTCGCTGTGCGCGCCGACGCCCGGGCTGGGGTACACGCCCAGGTGCGAGTGCACGTCGATCAGGCCCGGTGTGACCCACTTGCCCTGCGCATCGATGCGGGTGACACCAGCATCGGCCTGCAACTGGCGGCCGACGGCAACGATGCGGCCCTCGCGCAGCAGCACGTCGGCGTTGTCCAGGCGCTGGCCGGTGCCGGTCAGCACGGTCGCGTTCTGGATCAGCACCGGTGCATCGGGGTGTGCCTGGTAGGTGCTGGGGTAGGGATCGGCGACGAAGCGCGAGGCGCCCACCGCCGGTGCCGTGCTCAATGAAAGCAGCGCCAGTGCCACCCCGGTGCGCAACAACGTCGATGCCATGCAGTTCCCCTCACCAGAAACATGAATCCACGGACGCTAGCCGGGGCCGATGTGGCTTGCCAAGTGACCTTGGACAGGGGCGTGGGGGGGGGTAGGAATTTTCTGATGGAGGATTTGTGAAGGAAATATTAACGTTGGATGAAGCAATGGGCTGATTACGTCTTGCGCTGACCTGTATCACCAGCTTACGCACCTGCTCCAACGACGGAGCCGGGCCCGTACCTTTCATGGAATCAAGGACGCAACCGATGACTGCTGCAAAGCTCCGCCGTTCGACCGTTTCGCGCCGTTCCTTCCTGCCCTCGCCGCTGGCGTCGGCCATTGTCGGTTCCTTGCTGGTGGCCACCGCACTGCCGGTCCTGGCCCAGGACAGTGACGACGCCCTGGCCCGTTACCAGCTGCAGCGCAGCCTGCAGTCGGCGTTCGCCGCGCAAGGCGGAGTGAGCGCCTCCGCTCCCGCGATGATCGCTCCCTCGGTAGCGATTCCGGTGGCGGCGCTGGCTCCCAGCGTCAATGCTTCCGCGGAGCCGGTCATGGGCAGGCCCGGCGATGCTGCGAGCTGGCGCACCAGTGAATTCGAACTCGACTGGGGCCTGGCTGCGATCAATGCCGACGTGGCCTATGCGCGCGGGCTGACCGGTGCCGGCATCCGCCTGGGCGTGTTCGACAGTGGCACGGGTCTGGACCATCCGGAATTCGCCGGCAAGGACAACCGCAGCGTCCGCATCGCCGATCTGATGGCTGACGGCACGCGCTGCACCAACACCACCGCAGTGCGTGGGCCGGCGGCCTGCTTCGCCAGTGATGGCGATGACGTCCAGATCAGCTATGTCGGGTACAACGCCAACGTGCCCGACAACATCCGCAGGATCATCGAGTCGGGCCCCTATGTGCAGCCGGGGATGCAGTTCGAGATCCATGGTACGCACGTTGCCGGCACCATCGCGGCGAACCGGGACGGAAGCGGCATGCACGGTGTGTCCTTCGGTTCGGACCTGACCGTTGGCCGGCTGTTCTCCGACAGCATCCGCGAGTGGCAGCGTACGGCGACTGGCTACTCGGTCGCGACGCTGGGCGCGATCGGCCCGAAAGTCAGCGCCTTCCAGGACCTGTATGCCCAGATGAACGCGCAGGGCGTGCGTGCCATCAACCATAGCTGGGGCCTGGTCACGGAACCGACGACAGCGACGGACATGGACGCGATCTACAACGACCCGGACGACCGCCAGTACCTGAACACCTTTGCCGACGGATCGCGTGCGCGCGGGATGATCCAGGTGTGGGCGGCCGGCAATACCAGTTCGCTCATTCCGACGCCGGCGCAGAGCCCCATCGCCGGCCTCTACGCCACGCTGCCGCGCGCATTCGCCGACATCGAGCCGTACTGGTTGAGCGTGGTCAACGTCGGTACCAACCTGACCCTGAGCAATCGCTCCAACAAGTGCGGCCTGAGTGCCAACTGGTGCCTTGCCGCACCGGGTTCGGACATCGTATCGACCGCCTATGGTGATGATTCCAGCCTGGCCGGCAGCGTCGGCATCGACGCCAACGGCAATGTCAGCCTGGACATCCAGCAGCGCGTGCCTACCTATGGCTATGCGCTGCTGAGTGGAACCTCCATGGCCGCGCCCCACGTCACCGGCGCGCTGGGCCTGCTGTTTGAACGCTTCCCCTATCTGGACAGCGCGCAGGTGCGCGATGTGCTGCTGACCACGACCACCGATCTGGGCGCGCCCGGCATCGACGACATCTACGGTTGGGGCCTGTTGAACCTGGCCAAGGCCATCGAGGGTTACGGTTCGCTGCGCGTGGACACCAACGTGGTGATGAACCAGCGTGCCGGTGGCCTGAAAGTGTGGGAAGGCGATGCCTGGGACAACTGGACCAACGACATCGGCGGCCCCGGCAAGCTGACCAAGAGCGGCATCGGCTGGCTGCGCTTGAGCGGCGACAACAGCTTCAACGGTGCGCTGGTGCGCGAGGGCGTGCTGGAACTGGATGGCGTCAATACGCTCACCGGAGCGGTGGACGTGGCCGGCGGTAGCTTCCTGCTCAATGGCACGTTGAAGAACACTGCGCTGAACAGTCAGGGGGGCTCCAGCCATATCAACGCACGCGGTGTGCTGGATGGCTCCGACCTGAACGTCAACGGTGGCGTGGTCATCTTCGACGGTGTGCAGCGCGGCGCCCACACCTCGGTGGCCGCGCAGGGGACGTTCGAATTGAACGGAAGGCTGGAAAACAGCGCGTTGACCAGCCTGGGCAACAGCCGTGTGAATGCAGGCGGGGTACTCGCAGGCTCCGACCTGACCGTCAACGGTGGCGTGCTGTCGTTCAACGGCACGCAGAGCGGTGGTCACACCCTCGTTGGCCGCAACGGCACGCTGAAGGGCATCGGCCAGCTGGGCGATACCACCGTGGCCGGTATCGTTGCACCGGGCAACTCGATCGGCACGCTGACCATCAACGGCGACTACGTGCAGACCGCCACCGGTGTGTACCAGGCCGAGCTGGCCCCGGGCGGGCACAGTGACCAGTTGCGCGTCACCGGTACCGCCACCCTGGACGGCACCCTGATCGCCCTGCCGGAAGCGGGCACCTATTACCTGGGTGAGCAGTTCAACTTCATCCGTGCCGACGGCGGAATCCGTGGCCAGTTCGCCACCACCGACTTCAGTGCGTTCTCGCCGTTCCTGAAATTCGGGCTGTCCTATGGCACCGGTGGCGCGCGCATTGAAGTCACCCGTGGCAATCCGCTCGCCAGTGCCGCCAGTACCGACAACCAGCGCGCGGTGGCCACTGTGGCCGACCGGCTGGCGGTCAACCAGGGCCTGCCGCGCCCACTGACCCTGCTGTTCCCTCAACAGGTAGGCGCTGCACTGGACGGCCTCAGCGGCGAGCTGCATGCGGCCACCGCGATGGCCCTGGTCGAGGGCAGCCGCTACGTGCGTGATGCCGCACTGTCGCGCCGCGTCGGTGCACGCGCGCCGGGAGCAGACGGCGACGCCGCCACGGGGGTCTGGGTACAGGCCATCGGTGGCAGCACCACGCTGGACGGCAATGGCAACACCGCACGCACCGAAGCCAACAGCAGCGGCCTGCTGGTAGGCGTGGACCGCGAGATCAACGGCTGGCAGGTGGGCATGCTGGCCGGTACCGGCCGTACCGATGCCAAGCAGCAGGAAGGACGCCGTGCGCGTGCCAAGGTCGACAATACGCACCTGGGGGCCTATGCCAGTCACGACTGGGGCGCCTTCGGCCTGCGGGGTGGCCTGGCCTGGAGCGAGCATGAGGTGAAGAGCACCCGCGAGCTGGCCTTCTCCGGTTACAGCGATACGCTGGCGGCACGCTATGACGGCCGCACCCGCCAGGCGTTCGTCGAGGCGAGCTATCGCTTCGGCGGCCCCGAGGCGGGGCTGGAACCTTACCTGCAGCTCGCACGTGTGGAAGTGGACATGAAGCGCGTCAACGAACGCGGCGGCGCGGCTGCACTGCAGGGTGAGGTGGACGATCTCCGTATCACCGTGGCCACGGCCGGCCTGCGTTTTGACAAGGGCCTGAAGGCTTCGTTCCAGCAGGACAGCTGGCTGCACCTGCGCGGTGGCGTCGGGTACCGCCATGCCAGCGGGGATCGCGACCCGGCGGCCCGCTTCGCCTTTGCCACCGGCAGCGACAGCTTCGTGGTCAGCGGTGCCCCGATGGCTGACAGGACGGTGGTGGCCGAACTGGGGCTGTCGGCATGGTTGACCGCACGCCAGCAGCTGGAGCTGGGCTATAGCGGCCAGTATGGCGACGAAAGCCGTGACCACAGTGCCAACCTGCGCTGGTCGGTGCGCTTCTAAGCCGCCGGTTACCGCAGGTAAACCAGGAGGGCGGCCGCAGGGCCGCCCTTCTTCGTTGCCGACCCAGGTGTGGGTTGGCCCGTGCACGCCTACAATGGCGGCCCCCACGCCGTACCGGACCGCCCATGAAGAGCAAGCAGGAAATCGTCGACAACTGGCTGCCGCGCTACACCGGCGTGCCGCTGGACCAGTTCGGCCAGCACATCCTGCTGACCAACTTCGGCGGCTACCTGCACACCTTTTCCGAGCTGACCGGTGCGCCCATCATCGGCCTGGACCGGCCGATGGCCAGTGCCACCATCGACGGCATCACCATGATCAACTTCGGCATGGGCAGCCCCAATGCCGCGATCATCATGGACCTGCTGTCGGCAGTGATGCCCAAGGCGGTACTGTTCCTGGGCAAGTGCGGTGGCCTCAAGCGCAAGAACCAGCTGGGTGACCTGGTGCTGCCGATCGCGGCGATCCGCGGCGAGGGTACGTCGGGCGACTACCTGCCGCCGGAAGTGCCAGCCTTGCCGGCGTTTGCGCTGCAGCGTGCAGTCTCGACCATGATCCGCGACCTCGGCCACGACTACTGGACCGGCACCGTCTACACCACCAACCGCCGGGTCTGGGAGCACGACGAGGCCTTCAAGGAGCGGCTGCGGGCGATGCGCTGCATGGCCATCGACATGGAAACCGCCACCGTGTTCGCAGCCGGTTTCGCCAACCACATTCCCAGTGGCGCGCTGCTGCTGGTCTCGGACCAGCCGATGATCCCCGACGGGGTCAAGACCGAGGCCTCCGATGCCAAGGTCAGCTCCCAGTTCGTGGAAAACCATATCCAGATCGGTATCGAGGCGCTTAAGCTTATCCGGCGCAACGGCAAGTCGGTCCGCCACCTGCGCTTCGACGAATGATGATGATGGCCTGGCGCGGCGCGCCGGCCCTGGGGAGTAGGTGATGGACGTTGCCGCGCAAGTGGTGGATTTCTGGAAAGAAGCGGGCCCTGCGAAGTGGTTCGCCCGCGACGATGCGTTCGACGCGCAGTTCCGCCAGTTGTTCCTGGATGAGCATTTCGCCGCCGCTTCGCGTGGGCGTGAACACTGGCTGGGCAGTGCCGAGGGCGCACTGGCGCTGATGCTGCTGCTGGACCAGTTCCCGCGCAACTGCTTCCGCGGTACTGCCCATTCCTATGCTACCGATGGCCTGGCCCGGCACTACGCCATGCGCGCCATCGAGGAAGGCCTGGACCTGCAGCTGGTGCCGAAGCTGCGCGCCTTCATCTACCTGCCGTTCGAGCACTCCGAGGACCCGTTGGACCAGGACCGTTCGGTGGCGATGTTCGATGTGCTGGGCGACAAGGAATACCTGCAGTACGCCGAGCTGCACCGCGACATCATCCGCCGCTTCGGCCGTTTCCCGCACCGCAACGCCGTGCTGGGGCGCATTCCCTCGCCGGAAGAACTGGACTACCTGGCCGAAGGCGGATTCGCCGGCTGAAAAAAGGGGACGGAGGGGATTAAGTCGTTTGTGGCATAAACGACTTAATCCCCTCCGTCCCCTTTTTTTTCGGGGGCCAGATCCGCTTCCCGCAGGAAAGGGCGCTGACCCCGCGCCGTCAATCAGTACTTCGGCACGCCGTTGTCGACGTCTTCCGACCAGGCGTTGATGCCGCCGGTCACGTTGAACACCTTGGTGAAGCCCAGGGCGCGGAACTGCTCGGCAGCCTGCGCGCTGCGGCCACCGTGGTGGCACATGAAGGCCAGTGCGGTGTCCTTCGGCAGGGCTTCCAGCGCGGCGCGGCCGTTGCCGTCGAAGGTCTTGAACGGTACGCCCACAGCGGCGATTTCACGTTCGTCGGCCGGGCGCACGTCCACCAGGGTGATGTTGCCGGCACGCACCAGGTCGTCGGCATCGCGCACGCTGATTTCCTGCACCGGCTTGGGCGCATTCGGATTGTCGATGGCCAGGCCCTTGCCGCGGATGTCGTCCACCCAGTCGATGGTGATGCCGTTGGCGCGACGGGCGCTGGCCAGGTCGAACTGCACGCGCAGGCCATTGGACTCGGCAGCGATGGCGCCTTCGTCGTGCGGGGCCAGCTGGAAGTTCGGCTGGAAGCCGGCGTCGATGGTCAGCTGCAGGGCCGCGCCCGGGGCGTCGGCCAGCGCGCCCTTGAGCATTTCCACGGCCGCCGGGGTGACGGTGATGCTCGGCGGGGTACGGTCCGGTGCCGGCAGCCCCAGCACGCTGCTCAGCTCGCCGCTGGCGGCCATCTGCAGCACGATGTCGCTGCCGCCGACCAGTTCGCCGTCGATGTACAGCTGCGGGATGGTCGGCCAGTCGCCATAGGCCTTGATGCCTTCACGGATTTCCTGGTCGGCCAGCACGTTGACGTGGGCGAACTCGACACCCAGGTCCTGCAGGGCGCCCACGGCCTTGGCCGAGAAACCGCACTGCGGCATCGACGGCTGGCCCTTCATGAACAGCACGACGCGGTTGGCGTTGAGGATGGATTCGATGCGCGAACGCAGGGCGGGATCGAGGGACATGGACGTCGGGGTTCCGGGAATTCGAACCATCAATTCTACCCCTCATGGCATCATGGGGGATGAGCAACGCAGGAACATTGCATCGCATTCCGACCCGGCCTTGGCGCTGGCTGCCCTGGCTGGTGGCGTCGCAGCTGCTGGTGATCCTGGTCTGGGCCCTGGCGGGCTGGCACTGGGGGCTGCCGCTGATGGTGGCCAGCCACGCACTGTTCATGGTGCCGGTGTTCCTGCCCAACAGTCGCTTCTATGCGCCGGTGCTGAGCCGGTTGCCGGATGTCGGCAACAGCGTCTGGTTGACCATTGATGACGGTCCTGGCCCGGAAACCCGTGCCGTGCTCGACCTGCTGGACCGCCACCAGGCCCATGCCACCTTTTTCCTGGTGGGCGAGCGCGCGCTGGCGCAGCCGGAGCTGGTGCAGGAGATCCTGCACCGCGGCCACGACCTGGGCAACCACAGCCACAGCCACCCGCAGGCGCGCTTCTGGCGGCTGGGCCCGGCGGCGATGCGCGCCGAGATCGAGGGCTGCCAGCACGCGCTGCAGGCGGTAAGCGGTCGCCCGGTGCGCTGGTACCGCTCGGTGGTGGGCATGACCAATCCGTTCGTGGCGCCGGTACTGCAGCGGCTGGGCCTGGTCCGGGTCGGCTGGAGCGCGCGCGGCTTCGACGGCATCGGTTGCACGGCGCAGGGGGTGCTCGACCGCCTGCTGCCGGATCTGCGCCCGGGGGCCATCGTGCTGCTGCATGAGGGGGCCGCCCACGGCCACAACCTGGCGATCATCGAGGGCGTGCTGCAGGCACTGGACGAGCGCGGGCTGAAAGCGCGGCTGCCGGTCCCGTAACGCCGGCCCTGGTGATGTAGAGCAGCCGGGCATGGGCTCGGCTCTACAAGGGGGCGCTGCTGTAGCGCCCGAGCCGATGCTCGGGCGGCGGTGTGAAGCACCGGAAAAACGTCGCAGCGCGGCTCTACAGCGCGGGGCGTTCGGCCACCAGCAACCAGCTGTTGAATGGCGTGCGCCCATGCAGGGGACGCGGCGCCGTCACCTGCAATCCGGCCTCGGCCAGTGTCGCTTGCAGCACGTGCGGGTCGGGGTAGTGGCGCGGCCGCGTGCCCATCCAGCCGACCAGCCAGGCCAACCGGTCCGCCACCCGCGTGGTGCGGTCGCGACCATCGCCGGTGGCCAGCGGCGTGCGCAGCAGCAGGCGGCCGCCGGCGGCCACCCGCGCGCTGGCCGCACGCAGCAATGCCAGTTGTGGGCCCGCGTCCAGGTACTGCAGCACATCCAGCAACAGGACGTGTCCAGGCTGCGCCGGCAGTGGCGCCTGCACGTCCAGGCAGTCGAAGCGCACAGCGTGCAGGCCGGCGGCGGCACGCTGGGCACGGGTGATCTTGCCGGCATCCACGTCCACGCCGAGGTAGGGGTGGGTGCCGCTGCGCTGGCGCAGCACGTGGGCGAACAGGCCCAGCCCGCACCCCAGGTCCAGTAAGGGTTGCCCGTCGTCGGGCAGATGCTGCAGCACGCCGTCATACAGCGGGTCGCTGCCGAGCTTGCCGCGGGTGTAGTAGTAGTCACGGCGGCTGCCCCAGGCCCGTGCCGGGCGGAACGCTTCGGCGATCGCGCGGGCCTGCGGGGCGGTCAGCGGTGTGCAGGGCAGGGGCGGGCCGTTCCGTGGCGTACCATCCATCGTGTCAGTCCGTGCCACCGAGCAGGTGTGCGGCGACCGGCAGCGCGCGCGCGCTCCACAGTGCGTACATCCGCGCCGACGGGTGCAGGCCGTCTTCGGCGATCATTGCCGGGTTGTCACCCTGGTCACGGCTGATGTCGGTGATGTCGACGAAGGCCACGTCCTGCTGGGTGCTGATCACCTCGGCCGCTGCGTTGAACTCGTCGGTCTCGATCTCGATGGTGGCCAGGTCGCGGCCGCTGCCGGCACCGAACGGCGTCGCGCCCCAGTCGGGGAAGGACAGCACCAGCACACGCCCGGGGCGGCCCCCGGCAAAGCCGATCGCCCGCTGAAGCAGGGCCTGGAACTGTACGCGGTACTCGTCCAGCGGCCGGCCGCGGTACTGGTTGTTGACGCCGATCAGCAGGCTGACGAAATCGAACGGACCCTGGGGTGCGGCCGCATCGATGCCGGCGTCCAGCTCGTCGGTGGTCCAGCCGGTGGTGGCGATGGTCTGAGGGTCGGCCAGCGCCACATCCTGCGCACGCAGGGCGGCGGCCAGCTGGTGCGGCCAGCGGCCTTCGACGGCAACGGCTTCTCCGACGGTGTACGAGTCGCCCAGCGCCAGGTAGGACAGCGCCACCGCTCAGGCCACCGAACGGCGCGGCTTCAGCGGCACGACCTTGGTCGCGTCCTCGGCACGCCGGGCCAGCACGCGGTCGATGCGGGCGAACACATCGCGCATCACCGAGGCTTCCGGCAACAGGGTCACGCGGAAATGATGGCGGTAGGGCACGTTGAAGCTGGAACCCGGTACCACCAGCACGCCTTCGTTGTTCATCAGGTCCAGCGCGAAGTTGTGGTCGTCAAAGCCCTTGGCAGCGGCACCGACCACGGCCGGGAACGCATACAGCGCACCGGCCGGCGCGACCAGCGACAGGTGCTCGCTGGCTTCGCAGGCGTCGATCACCGCACGGCGGGTTTCATACAGGCGGCCACCCGGGGTGCACAGTTCGGAGATGGTGTCCGGGCCGTTCACTGCGGCCTCGATGGCGTACTGGCCCGGTACGTTGGCGCACAGGCGCAGCGCGCCCAGCAGGTCCAGCGCGGCGCGGAAGTCGCCCAGGCGCGCGTCGTCGCCGCTGAGGTGGGCCCAGCCCACGCGCCAGCCGCAGGCACGGTGCACCTTGCTCAGGCCGCTGAAGGTCAGGCACGGATGGTCGCCGGCCAGCGGCGCGACCGGCTGGAACACCGCATCGTCGTACAGGATCTGGTCGTAGATCTCATCGACCAGCAACAGCAGGTTGTGGCGTCGTGCGATCTCGACCACGCGCTCCAGCAGTTCACGCGGGTAGCTGGCGCCGCTGGGGTTGTTCGGGTTGATCAGCACGATGGCGCGGGTGCGTGACGACACCAGCGTCTCGATCTCGCTCGGGTCCGGCTGGAAGCCGTTTTCGGCGGCGCAGCGGTAGTACACCGGTCGGCCATCGTTGAGGATGGTGGAGGCCGACCACAGCGGGTAGTCCGGCGACGGCACCAGCACCTCATCGCCCGGATTGAGCAGTGCGCGCAGCGACAGGTCGATCAGCTCGCTGACACCGTTGCCGACGAACACGCGGTCTGGGTGTGCATCCGGTGCGCCGCGGCGGACGTAGTAATCGGCGATGGCTTCACGCGCCACCGGCAGGCCCTGCTGGTGGGTGTACGGGTCGGTGCGGCCCATGTCGTCGGCGATCGCGCGCTGCAGGTGCTCGGGTGCGCGGAAACCGAAGTTGCCCGGGTTGCCGATGTTGAGCTTGATCAGCTTGCGGCCCTGCGCCTCCAGCTCCCGCGCTCGCCGGGCCAGTTCTCCGCGGATCTCGTAGCGCACTTCGGAAAGGCGCTCGCGGATGGCCAGGGGCTTGGGCGAAAGGGTGGACATGGGGGCTGGGCCGTCAAAAGGCATGGGGATTCCATCCTACCGGAATTGCTGCAGTGCATGGCAACGGCTCCGCGCCTGCCATTGCTGGGCTGGCCGGGGGCCGTCACAGGTAGAATGGCGGCGATGACCCAGACCCCCGATTTCATCGCCCTGCAGACCATCGGCTGGCCCTGGCCGGGCCCGGCGCAGCAGGCCGACTGGCAGGCCATGATGGCCGCGCACCCGCAGGCCCGCCCGGCGCGGGTGATCGAGCAGCACCGGACCCATTACGTGGTGGCCGATGGCCCGGATGCGGCGATCAAAGCGGAGTCACTGCCGGAATGGCAGCGCCCGCGCTTCCCCAGCCACGAGCGGCCTGCAGTGGGCGACTGGGTGCTGCTGGACGGCATCCGCATCGTTGCGCTGCTGCCGCGTCGCACCGCGATCAAGCGTGGCGCGGCGGGCGAGCACTACCACCAGCAGGTGATCGCAGCGAACATCGATACGGTGTTCATCGTTTGTGGCCTGGATGCCGACTTCAATCCGCGCCGCATCGAGCGCTACCTGCTGCTGGTCGGCGGTGGCGGCGCCGAACCGGTGGTGGTGCTGACCAAGGCCGACCAGACCGAGTACAGCGAGGATGCGCTGGCGGTGCTGGAAGAACTGGAGATGCAGGGCATCGCGTTGCATGCGATCAACGGCCTGGATGCCGACAGTGTGGCGGTGCTGCAACCGTGGCTGGGCCCGGGGCGCACGGTGGTGCTGGTGGGCTCCTCCGGTGCCGGCAAATCCACGCTGACCAACACCCTGCTCGGCGAGCAGCGGATGAAGACCAACGCGGTGCGTGCCAACGATTCGCGCGGCCGCCACACCACCACCCATCGCGCGTTGATGCCGCTTCCGACCGGCGCCTGCCTGATCGACACCCCCGGCATGCGCGAGCTGAAACCGACCGGCGAAGAAACGCTGTCCGAAGGTGGCTTCGCCGACATCGAAGCGCTGGCCACGCAGTGCCGTTTCAACGACTGCAAGCACCAGCAGGAACCGGGCTGTGCTGTCCGCGCAGCGATCGACGCTGGCGAGATCGAAGAGAGCCGGCTGCTGAACTATTTCAAGCTGAAGGAAGAAGTGGCCGCCGCTGCCGCCAAGCTGGCGGTGCGCCAGGCCGAGACCGCGCAGGAACGTGGCGGCAGGAAGGGCAAGGGCCAGCAGTTCCGCCCGGCCGCCAAGCCGCGCCGGCGCTGATGGGTGTCGGGGTCGGATCCCATTGCCTCGCAATGGGCTCCGACCCCTGTATTGAACCCGCGTCTGCCTGCTTCGGGTGGGTGCCAACCTTGGTTGGCACGAATCTGTCCGCAGCCCGCCGTCGGCGCATGCCAACCAAGGTTGGCACCTACCAAAGCAAGGGCAGGGCGCTATAGTCCGCCCATGGAACCGACCGCGACGCTGGACCGTGAGGTGGCCCACCATGCAGCGCTCGATGCGCGCCTGGTCGAGGCCGTGGGAGGCATCCGCCTGCTGGGGCTGACCAGCTGGCCGGCCACGCTGCAGGCCCCGTTCCTGGACAGCGTGGCACGTGGCCAGCCGGTGCTGCCGAAGGTGGATTACCCGAGGCTGGATTTCAGCGAGGAGCGCCGCGCATTGGCTGCGATCGCCGCCGACTGCGATGATACTCATCCGCTGGGCCACTACGTGCGGCAGTCGGCACAGAGCTGGGACCTGGCCGCGCAGCTGCTTGAGGGGCTGGGCACTGCCGCCGTCGATACCTGTTCGGTGCAGCTGTTCGGCGCGCCCGAGCAGCCGTTGCCAGGCAATGGCCCGAGCACGCGCGAAGCGGCGCGTCACTTCATCCAGATTGCTGCCGAACTCGATCACGAACTGCTGGCGCCGGAAGAGCAGGTGCCGGTCTCGGCCATTGCCCTGCAGCTGCAGCTGCAGAATGACCTGGATGCGTTCTTCGAATCGCGCATCATCCAGGTGCAGCTCGATCCAGAGCTGGTGTCCAAGGCCGCTGCCGGACCGACCCGCATCCGCCTGCGCACCAGTGCGCGCTTCAGTGCCTACGACCGCGCGCAGCTGTTCCACCACGAAGCGCTGGTGCATTCGCTGACCGCCTTGAATGGCCGCGAACAACCGGTGCTGCCCAGCCTGGCGTTGTCCTCGCCGCGGGTGACGGCCACCCAGGAAGGGCTGGCTACCTTCGCCGAACAGATCACCGGCAGCATCGACATCGAGCGCCTGAAGCGAATCAGTCTGCGCACTGAAGCGATCGCGATGGCCCGCGAAGGCGCCGACTTCATCGAGGTGTTCCGCTACTTCTGCGATGCCGGGCAGAACGCCGAAGAGAGCTTTGCGTCGGCACAGCGCGTGTTCCGTGGGGTGCCGCCGAGTGGCGGCCTGGCCTTCACCAAGGACACGGTGTACCTGCGCGGCCTGGTGTCGGTGCATACCTTCTTCCGCCACATGCTGGCCGAGGACCGCCTGCAGGTCTGCCGCTGGTTGTTCGCCGGCAAGATGAGCCTGGCCGATGCGATCGCGTTCGCACCGTTGTTCGAGGCGGGGGGGCTGAAGCCACCGCGCTGGCTGCCGCATTGGGTGAGCCGGGCGAATGGGCTGGCCGGCATGCTGGCGTTTTCGCTGTTTGCCAACCGGATACGGATGGACCAGCTGGCGCCGGAATGAAATGCGTTGGCGGGATGATGCGCTGGCGCCTCGATTGATATCGCTGGGCGGCGGTGGCGCACCCTGGCCAGGACACGCCGTAAACCCATCCATGGGGGCTCGATCGGCGCATCCATGCGCCTCACGGTCCTGGCCAGGGTACGCCACCGCCGCCAGACAGTTTCCCGCGCGGGCGGCAGCACATCAGCGCGCCGAAGGGATTGCGCTTGAAAATCTTGAAAAGCAAAGAGCCGGGCAATGCCCGGCTCTTTGCTCTTGCTCTTCTTTGTCCTCCGCACCGTGGCGCGGGAAACCGTCGAGCAGGGTCGGATGGGCCGGCGCAGGACCGTTGGCGCCATGGATGGCGCCATCGAGCCCCCATGGATGGGTTTACGGCGTGTCCTGCATGGGCCTGCCTACCCACGCCATGCAGGAACAATCAACGCGCCGCAGCGCCCGCTTTTGACTTAGAACTCCGCCGCCACCGTCATGAACAGCTGCCGCGGTGCGCTCGCGTGGATCGCATAGCGCGTGCCCTTCGGATCGGTCGGTGCGAACGAGCTCAGCTGGCCGGCGTAGCGCTTGTTGGTCAGGTTGGTCGCATTCAACGACACCCGAACGTTGCGCAGGCCCAGGCCCGGGCCGAAGTCGTAGCCTGCACCGGCGTCGAAGGTGGTCACCCCCGGCACCGACTGGTCGTTGGTGTAGGTGTAGTAGCGCTTGCCGGTGTACTTGGCACGCAGGCTGGCGAAGAAGCCATCGCGGTTCCAGCTGATCTCGCTGGAGGCCATGCGCTGCGGCGTATCCACCGTGATCTTGCCGGCCACCGGCACGATCGCGCCGCCCGAGGTGTAGTCATCCTCGTAGGTGGTCTTGTTCCAGGACAGCGCGTTGTACCACTGCAGGCCGTCGATCGGCTTGAGGATGAAGGTCAGTTCCGCGCCGTGGCTCTTCACCGAACCGACATTGATGAAGCGCGTTACGCACTCCGGACGCGTGCCGACTTCGATGCTGGAACACGGGTTCAGCGACAGCAGGCGGTTGTCGAACTTCACGTTGTAGGCCGCGATCGAGGCCTGGTACTTCTCGCCGAAGGTACGGAAGCCGGCTTCCAGGCTCTTGGACTTCTCCGGTTCCAGCCCGGCGCTGGCTGCGAACGATTCCGGCGACACCTGCAACGGGCCACCGCTGCCGCCACCGACGAAGGCGGCGATGTTCTCGGCGTACGAGGCGAACAGTTCATTGTTGGCGTTGAGCTTGAAGCCCAGGCCCACCTGCGGCAGCACCGACTTCTTGGCGGTCAGCGTGCCCGAAGCGATGCTGGTTTCCACGCCCGGCTGGGCGGTGGCGCGCATGCGGGTGTTCGGGCTCTTGATGCCCACGTCCACGGTCAGGCGCTGGTCGAGGAAGCGCATGCGGTCCTGCACGTAGAACTGGCGCGTGCGGATGTCGAAATCCTGGTTGAACAGCAGGCGGTCCGGGTTCTTCAGGTACAGGTCGTCCAGGAACGGGCCGCTGATGTAGTAGAAGTTGCGCGACACGTTATGGTCGTTCTGCTCGTACCACAGGCCGGCCTCCAGTTCGTGGATGCCCACCGTCCACGACAGCGCGGCGGTCACACCATCGCGGTTGATCGTGTAGTTGGTGCTGCGGATCGAAATCGGCAGCATCCTGTCGGTGCCCGGGTAGGACGGCTGGCCCGGTGCCCACCAGTGGCCCTGGCCACGGTTGTCGTGGTGGTAGGCCAGCAGCTTCAGGCGACCCTGCTCGCCCAGGCGCAGGTCGGCATCGACCGAATAGAGGTTGTCGTCGCGAAGTGCACGGCTCTGGTAGTACGCATCGTCGATGCTGTTGACGCCGCCGCTGAACCTGCAGCGCGCCTTGTTGTAGGTGCCCGGCGCGCAGTACGCAGCAGCGACGGCGCGGTCCCAGTCCGGTGCGTAGATGTTCCAGTCATAGCCCAGGCCGCGGGCCAGCATGTCCTTGGACAGGTAGGCGTAGTTGGCCTGGCTGGCGCGCGAGGTCGCCACGAACGCACCGAAACGGTGGTCGCCGATATTCCACACGGCCTTGGCGTTGAACTGGCGGGTGGTCTGGTTCTGGTACGGCGCGGCCCACATGTCCTGGTCCTGGTGCACGCCGGACACATAGGCCGAGAAGCCGTTGAGGTCGCCGGTGTCCACGCGCAGGTAGCCACGGCGCTGGTTGTTGTCGCCGACGGTGACGCTGGCGCGGCCACCGAATTCAGTGGACGGGTCCATCGAGAAATACTGGATGGTGCCGCCCAGGTTGCTGGTCGAAGCCACGCCCAGCGAACCGATGCCCTGCGACAGCTCGGCACCGGCCAGGTTCTCGGCAATGATCGCGCGGGCAATGCTCAGGCCGTTGTAGTTGCCGTAGCTGTTGTCACCCAGCGGAATGCCGTCCAGCGTATAGCCGAGGCGGCTCTTGTCGAAGCCACGCAGGCTGATGGTCTGCGATTCCTCATTGGCACCGAAGGCATCGTTGGACTGCACCGACACGCCCGGCAGGCGGTCGAGGATCTTCTGGCCACTGGTACCCGGCGGCAGCACCTGCTTGTCGACGGTGGTGATGCGCTGCACTTGGCGGGTCTCGCCCTGGCCGATCACGGAGACGGTGTCCAGCGTCTGCGCGCTCAGCGCGGCATCGGTGCTGGCGCCGGTATCGGCGGCGGTGGCGGCATGGGCGCTGGTGGCGGCGGAGAGCGCGATCGCCACGGCGATCGTCAGGTGTCGGGTCTGCATGGTGGTCCGTTGCATGGGGGGTGGTCACCGGCACACGTGCGCGGTGCATGGCCACTATGCGAACGGAACATGAAACCTTCTTTACGAGAAACCAACGAACGACGCAGGCCCCCGTGCGTGTCCTGCAACCCGATAGAAAATGGGGCCGGATCCCCCTCGCGAACGACGGTTCACCGGCCCCGCGCACTCCGTGGGGGAGGGCTCAACCCATGTACAGGCCACCGTTGACCGGATAGTCGGCACCGGTCACGTACGAGGCTTCATCCGAGGCCAGCCACGCGCACAGGCCGGCCACTTCCTCGGGCCGACCCAGCCGGCGCACCGGCACCGAGGCGGCCAGCCGATCCAGTACATCCGGCGGGAAGCTGCTGATTGCCTGGCTGGCGATGTAACCCGGCGACAGCGTGTTGACGGTGACCCCGCGCGAGGCCACTTCGGCGGCCAGTGCACGGCTGAAACCGTGCATCGCGGCCTTGGCGGTGGCGTAGTTCACCTGGCCGATCTGGCCCTTGTGGGCGCTGACCGAACCGATGTTGATGATGCGGCCCCAGCCGCGCGTGGCCATGCCATCGACCACCTGCTTGGTCAGGTTGAACAGCGCATTGAGGTTGGAGGCGATCACCGCGTTCCAGTCTTCCACCGTCATCTGCCGGAAAAGAAGGTCGCGGCTGCCGCCGGAGTTGTTGACCAGCACGTCCACTTCACCGACTTCTGCACGGACCTTGGCGAACGCGGCGCTGGTCGAGGCCCAGTCGGTGGCGTTGCCTTCGGAGGCGATGAAGTCGAAGCCCTGTTCGCGCTGCTCGCGCAGCCAGTTGGCCTTGCGCGGCGAGTTGGGCGCGCAGCCGGCGACCACGGTGTGGCCGCTGCGGGCCAGGCTCTGGCAGATGGCAGTGCCGACACTGCCCATTCCACTGGTGACGTAAGCGATTCGAAGCGTCATTGCAGAAGGCTCCTTGGTAAAGGGTCAGGCGGCGAGGGGATACAGGCCGAACAGCAGGCTGCCGATCATCAGCAGCATCGAGATGGCGATGGCCCACTTCAGGGTGAACTTCTGGTGGTCGGCGAATTCGACCTTGGCCAGGCCCACCAGCAGGTAGGTGGACGGCACCAGCGGGCTGAGCAGGTGCACCGGCTGGCCGGCCAGCGAGGCGCGCGCCATTTCCACCGGGGTGATGCCGTAGTTGCCGGCGGCCTCGGACAGGATCGGCAGCACGCCGAAGTAGAACGCGTCGTTGGACATGAAGAAGGTGAACGGCATCGACGCCACGGCGGTGATCACCGCCAGGTACGGGCCCCACGACTCCGGAATCACCGCCAGGAAGCTGTGTGACATCGCCTCGACCATGCCGGTGTTGTTGAGGATGCCGGTGAAGATGCCCGCGGCGAAGATCAGCGACACCACCGACAGCACGTTGCCGGCATGGTTGACCACGCGGCGGCGCTGTTCGGCCAGGTTCGGGTAGTTGATCACCAGGGCGATGGCGAAGCCGACCATGAACAGCACCGGCATCGGCAGCACGCCGATGATCAGCGCGGCCATCAGCGCCACGGTCAGGGCCAGGTTGACCCACAGCAGCTTCGGACGTTTGATGTCCTCGGCGTCTTCCACGGTCGGCAGCGGATTGCTGTCATCGGACACGCTGTTGTCCATCCAGCTGCCGCCCTTGGGCAGGGTCACCACGCCAAGGCGACGGCGTTCCTTCAGCCCCAGGTACCAGGCCAGCAGCAGCACGCCGGCACAGGCGATTACCATCGACGGGATCAGCGGCACGAACACATCGGCCGGGTCCACGTGCAGCGCGGTGGCCGCGCGTGCGGTCGGGCCGCCCCACGGAGTCAGGTTCATCACGCCGCCGGCCAGGATGGTCACGCAGGTCATGTTCAGCGCGTTCATGCCGAGGCGCTGGTACAGCGGCAGCATCGCCGAGACGGTGATCATGTAGGTGGTCGAACCGTCGCCATCGAGCGAGATCAGCATCGCCAGCACCGCAGTGCCCAGCACGATCTTCATCGGGTCGCCCTTGACGAAGCGCAGGATCACCCTTACCAGCGGATCGAACAGGCCGGCGTCGATCATCACCCCGAAGTAGAGGATGGCGAACATCAGCATCACGCCGGTCGGCGCGATCTTCTTGATGCCCTCCAGCATCATCTCGTCGATGCCGGCACCGAAGCCGCCGATCAGCGCGAACAGGATGGGAATGGTGATCAGGGCCACCAGCGGCGACAACCGCTTGCTCATGATCAAGTACATGAATGTAATGACCATGCCAAAGCCGAGGATGCTCAGCATCATCTGCGGACTCCTTGCGAAAACAGGATGTGGGGGAGTGGAAGGGGGCCGGGTGGTTTGCCCGGCACAGCTGGCTTAGAAGTCGTACTGCAGGCGGCCGGTGACCGCGCGCGTGCGGTCCACCGTGACCCCGGCCAGGCGGTCGCGGTTGCGGCTTTCGATCACGTTGAGCATGAAGCGCAGGTTGTCGCGCAGGTACCAGTTGCCACCCAGCGTCCAGGCTTCGGTGCTGCCACGGCGCAGGTCCGGCGCGCCATCGAGGTGCTGCGCGCCCCACATCTGGTCGTAACGCAGCGCCACTTCGAAGGCCCCAGCCTTGTGGCGGATGTCCTTGACCCGTGCGAAGCGGCCGGTCCTGCGGTCGTAGGCACGACTTTCGCCGGTGACGAACCAGCTGAGCATGCCGTAGGCCGCCATCACGTCGCCGCGTTGGGCGCCATCATCGAAGGTGGCGCCACTGAACTCGCCCTGCCATGACAGCGGGCCGCGCACCTGCGCGTATTCCAGCGACCACTTGTTGACGTCGGTATCGCGGCCGGCAGAGAAGTCGACCAGGGTCAGGCGGCTGTTGTCGGACAGGTGGCCGGCCGGGCGCGGACGGATGCGCAGGCCGGGCACGCCGTTGGCCCCCGGGTTGTCGTAGGCCTCGCGGGCCAGCGACAGGCCCAGGTGCAGCACGTCACCGTCGCTGGGCGAGGGCGCCCAGGTGACGCGACCACCCGCCGCGCGGCCCTTCACCTGCCAGGCGTCGATGCTCTCCAGGCTGTAGAGGCTGGCCGCCCAGGTGAAATCCCCCGGATTGGCCTGCCAAGACGCACCCAGGCGGTACAGCGGCGCCAGCGTGGTGCCGGCGTTGCCGCGCTCCAGGAAGCTGCCGTAGTTGGAGCTGGTACGGTCATCCAGCGAGAAGTACTGCTTGAACTGGCCGACGGTCAGCTTGCCGGCCTCGCCGAAGCTGCGTGCCAGGTAGACATCCTTGGCCTCGACGCGGTCGCCGGAGAAGTCGGCTTCCAGCTTGTAGTCGACCACGAAGAATTTGCCGGACACGTCCAGCCAGGCGCGACGGATCTCGGTGTCGTCCTTGTTCGGGGTGCCGCGGTTGTCGTTGTCGAAGGTGGCGAAGTCCAGGTGCAGGCGGCCACCGAGGGTGGCGGTGACCGGGCGGTTGTCTTCGGCAGCGAAGGCCGGCGCCGACAGGGCAGCCAGCGCCATCATGGCGGCAGGACGCCGCCAGGCAAACGTGAATTCCACAAACCCTCCCAGGTGCGCGCCAGGCGCGCGGCAATCGTGGGCACCGGACGGTGCGCGGCCGCAGTCTGGGTCGGGCAAGCTGTCATCGTCCTGTCAGTGGTTTGTGCGGTGCATCGTAAATCCGGCCGCTGCGCTCACTGGGCCACACCCGGCGAGCGCGGCGGCGGCATGCGGTAGCATTCGGTTCCCCTCCCACCCGTGTGCCCATGCGCCTGCTGCTGGTCGAAGACAACCCGGATCTGGCCGATGCGATCATCCGCCGTATGCGCCGCAGCGGGCACGCCGTGGACTGGCAGGCCGATGGCCTGGCCGCCGCCAGCGTGCTGCGTTACCAGAGCTTCGACCTGGTGGTGCTGGACATCGGCCTGCCCAAGCTCGATGGCCTGCGCGTGCTGGCCGGCATGCGCGAGCGCGGTGACAGCACGCCGGTGCTGATGCTGACCGCGCGCGATGGCATCGAGGATCGCGTGCAGGCGCTGGATGTCGGTGCCGACGATTACCTGGGCAAACCGTTCGATTTCCGCGAGTTCGAAGCGCGCTGCCGCGTGCTGCTGCGGCGTGCGCGTGGCCAGGCCAGCGAAGTGGTGCAGATCGGCGGCTTCCAGTTCGACAACGCTGCGCACCGGGTCAGCCTCGACGGCGAACCGATCGAACTACCCAACCGCGAGTACCGCCTGCTGGAGATCCTGGTCGGGCGCCTCGGCCAAGTGGTCGGCAAGGATGAGATCGGCAACGGCCTGTTCGGTTTCGATGACGAAGCGGGCCCGAATGCCATCGAGTTGTATGTTGGCCGCCTGAGAAAGAAGCTGGCGGGCGCACCGCTGCGCATCACCACGGTGCGCGGTGTCGGCTATCTGCTGGAGGCCAGCGATACCCATGCAGACGCCGATGGCTGACGCGCGCGCTGCGACTGCGGCGCCGGGTTCGCTGCGGCGCACGCTGCTGCTCTATCTCGGCGTGCTGCTGGCGGTGTTCGCGGTGGCCCTGCTGTTCGCCGCACGCGATTACGGCCAGCGTGCCGCCAACCGTTCCTACGATCACCTGCTGGTGTCCTCGGCGCTGTCCATCGCCGATTCGGTGGCGCTGGTCGATGGGCAGTGGCAGGTCGATCTGCCGTATGCGGCGCTGGACCTGCTGGCGATGGCGCCGGAGGACCGCGTGTTCTATCGCGTGGCCGACAGCCGCGGCACGCTGATCACCGGCTACGATGACCTGCCGGCAGCGCCGCGCCGGCCCGGTACCCAGCCGCAGCTGTTCGATGCCACCTACAGCGGCGAGACCGTGCGCTTCGTGGTGGTCGGCCGCAGCTTCGCCGCTGCCTCGGCGCAGGGCGAGGTGCAGGTCCAGGTCGGCCAGACCCGGCGTGCGCGTGAAGCGGTCGCGCAGGACATGGTCAATCGCGCGTTGCTGGCGATCGGCGTGCTGTCCGGGCTGCTGCTGGCACTGGTGGCGTTCGGCGTGCATCGCGCATTCCGGCCGCTGGTGCGGGTGGAGCGCGAGCTGTCGCGACGGGAGCCGTCCGACCTGAAGCCGCTGGATGCCCGCGTTCCGCGCGAGATGGACCAGATGGTGGCGGCGCTGAACCGCTTCATGGAACGCCTGTCCAGCAGCAACGAGACACTGCGCGCGTTCATGGCCGAGGCTGCGCACCAGATGCGCACGCCGCTGGCGGCATTGCGCGCACAGGCACAGCTGGCGCTGGATGATGACGATCCGGAGGACATGCGGCGCAGCCTGCAGGCGATCGAGCGCAACGCCACCCATATGAGCCGGCTGCTGAACCAGCTGCTCAGCGATGCCAGCGTGATCCATCGTTCGCATCTGCAGCGCTTTGCAGCGGTGGACCTGGCCGAGACCGTGCACCAGGCCCTGCATGAAGCGCTGCCGCAGGCCGGTCCGGCGCCGCGCGTGCAGTTGGCGATGACCGCCGAACCGGCATTGGTGCACGGCGATGCGCTGCTGCTGCGCGAGGCGATCAAGAACCTGGTCGACAACGCACTGAAGTACGGCGGTGACGGCGACTTGCAGATTGCCCTTACCGTGGAAGGCGAGCAGGCCGTGCTGACCATCGCCGACCACGGCGCGGGCATCGCCCCGGCCGATGCCGAGCGCGTATTCGAGCGTTTCGCCCGTGGCGAAGGCGCGCCCTCAGGTGGTGCCGGGCTGGGCCTGGCCATCGTCAAGCGCGTGGTCGACAGCCATGGCGGCCGCATTGACCTGAGCAACCGCCCGCAGGGCGGGCTGGTCGCCACCATCCGCCTGCCCCGGAGCAGTCCATGATCCGCTTGTTCGCCACGACTGTTGCGCTGCTGCTGGCCCTGCCGGTGTTGGCCGCGCCCGGCGATGTGCGCCGTTTTCCCGCACAGGGAGCGGCCACCGCTCAGCTGCGCATCCACGGCACCACCGATATCGAAGTGTTCGCGGTGGTCATCGCCGACTACCAGCGCCTGCACCCCGGCACCGAGGTGGTGTACGAGGACATCATCACCCAGGACCTGTACGCACGTTACCTGCACGACCGCGGCGGCCCGGCATCACCAGACCTGCTGATCTCCAGCGGCATGGACCTGCAGACCAAACTGGTCAATGACGGTCACGCGCTGCCACACCGTTCGGCGCAGACCGCCGCGCTGCCGGCCTGGGCACAGTGGCGCAACGAGGCGTTCGGCATCAGCTACGAGCCGGTGGTGATGGTCTACAACACCCGCGCGATTCCTTCGGCCAAGGTGCCGCACACGCGCCGCCAGCTGCTGGACCGGCTGCGTGCTGAAGGTGCACCCCTGCGCGGCAGGGTCGGCACCTATGACATCGAGCGCAGCAGCGTCGGCTACCTGTTGGCGACCCAGGACGCGCAGCGCGGCAGCATTGCCGGCGCGCTGCTGGGCGCGCTCGGCGACAACGACGTGGTGCGCGAGGAGCGCACCGGCGTGCTGCTGGACCAGGTCGCCAGCGGCCAGCTGTCACTGGTCTACAACGTGCTTGGCTCCTACGCGCAGGCACGCATCGACGCGGGTGCTCCGCTGGCGATTGTGGAGCCCGAGGACTACACGCTGGTGGTGCTGCGCACCGCGGTGATTCCACGTACCGGCCCACATCCGGAAGAGGCCCGGCGCTTCCTCGACTACCTGCTGTCGCCACGCGGCCAGCAGGTGCTGTCGCGCGAGGCACGGCTGATGCCGATCGTGACCGGCAACGCGCGCGGCGATGATGCGCCGGGCCGCAGCCGCCGCCCGATCCAGCTGGGTCCGGGCCTGCTGGTGTATCTGGACGCGCTCAAGCGTCGCCAGTTTCTCGATGCCTGGCGCAGCAGCGTCGAGCCGGCCGGGCGCTGAGGCGGCGACCTGCCCGTACAATGGCGGTATGAGCGAATACACCATCCTGATCGCCGATGACCACCCGCTGCTGCGTTCGGCGGTGGTGCAGTCCTTGCGGCAGAGCCTGCCGTTGGCACAGGTGCGCGAGGTTGCGAGCGCCGAGGCATTGGCCGAGACGCTCGACGCGCAGCCGGACGTGGACCTGGTGCTGCTCGACCTGACCATGCCTGGCGCGCACGGCTTTTCCGCGCTGCTGCACGTGCGTGGCTCGCATCCCGACATTCCGGTGGTGATCCTCTCCTCCAACGACCATCCGCGGGTGATCCGCCGTGCCCAGCAGTTCGGCGCGGCCGGTTTCATCCCGAAGTCGGCCCCGGCCGAGACCATCGGCGAGGCCGTGCAGGCGGTGCTCGACGGCGGCCTGTGGTTCCCGGCAATGGCCGCCGAGCGCTCGGAGGCCGATGCGCTGCTGGCCAGCCGTCTGGCCCAGCTGACCCCGCAGCAGTTCCGCGTGCTGCTGTGCCTGGCCGATGGCCTGCTCAACAAGCAGATCGCCTATACGCTGGGGTTGGCCGAGAACACGGTGAAGGTGCATGTCACCGCCATCCTGAAAAAACTCGAGTGCCATAGCCGAACGCAGGCAGCGGTGCTGGTGAAGGCGCTGGAGCCCGAGGGCGACGCCGGCATCGGGTTGTAGTTTCCAGCCAACGGCGCAGCCCCTCGTGGGTGGACACGTAGAGCAGTTCATGGGTGAGGCCGGGCAGGTGGACTGCGCAGGGGCCGCTGCAAGTACGTCCATGTAAGCTCGGTCGCCGCATCCATGCGGCTCACGCCCCTGCGCAGCCCACCTGCCCGGCCACGGACAGGTTCCGTGCGCGTCCACCCGCGGAAGAGAAAAGAAGATCAAAAGCAAAGACAGCCTGACAGGCTGCTTTTTGTAGAGCCGAGCCCACGCTCGGCTGCTTTCTGGACGGTCCGTGAAGCCGAGCATGGGCTCGGCTCTACACGAGCAAGCGCAGCGCGCGACCCGCTTTTGATCTTACTTTCTTCTTCGTGGGTGCAGGCCACCGAAATCTGTCGGAGGCCGGTCGGGTCGGGTGCGCGGGGGTGTCAGCCGCATGGATGCGGCTGCCAAGCCTCCAGGGACGGATTCACGGCGTCCCCCGCGCACCCAGCCCGACCGGCCCACCCACGGCTTTTGCTTTCCACGACCAACCAGACACCACCCACGAGGGGCTGCGCCGTTGGCTGGAAACTACCCGCGATGCCGGATCAACAACTGACTCATCAGCGCCCGCAGCGCCGGTGGCTTAACCGGCTTGGCGATCATTCCCCAGCCGCGTTCGACGGCCATCTCACGCAATCCCGCATCGCGCTCGGCAGTGACCAGCACCACCGGCGGGCGGGCCTGCCACAATTCGGCCAACGTCTCGTACAGCACCGGCCCGTGGTGATCGCCCATGCGCACATCCAGCAGCACCAGCTCCGGTACCGCGCCTGTTGCTGCCACCTGCAGCGCCGCCTGTGGACCATCGGCCAGCGCCACCTCGCAGCCCCAGCGCTCCAGCAGCGCGCGGCTGGCCGCGCAGACGTGTGGATCGTCGTCGATCACCCACACCCGGCGCCCGCGCAGCGGATTGTCCGCGGCCGGTTCCTGCACCAGCACCGGCGCGGGTGCCGTGGCGGGAATCGCGCTGGCTTCACCGAACGGAACGCCTACCGCGAACACACTGCCCTGGCCCAGCTGCGAGCGCAGCCGGATCGGATGCCCGAGCAGGCGACCGATGCGATCGACGATGGCCAGGCCAAGGCCAGCGCCGCGCTGCTGGCCGTCGTGCAGGCGGCGGAACTCCTCGAAGATCTCGCCCTGCAACGCGTCGGGAATGCCGGGGCCCTGGTCGTGCACCTCGATCCACAGCATGCCTTCACGGCGACGGCAGCCGAGCAGCACGCGGCCGCGTTCACTATAGCGCAGCGCGTTGGACAGGAAGTTCTGCAGGATGCGGCGCAACAGGGCTTCATCGCTGACCACCACCGCATCGGTATCGACCCAGTCGACCACCAGGCCACGCGACTGTGCGGCGATGCCGAACTCGCGCGCCAGCGTCTGCAGCAAAGGTCCGAGCCGGAACGCCTGCACACGGGTCGGCAGACTGCCCGACTCCAAGCGCGCTATATCCAGCAGGCTGTTGAGGATCGCGTCCTGCGCCGCCAGCGCGGCATCGATATGATCGGCAGTCTGCTGCTGCGCCGGGTCGCCCAGCTTGCCGCGCAGCACCGAGACGAACATGCGCGCAGCGTTGAGCGGCTGCAGCAGGTCGTGCACCGCCGAGGCGACGAAGCGGGTCTTGTAGCGGTTGGCCTGCTCGGCCTCGCGCCGCGCCTCGTCCAAGTCACGGGTGCGTTCGGCGATGCGGTGTTCCAGCGCATCGGCCAGCGAGCGCAGTTCGCGCGCGGCATTCTTGTAGCTGGTGATGTCGGCGTAGCTGGTGACGAAGCCGCCATCAGGCAGGGGATTGCCGCGGATCTCCAGCACCGTGCCGTCGTCCTTTTCGCTCTCGCGCATGTGCGGGCGGCCACTGCGCAGGTGGTTCAGGCGGCGCTCGATGGCCTCGTCCACCGGGCCGGGACCGAGCAGGCCACGACGGGCATTGAAACGGAACAGTTCCTCGATCGGCCGGCCCACGCGCACCAGGTCTGCCGGGAACCGGAACAGTTCCAGATAGCGCGAATTCCACGCGACCAGGCGCAGGTCGCGGTCGATCACCACCACACCCTGCGGCAGGTGTTCGAGGCTGCGGCTGAGACCACTGTCGGCGTCGGTGGCGGCCTGCAGCAGGCCATCCTGTGCGGTGCGCAGCTCCTGTGCGTGCTGCTTGAGCAGGGTTTCCAGTTCGCGGCGGCTGCGCAGGCGATGCTTGGCCAAGCGCCTGCGCTGCTGCACGAACAGCACCAGGAAGCCCAAGGCCAGCCACGCGGCACCGCCGGTCAGGGCGGCCGCGCGACCGGCAGCAGTAGCGGCGCCGGCGTCGTGCAGCAGGTGCAGGTTCCAGCCCTCGGCGGGCAGCGCCAGGCTTTGCCACAGCATCGGCTGCGGCAGCGCAGGATCCAGCAGCCGCACCATGCGGCCGCCATCGGACAGCACGTCTTCGGTACGTGCACGCAAGGGCTGCAGGGCACGGTCGGCGTACTGACGTGCATCGAGCATTTCGCGGCGCTCACCGGCACGCAGCGGACGCAGCAGCCGGTAGCGCCAGCTGTCCCGGTTGGACAGGAACACGACGTCATGGTCGTCGCTGGCCAGCACCACGTCCGGGCTGCTCAACCATTCCTGTTCCAGCGCGGACAGCTCGACCTTGATCACCACCACGCCGAGCCGTTTGCCGTCATCCTCGATGGCCTGCGAAAGGTAATAGCCGGGCACGCCGGTAGTCATGCCGATGCCGTAGAAGCGGCCACGGCCCTGCGCCAGCGCCTGGCGGTAGTAGGGGCGGTAGCTGTAGTTCTCGCCGACGTTGCTGGTCGGTTGGTCCCAGTTGCTGGCCGCCACCGCCACACCATCGTGGCCGACCAGGGTCAGGGTCGAGGCCCGGGTGACTTCATTGGCACGTTGCAGCTTCAGGTTCAGTCGCTGCCGTTCGCCGGGCGAGGGCGGCACACGCAGTGCGTGCAGCAGATCCGGATCCAGCGCCATGACCTGCGGCAAGGTGCCGAAGCGGTCGATGCGCTGTTGCAGGCCCTGGCCATACAGCTGCAGCTGGCGTTGCACCTGGCTGCTTTCGTCGCCGAGCGCGCGCCGCCAGGCGTAATGGCCAGCGACGACCGCGCACAGCACGGTGCCACCGACCATCACCAGGATCGTCAGCAACAGCATCCGGTGGCGGCTGAGCCAGTACATGGCGGCAGTCTACGCAGGGCCGGCGGGCGTGGCGTGCACGCCCGCCGGGGTCTGACGTGGAAGGGGTCAGAAGTGCATCTGCGCGCGCAGTTCGAAGATCTCCGGCGTGCTGTGCACGCCACGACGGCTGGCGTCGACCTTCACGTAGTTGGCCTGGAACTTGAAGTGGCTGGTCAGGTACCAGTTCGCACCCAACGTCAGGTCGTGCTGGCGGCCACCCAGGATGTCACCATCGTCGAGGTCCAGGCGGCTGTAACGCGCCACCAGTTCGACCGCACCGTAGTTGTGCGCCGGCTTGATGTTGGCCACCGCGCCGGCGTTGTACGGCCGCGATTCGCCGGTCAGCACCCAGCTGGCCATCGCGTACTGGCCGCTGCCGGTGAAGTCGGGCTTGCCGTCATGGCGGGTGACCGTGGCGCGCAGCGCTTCGGCCTGCAGCGAGAACGGGCCGCGGATCCAGATGCCTTCCAGGCCGGTGCGGCGGATCTGGTCGGCGGTGACCAGCGCGCCGGAATCGACGTAGCGGATGTCGGTCAGGCCGGCTTCCGGGCGCGCGCGCAGGCGGGCGCTGGCCTCGTGGTGCACGTCGCGGCCATCGCTGTAGCCGCGTGGGTTCTCCTGCGAGTAGGCCAGGCCCAGGTGGATAACGTCACCTGGTGCCTTCACCGGCGTCCACACCGCACGCACCGCCTGGGTGGTGCCGGGGTTGTCGCCCTGCAGGTCCTTGCCGCCATAGGCGCCTGCCTGCAGCAGGTACTGCGGGCGCTCCAGCACCCATTCCACACCGGTACGGCGGCCTTCGTAGAAGGCCTGCACCGGCAGCGAGGTTTCCAGGAAGCTGCCGGCACGCGAAGAGGTGTTCGCATCCAGGCCGACCGGGGTCTTCATGTAGCCGAAGCGGAAGCGGCCGACGTCACGGCCGAAGAAGGCCTTGCTCTCGAAGCGCACGAACACGTCCAGCCAGGTATCGGCCTGGAAGTCGTAGTAGACCATCGCGTCGTACACGCCCTTCTTCTTCAGCGTCGCACCGAATTCCTTGCGGCGCACGGCGTCGTCGTCCTCGAGGCCACTGGCCGAGGAAAAGTCGTTGTAGTCGTAGGCGATGTTGGCGGTAGCGGCCAACTCGGTGCCGTCGCCGAAGGTGTACTTGGTCGGCCAGTTGTCGAAATCCGCAGCCGAAGCGAGGGCGGGTAGGGCGGCCAGCGACAGGGCCAGCAAGGTGGGATTCGGGCGCATGTTGGGTGCGGCTCTCTCAGATTGCGTGTGGACAGGACATCAACGGCCGCAGGGGCCGAAACTTTCGCAGGGACATGCCCAGCCGTTCAGCCCGGGCCACCGGCCTTCCCGTTTCTGGGCGGTGCGGCGCCAGTGTAGGCACCTGTGCCACCTGAACCGGGGGGCTAGTACCAATAGGTTATCTGCGCCGGCGTGCCTGGCGCGTACAAAGGCGTCCATTGGTCGCACCCCCTGTGCGTGCAGTACAGGGCCTGCGGTCAGTTTCCACGGTAACGGCTCCCGTGCAGTCCCGGGGCCGTACGTGCCTGAAAACGCCCCTTCCGGAGTCCGCCATGCACATCCCGACCGCAGCACCGGTGCCTGCAAAGCCGTTGCCGATCTATCGCCAGCTGTACTTCCAGGTGATCGTGGCGATCGTCCTGGGTGCCATCCTCGGCCACTACGAACCGCTGGTCGGCGAGAAGATGAAGCCGCTCGGCGATGCCTTCATCAACCTGGTGAAGATGATCATCGCGCCGGTGATCTTCCTCACCATCGTCACCGGCATCGCCAGCATGACCCACCTGCGCACGGTGGGCCGGGTGTTCGCCAAGGCGATGGCGTACTTCCTGTTCTTCTCCACGCTGGCGCTGATTGTCGGCATGATCGTGGCGCACGTGGTGCAGCCCGGCGCCGGCATGAACATCAATCCGGCCGAGCTGGACCAGACCGCAGTGCACAGCTACGTCGAGAAGTCGCATGACCTGACCCTGGTCGGCTTCCTGATGGACATCATCCCGAAGACGCTGCTCAGCGCTTTTGTCGATGGCAACATCCTGCAGGTGCTGTTCGTGGCCGTGCTGTTCGGCATCGCGCTGGCGATGGTGGGCGACAAGGGCAAGCCGGTGCTGAACTTCCTGGAGGCGCTGGTCGCCCCGGTGTTCAAGCTGGTGCACATCTTGATGAAGGCCGCCCCGATCGGTGCCTTCGGTGCGATCGCCTTCACCATCGGCAAGTACGGCGTCGGCTCGCTGATCAACCTGGCCTGGCTGGTGGGCTCGTTCTACCTCACCGCGTTCCTGTTCGTGGCGGTGATCCTCGGTGTGGTCTGCCGCCTGTGCGGGTTCTCGGTGTTCAAGCTGGCGCGCTACCTGAAGGCCGAACTGCTGCTGGTGCTCGGCACCTCCTCGTCGGAGTCGGCGCTGCCGTCGCTGATGGAGAAGATGGAACGCGCCGGCTGCAGCAAGTCGGTGGTGGGCCTGGTGGTCCCGACCGGCTACTCGTTCAACCTGGACGGCACCAACATCTACATGACCCTGGCGGCACTGTTCATCGCCCAGGCCACCAACACCGAACTGACCCTGGGCCACCAGATCGCCCTGCTGCTGGTCGCCATGCTCAGCTCCAAGGGCGCGGCGGGTGTCACCGGCGCCGGTTTCATCACCCTGGCCGCTACCCTGGCCGTGGTGCCGGAGGTGCCGGTGGCTGGCATGGCGCTGATCCTGGGCGTGGACCGGTTCATGAGCGAATGCCGCTCGCTGACCAATTTCATCGGCAATGCGGTGGCCACCGTGGTGGTCTCGCGCTGGGAAGGCGCGCTGGACCGCAACCGCCTGCAGCTGGCGCTGGATGGCCGCGAGAGCGAACTGCCGCCGCCGGTCGATGCGCTGCCCGAGGCGCTGCCGGCCAAGGGCTGATCCAGGTGTGTGGTACCGCGGGGCCGATCACGTCAGTGGTACGGCCCCGCGGCGTTTCAGGGCGTCCCATGGCTGTCATGGGCAGCGCCGAAGCTGGTATCGCGGTACCGTCGCATACGGCACGGAATTGTGCGGTCGCAGCATGGTTGCGACAGGATAGCGACAGGTCCGGACGCTCCAACGGGGGTATCATCCCCTGTCCCTTCTGCCCATTCATGTAACCCACATCGATGTCCAACGAAGATTTCAAACAGGCCGCCCTCGATTACCACCGGATGTCCCCGCCGGGAAAGATCAAGGTTTCCGCTACCAAGCCCATGCTGACCCAGCGCGACCTGTCGCTGGCGTATTCGCCGGGCGTGGCGTACGCCTGTGAAGCGATCAAGGCCGACCCGCAGCAGGCCAGCGAGCTGACCGCCCGCGGCAACCTGGTGGCGGTGATCTCCAACGGCACCGCGGTGCTGGGCCTGGGCAACATCGGCGCGCTGGCCGGCAAGCCGGTGATGGAAGGCAAGGGCGTGCTGTTCCAGAAGTTCGCCGGTATCGATGTGTTCGACATCGAAGTGGATGAGACCGACCCGGACAAGCTGGTCGACATCATCGCCTCGCTGGAACCGACCTTCGGCGGCATCAACCTGGAGGACATCAAGGCGCCGGAATGCTTCGTGGTCGAGCGCAAGCTGCGCGAGCGCATGAAGATCCCGGTGTTCCATGACGACCAGCACGGCACGGCGATCATCGTCGGCGCGGCCGTGCTCAACGCGATGGCGATCACCGGCAAGAAGATCGAGGAAGTGAAGCTGGCGACCACGGGCATGGGCGCGGCCGGCATTTCCTGCGTGAACATGCTGGTGCAGCTGGGCCTGAAGCCGGAGAACATCCTGGCCTTCGATCGCGAGGGCGTGATCCACACCGGTCGTACCGACCTGGACCCGGAAAAGCAGCGCTATGCGCGTGACACCGACAAGCGCACCCTGGCCGAGATCGTCGACGGCGCGGACATTTTCCTGGGCCTGTCGGCACCGGGCATCCTGACCGCCGACATGGTCAAGACCATGGCGCCGGATCCGGTGATCTTCGCGCTGGCCAACCCGACCCCGGAAATCATGCCGGAGGTGGCGCGCGCTGCGCGTCCGGACGCGATCATCGGCACCGGCCGTTCGGACTACCCGAACCAGGTCAACAACGTGCTGTGCTTCCCGTACCTGTTCCGTGGTGCGCTGGACGTGGGCGCCACCGCGATCAACGAGGAAATGAAGATCGCCTGCGTGCGTGCCATCGCTGCACTGGCACGCCGTGCAGCCACCGACATGGGTTCGGCCTACGGCGGCGAGACCCCGAGCTTCGGCCGTGAATACCTGATCCCGCGCCCGTTCGACCGCCGCCTGCTGGTGGAACTGTCGGCCGCCGTGGCCCAGGCCGCGATGGATTCGGGCGTGGCCTCGCGCCCGATCGAGGACATGGGCGCCTACCGCGACAAGCTGGCCCAGTTCGTCTACCGCACCAGCCTGATGATGAAGCCGGTGTACGACCGCGCGCGCAGCGACAAGCAGCGCGTGGTGTACGCCGAGGGCGAAGAGGAAGTGGTGCTGCAGGCGGTGCAGAACGTGGTCGATGACGGCCTGGCGCATCCGATCCTGATCGGCCGCCCGGAAGTGATCGAGTCGCGCATCGAGCGCCTCGGCCTGCGCCTGAAGATCGGCGAGAACGTTGAAGTCACCAACATCAACGACGACCCGCGCTTCAACGAATACTGGCAGTACTACCACGGCCTGACCGGCCGTCGTGGCGTGACCGTGGCCGCGGCGAAGAACCTGATGCGTTCGCGCCCGACCCTGATCGCAGCGGTGATGGTGGCCCGTGGCGAAGCCGATGCGATGCTGACCGGCATCGTCGGCCGCTTCCACAAGAAGCTGGGCTACGTGCGCAGCGTGCTGCCGCTGGAGCCGAAGGTCACCTCGACCTCGGCGATGACCGGCGTGATCAACCAGCAGGGCGTGTTCTTCTTCGTGGACACCCACGTGCAGGAAGACCCGACCGCCGAGCAGCTGTGCGAAGCGACCCTGCAGGCGGCCTATCGCATGAAGCTGTTCGGCATCGAGCCGAAGGTGGCGCTGCTGTCGCACTCCAACTTTGGCAGCCATGATTCGAAGGATGCGCTGAAGATGCGCCAGGTGCGCGAGCTGCTGCTCAAGCGCAACCCGCGCCTGAACGTGGATGGCGAAATGCAGGGCGACACCGCATGGGATGAAGCGCTGCGCCAGAAGCTGCTGCCGGGCTCGACCCTGCAGGGCCGCGCCAACCTGTTCGTGCTGCCGAACCTGGAAGCGGCCAACATCGCCTACAACCTGGTGCGGGTGTTCACCGACGGCGTGGCGATCGGCCCGATCCTGATGGGCGTGAACAAGCCGGTGCACATCCTGACCACCAGCGCGACCTCGCGCCGGATCCTGAACATGACCGCGATTGCGGCGGTCGATGCGCAGATCAGGAAGCAGCTGGAAGCGGAAAAGAAGGCATAAGCCTTCTTTCCCACTTCCGCTGCCCACGCATTCTTCCTCTACCCCCGCCTTCGGCGCGCCCCTTCAACAAGAAGGGGCTCCTGGTCGGAACAAGGATGGCGCTGGCGCGGTGGGACGGCGGGGTAAATGAAAACACCGGGCATTGCCCGGTGTTTTCATTTGCCGCAACGGCCGCCAAACCTGCCACATGCGCTACGCCGCCCGGTCATTTCCCTGCAACGCCGCTGCGGCCCAATACGCCCACGCGGCCCGGCCGTGGGAAGGGACCGGCCCGGCCTTCCCACCCTGGGCCCGACCAACTTCCCATCGGCGAGGGTGTCATGCGCAATCGAGTGACGCGGCGGTACTTCCAGCAGCTGTTCGCGCTGTACGCCGGTTTCGTGCAGTCGCGCTGAGGCGTAGACGCCAGCGAGGTAGAGTCGACCGTCGGTCGACTATCGCGCGAAGCGCGGGGTTTTCGGGGGCTGGACGAAAGTCAGTCGACTAACAGTCGACTCTACCCAGTCGACTCTATCCAGTCGCGGCTGTACCCAGTTGATCGCCCAGTCAGCGCCGCTTGCCGCGGCGTGCAGGGGCCGGCGGCGGAGCGTCGGAACGCGGCTTGGCGTACTGCGCCCACAGCGCCGGCAGTGCCTTGCCGGTGTGCTTCTGCCACAGCGCCGGTGCATAGCGGCCGTCGCGCAGGGCCTTGTCCAGTGCCAGCACCAGGCCCGGATGTTCGGCGTCGGCCCATTTCAGGAACGCACCGGTGACACGGTAGCCGCTGTCGAAGTTCTGCCCCTTCTCGACCTTGCCCGGCAGTGCCCAGCCCGCGGCGGCATTGTCCATGCCGTAGCGGTCGCGTGCGTAGTCGGCGATGCCCTCCACCAGCCAACCCGGCACCCGTGCGTCGCCATAGCCCGGATAGCCCTGCACGATGTGCATGGCCTCATGGGTGACCAGGTCGATGTCGTTGGGGTGCTGCGCCAGCCAACCCGGGTTGATGGTGATCGTTGCGGCCTGGTCCTTGTCACCGACGAAGGCGATCCCGGTGTAGGCCGGGTCGATCACGATGCGCACCATCGACGGCGCGGCCGGGTGGAAGTCCGCACGTTCGCGCAGGTAGGCGAAGTAGAACGTATCGATCACCCGCTTTCGCTGCGGCGCGGCCAGGGCGCCACGGGCGTCCTGGTAGTTCAGCGTCACGCCATCGCGGGTCAGCTGCGCATCAAAGGCCTGGGTCTGGCCGAAGCTGGAGAAGGAAAGGGCAACAAGGGCCAGAGGCAGCAGACGGTAGCGCATGGGGCTCATTGTACGGCGCTGGGCGCCAACAGTTCGATCTCCGCCAGCGGCAGCCGGCCCGGTGCGGCCAGGCGCAGCCGATACTCGCTGTAACGACCGGGTTTGGCGATGCGGAACGGTCGGGTCTGGCGGGCAGACTCGAAGGCTTCGCCGCTGCGCTGGTCGAGCACGATCCAGCGGCCGTTGCCGCTGCGCGCTTCCAGCGTCCATTCGCCGCCCTGGATGCGGCCGTCACCGCTGGTGAGCGTGTACATGGTCGGCACGCCGTCGCCCAGGCCGGTCAGTGCGATGGTTGCGCCGCCGCCCAGGCCGACGGCCGTGGCGGCATCGTCGTCGACCAGCGCTGGCAGGGCGCGACCATCGGCCAGCGTCGCCTTGGCGCCACTGCCGAGCAGGTCGTGCAGCAGCTGCGGGCGCTGGCCCCGCGCGGTCAGCGAGCGCGGCACATCGTCCACGCCGCTGCCCCAGCGCGACGGCTGCGGCCCCATCACGAAGTCCAGCGTCGCGCCCTTGGCGATCAGCTCGTGCGGCACCCAGGTCTTCGTCCACGGCTTGCCATTGATCTTCAGCGACTGCACGTAGACGTTCTCGCGTGAGTTGTTGGCCGCGTTCACGGTCAGCACCGCACCGCCCTGCAGTTCCACCCTCGCATGTTCGAACGCCGGTGAACCGATCACGTACTCCGGGGCGCCCATGCGCAGCGGATACACGCCCAGCGAAGCCAGCACGTACCACGCGGAGGTCTCGCCGTTGTCCTCGTCGCCCGGATAGCCCTGCCCGATCTCGCTGCCCACATACAGCCGCGACAGGATCTCGCGCACGTGCTGCTGGGTCTTCCACGGCTGCCCGGCGTACAGGTACATCCATGGGATGTGGTGCGCCGGCTGGTTGCTGTGTGCGTACATGCCCATGCGCACATCGCGCGCTTCGGTCATCTCATGGATGGTGCCGCCGTAGGATCCGGCAAACGCGGGGTCGGCGGTTTCCGGCGTGGAGAAGAAGGCATCCAGCTTCGCTGCCAGCTTGTCACGGCCACCATAGAGCGCGGCGAGTCCTTCGCCATCGTGGGCGGCGGTGAAGGCGAAGGTCCAGCCATTGGATTCGGTGTAGTCGTGGCCCCACACGCGCGGGTCGTAGGCCTTGGCGTCCACGCGCCACTGGCCATCGGCGTTGCGGCCCTGGAAGAAGCCGGCGGCCGGATCGAACATCGTCGCGTAGCTGGCGGCGCGATGGCGGAAGTAGTCGGCCTCGGTGCTGTAGCGCTCGCGTGCGGCCGGCGTGGTCGCGCGCTTGGCCAGAGCGTCGGCCATGTTGGCGATGCCGAAGTCATTCAGTGCGCCTTCCATCGTCCACGACATGCCTTCGTGCACGTCCGCGCTGGCGTAGCCACGGAAGGTCGAACGGTCCATGCCCTTGCGGCCGACATGGCGGTCGGGGGGGACCACGGTCGCGTTCTTCAGCGCGGCGGCGTAGGCCTCGGCCGGATCGAAGCCGCCGATGCCCTTCAGCCACGCATCGGCGAAGGCAACGTCCGAACTGGTGCCGACCATCAGGTCGGCGTAGCCCGGCGACGACCAGCGTGCGATCCAGCCACCGGCACGGTACTGCTCGATGAAGCCCTGCACCATCTGCCCGGCATCGTCGGGCGTGAACAGCGCATAGGCTGGCCAGGTGGTGCGGAAGGTGTCCCAGAAGCCGTTGTTGACGAACACCTTGCCATCGCGCACGCCGGTGAAGCTGCGGTTCGCGCTGCCTTCGGTGTTGTCGTCGCTGGCGCTGGCCTGGTTGGCGTAGCGCCAGTCAGGCGCGGCCGCGCTGCCGGCATTCTCGTGGCCGGAGTTGGGATACAGGTACAGCCTGTACAGGCTGGAATACAAGGTGGTCTTCTGGTCGTCAGTGGCATCGCCGATGTCGAAGCGGGCCAGGCGCGCGTCCCATGCATCCTGCGCACGGCCCGCCACGCTTTCCAGCGTGTCGGCGGCGGAGATTTCCAGCGCCAGGTTGTGACGCGCCTGTTCCACCGAGATCAGCGAGGTCGCGATGCGCATCGTCACCTGCCGGTCGCTGCCAGCATCGAACTTGATGTAACCGGTCGGGCGGCCGGTGTCGAGGCGGCCACTGCTGCGCCACGGCTTGTCGAAGCTGGCCACCACGTACATGCGGCTGGCGCCGTTGGACAGGCCACTGCGCGTATCGGTGTAGCCGCTGAGGGTCTGCGTGGCCGTGTCCAGGGTCAGGCCACCACGCGCATCGACATTGTCGAACAGCAGGTTGGCGTCGCCGCCCTCGGGGAACTCGAAGCGGAACAGCGCGGCATGGTCGGTCGGTGCGATGGCAGCAGCGATGCCATTGTCGAAGCGCACGTCGTAGCGGTAGGGGCGCGCGCTTTCATGACGGCGGTCGAACGACAGCGCGCGCTTGCGGCGGTCGGCGTCCGGCACGCCACGGCTGGCCGAGGGCATCACCTGGAAGGTCTGGCGGTCGCCCATCCACGGGCTGGGCTGGTGGCTCAGTGCCAGTGCCTGCAGCTGCGGGCGGTTCTGCGCATCGTTCTGTTCGTTCCAGCGGTACAGCCAGTTCAGTGCGCCGGCGTCGGTCACCGGGGTCCAGAAGTTGAACCCGTGCGGCACCGCCGTGGCCGGGAAATTGTTGCCGCGCGAGAAGGTGCCGTTGGCCTGGGTGCCGCGGGTGGTCAGCACCCAATCGGAGACGCGCTGCGGCCGCTGCCGCGGTTGGGCATCCAGGCGCACGTCATCAATCCAGCCAGAGACCGGCGCGCCCTCGGCACTGGCTACCTCCAGCTCGATCGCCACCACGCGGCGGCCCTTCAGCGTGGGCACGTCGCCCAGCCGCACTGCCTTGCGGGCCCATTGTTGCGGGTACAGCGTCTTCGATTCGCCCTGCGCGCGTGCGCCGATCGCCACGCCATGCTGGTCGCGTGCCGCACCGGCCGAAACGCGGCTGCCATCGTCCAGCAGCAGGTCCAGCGATACATAGGTCGAGGCGACGGTGTCCTTGCCGACGATTTCCGGCAGCACCAGCCACGACAGCGTGGTATCGGCCTCGATGGGCAGGTCGGCCTTGAACAGTTCGCGCCGCGCGCTGCCGCCTTCGCTGCTGTAGCGCAGCGCATGCAGGCCGCTGTAGCCGGCGTTGCGCTTGGCGGCGTAGGGCGCGGCCGGTCCATTGCCGATCGTGACCTGAAGCGCACCGGTGGCCTGCGCCGGTACAGGTTCGCCCGGTTCGAACGAGGTCTGCAGCCCCTGCGCCCGCGCCGGCATCGCAGTGGTCGCACAGGCCAGGGCCAGGGCGAGCGGAAGCAGGGCGCGGCGCGGATCGGACAGGGTCATGCAAGGGTCTCCCGGAAGGGCTGGCGGCGGGCGAACCCGCATCGGCGGACACCACGGACAGCATCGCTCCGCCCGCCAGGCTGGCAGTGGAAGAGGCGATGCCGGTCCGGTGGGGGCGGGCCATGCGATCGGGTTGGGTTGGGTGGGTCGAGGTGCGACCTGGCCCGATCCTGCAACAGCCGCCGCGCGCTGGCAAGTGCCATTTAGTTCGATCCAAATGCGGGAAATATCGCTGGAGTCGATTCTGGCGAGCGAACCTGCCGGAACGACCGCGAAATCCCCGGAATCGCCGCCGCCCGGCGCGCGGTGGGGAGATGCGAGGCATCGGCGGCGGCGTGCAAAGGCCCGTTGCGGGGCAATGTCGTTGCGGCCCAGATGCTAGAATCACGGGCCTCGCAACCCGTTCACCGAATCCGCCATGAGCCATACCGCCACCGCGCCCGCCAACGCCGAGAAGCGCTACACCGTGCACCGCAGCGATCTGCCGTTGAGCTGCCCGACCCCGGAAATGGCGCTGTGGAACTCGCATCCGCGCGTGTACCTGCCGATCGAAGACGAGCCCAACGGCGAAGCGCAGTGCCCGTACTGCGGTTCCGTGTTCGTGCTGGCCGACTAAACGGCGGCCCCTTCGATGCGCCGATTGACCGTGGTGCAGTTGCTGCCGGCGCTGCACTCCGGTGGTGTCGAGCGCTCGACCCTGGAAATCGCTGCGGCCCTGGTTGCCGCCGGCCATCGCGCGCTGGTGGTGTCTGCCGGTGGCCGCCTGGTGCAGCCGCTGCTGGACAGTGGTGCCGAGCACCTCACCCTGGATATCGGCCGCAAGTCGCTGCTGACCCTGCGCCATCTGCCGACCCTGCGCCGGCTGTTTGCCGAAGTTGGTGCGGACATCGTGCATGCCCGTTCGCGGCTGCCGGCCTGGTTGGGCCTGTACGCGATCCGCGCCATGCCCGCCGCACAGCGCCCGCATTGGGTGACCACCGTGCACGGGTTGAACTCGCCCAGCCGCTACAGCGCGGTGATGACCAGTGGCGAACGCGTGATCTGCGTGTCCAACACCGTGCGCGCCTACGTGCAACGCCATTACCCGACGGTGCCGGAAGAAAAACTGCGGGTCATACCGAGAGGTGTCGACGTCAACCAGTTCCCGCGCGTGGCGCGCGCCGACCGCCGCCCGCGGCTGGCGCTGGCGGCCGACTACCCGTGGCTGGCCCAGGTCGAAGGCCCGCTGCTGCTGCTGCCGGGGCGCGGCACCCGGCTGAAGGGCCACACCCACGCGCTGCAGCTGCTGGCCGACGTGCGTGCCGCCGGCGTGCCTGCCCAGCTGTGGATGCTGGGCACCGACGAACCCGGGCGCGAGGCCTACGTGGCTGACCTGCGCCGCCAGGCCGCGGCACTGGGCGTGGCCGAGGCCGTACAGATCAGCACGCCTACCGTCCGCATCGCCCAGGCCTACGCCGCCAGCGATCTGGTGCTGCAGCTGTCAGACAAGCCGGAAGCCTTTGGCCGCACCGTGGTCGAGGCGCTGTCGGTCGGTCGCCCGGTGCTGGGCTGGGACCACGGTGGCGTCGGCGAACTGCTGCTGCAGCTGCAGCCCAGCGGTGCGGTGCCGCTCGGCGACGCGCGCGCGCTGGGTGAACGTGCGCTGGCCCTGCTGGCGCAGCCGCCGTCCCTGCCGACCCGCATCCCGTTTACCCTGCAGGCCATGCAGCGCGATACCCTCCGCCTCTATGCCGATTTCGCCGGCTGACCCCGCTGCCATCGTGCGCGACGACCGTGCCGGGCGCTGGGCGCCCTGGTGGGTGCTGGCGTACGTGGCGATGTGGCCGCTGCCGGGCATTGCCGAAACCGTGCTGGGCCTTGGCGCGGTCTATGCTGCCGCGCGCATGGTGATGCGCCGGCTGCAGCGCCGTCCGCACCTGTTGAGCACGGCGGCGTGGGCGCTGACCTCGATCCTGTTCCTCGGCTACTGGCTGCCGCAGGCGTTTTCGGCCATCGATGCGATCGACCCTTCGGCCTCGTGGACCAAGGCGGCCGCCGGACTGCGCTACCTGCCCTTCATGTGGCTGGTGGCGATCGCGGTGGCCACGCCGGAACGGCGGCGCTTGACCTTCGGTGGCCTGGCGCTGATCACCGGCGTGTGGACGCTGGACGCGCTGGTGCAGGCGCTGGCTGGCACCAGCCCGTGGTTCTGGTCGCTGGAACACCTGAAGCTGGCCGTGAGTGGCCACGCGTTGTGCCCGGCCGACGAAGCCGCACTGGCCGACCGCCTCAGTGGCGCGCTTGGGCCCTGCAATCTGAAATTCGGCCAGGTGCTGGCCAGCCTGTCACCGTTCCTGCTGCTGCCGATGGCGCAGCGTTTCGGCAATGCAGGGTGGCTGCTGGCCGCTGCAACACTGGGGTGCGTGCTGCTGCTGGCAGGTTCGCGCGCCTCGTGGATCACCTTTGTGCTGGTGCTGGCCTACAGCGGCGTGCGCCAGTTCGGCTGGAAGCGGCTGCTGCTGCTGGCCCTGGTGGCAGCGCTGGGTACGGCCGCACTGACAGCGGGCGTGCCGCAGCTGCGCGAGCGTGTCGCGCGCACGGCGCAGGCATGGAACGAAGACGGGCAGGGCGTTGACGAGGCGCTTTCGGGGCGCGCGCGCATCTGGACCGCAGCGGTGTGCATGATCGAGGAGCATCCGGTCAACGGTGTCGGTGCGCGCGGCTTCCGCGATGCGTATCCGGCCTGCGTGTCAGATGAGGGGCCCGCCGTGTGGGGTAACCAACCGGCGTTGCACGCCCACCAGATCGTGCTGGAAATCCTTGCCGAGACCGGCGTTCTGGGCCTGCTGCTGTGGTTGGCGGCGGTGGCGCAGGCCTGGCGGGCCTGGCGCTATGCCCCGGCGGCTGCGCGTGATCGCGCCCGACCGGCGATGCTGGCGCTGGCGGTTACGGTGTTCCCGCTCAATACGCACCTGGCGTTCTATTCCGCTTTCTGGGGTGGCCTGACGGTGCTGCTGGCAGCCCTGTTCGCCGGCAGCCTGCTGGCGCGCGACGCAGATGATTCCCCGCCGGTGAAGTGACCGCGCATCCGCGCATGGTAGGGATCAACCATGGAGTCGATCAGTAGATCCACGCCATGCGTGGATGAGGCTTTCCCGACCTGAACACGGTGACATCTCCACTATCGGTGCCCCGGCAGTTCGCGCACGCTGGAGGCATGGCCAGCCCCAGACTTCGCTACGGTCGGTATTCCCGATCCGGCAACGTTTATTCATTGACCACAGCAACCCTCGGCCGCGAACCGTTGTTCGCCGATGCGGCAAACGTGGCGATCCTTATCGACACCCTGCGCTTCGTAGAGCGCAAGGGCTTCAGCCACAGCCTCGCCTGGGTGGTCATGCCCGACCATCTGCACTGGCTGATGGAGCTGCGCGGAGGAACCCTGGCCGAGTGTATGGCCCTGCTCAAATCACGCAGCAGCCGACTGCTGAACCGGCGATTGGAGCGACGAGGGGCGCTGTGGCAGCACGGTTACCACGATCATGCCGTACGCAGCGATGAATCCCTTCATGAGAAGGCGATGTACATCCTGGCCAATCCGGTCCGTGCGGGCCTGGCCGGCACGTTGGGTGAGTACCCGCACGCATGGTGCCGTTGGCCGTTGTAGGTGCCGGCACCCGGATGTAGAGCATCCACGCATGGCGTGGATCTACTTCAGAATGCTCCGCGTCATCAAATTCACGCCATGCGTGGACGAAACCCTCCCGCCCCACCTTTATTTGTAGAAATCACTCCGGCCGCCGGGCTGGCGCTTGAAGCGGCGGTGGATCCACAGGTACTGGTCGGGAGCCTCGCGCACCATCGCTTCGATGGCCTGGTTGACCCGCGTGGTATCGGCTTCCACATCCTCGCTGGGGAAGTTCTCCAGCGGCGCGCCGATCTTCAGGAAGTACTTTCCGCCTTCGCGCCGGTGGAAGTACGGAATCACCGCACAGCCGGTCATGCGCGCCAGCTGATGGGTGGCGGTGATGGTCGAAGCGGTGTGGCCGAAGAATGGCACGAACACGGTGTCCTTGCCCCGCATGTCCTGGTCTGGCGCGTACCAGAGGAAGCCGCCCTTCTTCAGGTGGCGCACGGTCGCGCGGATGTCCTCGTTGGCGAACATCGCCTTGGCATAGCGCAGGCGGCCGAACTTCACCGCCCACTCGTACACCGGGTTCTTGTGCTTGCGGTACATGCCGGAAAGATCGACGTAGTCGCACAGCAGGCGGCCGCACATTTCCAGGGTCATGAAGTGGCCGGAGACCAGCAGGACGCCGCGGCCTTCGGCCTGCATCTGCCGCAGGTGTTCCAGGCCTTCGATCCGTACCTGCGGGCGGATGCTGTCGATGCTGCCCCACCAAGCGCGGATGCACTCGAACACGCCGACGCCCAGCGCATCGAAACTGTCGCGCACCAGGCGCTGCCGCCACGCCTCGTCCTTCTCGGGGAAGCACAGCTGCAGGTTGACCTCGGCGGCGCGGCGGCGGCTGCCGAGCAGGCGCCAGGTGATCCAGCCGACGCCCCGGCCCAGCGCGCGCTGCAGCATCCATGGCAGGCGGGCGATGGCGAAGGCGCCGAACATGGCGGCGAACATCGGCCAGTTGCGCGGATCGCGCAGCGATGGGCGGACGGCGGTGGAGGCATCTGACATGGGGCCATTCTACCAAGGCGGCCGCGTGTCTTTCCCGGGGGGCTCCCGTATCCTTGCCGCATGCGTAAAGACCCTGTCGAATGGATCCTGCGCGGCCTGTACTCGGTCGTGCTCTACATCCTGCTGCCGATCACCGTGTACCACCTGGTCTGGCGCGGCTTCCGGGTCCGTGAGTACTTCCGGCGCTGGGACGAACGCTACGCCTCCTATCCGCAGCCGACCGGCCAGCCACGGGTGTGGCTGCACGCGGTCTCGGTGGGCGAGGTCAATGCCGCCGCGCCGCTGGTCAACGCCCTGCGCCAGCAGCGCCCGGACATCCGCTGGGTCATCACCACCATCACTCCGACCGGCTCCGAGCGCGTGCGTGCGCTCTGGGGCGACGCGCTGGACCATGTCTACCTGCCGTACGACGTGCCGGGCAGCGTCAACCGCTTCCTCGGCCATTTCCAGCCCAGCCTGGCGCTGATCCTGGAAACCGAGTTGTGGCCGAACATGCTGTTCGGCTGCCGTGACCGTGGCGTTCCGGTCTACATCCTCAATGCCCGGTTGTCGGCGCGTTCGCTGCGCGGCTACCGGCTGCTGGCCGCATTGATCCGCCGCGCCCTGCGCACCGTCACCTGCGTGGCCGCGCAGTCGCAGGACGATGCCGAGCGCTTCGTGCAGCTGGGGGCGGAGCCCGGCCAGGTGCAGGCACTGGGCAACCTGAAGTTCGACATCACCACGCCGGACGTGCAGGGCTTCGTCGAACAGTTCCATGCACGGGTGCCGGGCGCGCGCCCGGTATGGATCGCCGCCAGTACCCATGATGGCGAAGAGCAGGCGGTGATCGACCTGCACCGCCGCCTGCGCCAGCAGCATCCGGATCTGCTGCTGCTGTGGGCACCGCGCCATCCCGAACGTTTCCCGAAGGTGGAAGCGCTGGCGCGCGAACAGGGCTGGAGCGTGGCGACCCGCCGCGTGGACCAGTGGCCGCACGCCGCCACAGACGTGTTCGTCATCGACACCCTCGGCGAGCTGATGCCGTTCTACGCCTGCGCCCAGGTCGCCTTCGTCGGCGGCAGCCTGCAGGCCATCGGTGGCCACAACCTGCTGGAGCCCGCTGCGATGGGAACCGCGGCGGTGACCGGCCCGCACCTGCACAACTTCGCGGAAATCTCCCGGCGCATGCGCGAGGCCGGTGCGCTGCTGATCGGCGAAGATGCGCAGGCGGTGGGCGACCTGCTGCAGCATCTGCTTGAAGATGCGCAGGCCCGCGAAGACATGGCGCGTGCGGGCTGCACGTTGGTCAGCAATGGCCGTGGCGCGCTGCAGCGCACGCTTGCGCTGGTCGCACCGCACCTGCCACCACCGCGCGAGTGATCCCGGCAGCGCGGCGTCGGCGGCGCTGCGCTGCGTTGTCGTGATCAACTTCATCAATTCTGCTTAGCGACGATTTTTCTGTCGTTGCTGGACCGACCCTGCCGATGGCAGCGTGCCTGCCATCACATCGTGGCGCACGCAGCACCGATTCCGATTCCGCAGGACGACGCAGGCTGCCAGCCTGCTGTCGACCGCGCTTGGGCGGATATCAAGGGAACTTGCGATGGACGGCGACAGGGGCAGGGACGGCACCGGTGGGGCGCGCTTGGGGATGGACCACCTGGCTGTGGTGGCACTGACGCTGCTGGTGGGCGGCAGCGTGATCGCGCTGGTGGGCCAGCACACGGCGGCACAGGCTGGCCCGGCCATCGTACTGAGCCTGTTGCTGGCCGCACTGGGGGCTGGCCTGGTGCTGTGCTGCCTGCAGGATCTGGTGCTGCGACTGCCGGCGGCCGATGGCCTGTACGGACTGTTGGCCGCCAGCTGGGGGCCACGGGTGGCCATCGTTCTGGGCGCGATCCTGTTGCTTGAGCTGACGGCGACCACGGCGGGCGCGGCACAGTCCATGGCCCGCCATGTACATGCCGTGCTGGCTACCGGAGGCGTCCATGCCAACGACTGGCTGCCCGTGCAGGTAGCGGCGGCCATGGGTCTGCTGATGTTGAGCGCGCTCGCGTTGCTGCCGCCGCGGGGTGTGGCTCTGGCGGCCTGTGCGCTGCTGACGGTGAAGATCGGTGTGGGGGTGTTGCTGCTGGCGCTGGCGGCGCGTCACGTGCACTACGGGCATTGGATTCCCTGGCTGCCTCCGGCGACCGCACCGTATCGTTTCGGGCTGGGGGGCGTGCTGGCGACTGCGGTGCCGCTGCTGGGCATATTTGCCAGCGTGGGCCTGGCACTGGGCTTTCCTGCGCTGCGCCGCCAGGGCGCGATGTGGCAGCCGGCGGTGCTGGCGCTGGTCTCGTTGCTGGCGATGCTGCTGCTGATCGTGCTGGCAGCATTGCAGGCCGGGCTGGTCGAGTTTTCCGCGCTCGCCAGTACCCGGCCACTGGCGGTTGCGCTGCAGGTGCACCCCCAGCTGCAGTGGATGCTGCCATTGTTGCCCCTGGCCGGGGCAGCGGGCCTGGCCGCCCTGCAGTTGGTGCTGCTGATGCTGGCCCTCCGGTTGGCCACATCGTTGTGGCCCCGCGCAGCTGACGCGGCGGGACGATCCCGCACGCGCCTGAGCGCAATGGTGGTTGCGCTGCCGGCGGTGATGCTGGTGCTGGGGCTGCCGCAGGGCACCTTGCCGGCGCTGCCGGGTCCGGCAACGCTGGTGGTCATGGCAGCGCTGTGCCTGGCGGTGCTGCGGCGTTGGGATGACACCCGGCAAGGCGCAGCCGGCTGCGGGCTGATGATGTCGATGCTGGCCCCCTTGGCAGCCGTGCTGTGCGCGCTCGCGGCGTTGGAACGCCTGCGCGCATGGCCGGGCTGACGGTTCGTGGGGCCACGCCGGGGCGCGCGCGTGTGGATGCAGCATCTGCAAAAAAGCCACCCTCGCGGGTGGCTTTTTCGTTGCAGGGGCGACGACTCAGTGCGTGGTCGTGGCCGGGTTGCCCGCGTCCTGGGTCAGCAGCCGATTGACGTCCTGCAGTTCGGCCACGTCCAGCGCACCCAGCGACTGGCTCAGCAGCAGGCGGTTCTGCAGGAAGGTGTAGCGGGCCTGGGCATAGTCCAGCTGTGCCGAGAACAGGATGCGCTGGTTCTGGATCACATCCAGCACGGTACGGGTACCGACTTCCAGGCCGACCTGCGAAGCGTCGTACGCGCTCTGCGCCGAGACCACCGCCAGGCGGCGGGCTTCCACTTCGCTGATGCCCTGAACCAGGGTCTGGTAGGCATTGCGGGTATTGCGATCCAGGGCACGCTTCTGCTGCTCGTAGCCGTCCTGGGCGATGTCACGCTGCGCCAGCGCCTGGCGCACGCCGGACTGGGTGGCACCACCGGAGAAGATCGGCACGCTCAGGGTCAGGCCGATGCTGTTGGTGCGCGCATCCGGCGACAGCGAGCCGGCACCGGTGCTGTCGCCCCAGGTGGCGCTCTTGCCCCAGCTGCCGCCCAGCGACAGGGTCGGGTAATGACCACCACGGGCAGCCTGCACGCCGGCTTCGGCGGCACTGACCTTCAGCTCCTGCGCCTTCAGCGCCGGATTCTGGGTGGTGGCCTGCTGCACCAGCTCGTCGATGTTGCCGCGGTTGGCCGGCACTTCCGGGCGGAAGTCCGCCGGCAGGCCACGCAGGTTGGTCACCGGCTGGCCGGTCAGTTCGGTCAGGGCCTGGTAGTTATCGGCCAGGGTGTTCTGCGCGATGATGGTGTTGGCGCGCGCCTGGTCGTACTGGGCGCGTGCTTCGTGCACGTCGGTGATCGGCGCCAGGCCCACTTCCAGGCGCTTGTCGGCGAAGTCGAACTGCTTCTTCGCGGCCGCTTCATTGGTCTGTGCGGCGTTCAGCGATTCGATCGCCACCAGCACATTGAAGTAGGCCGCCGAGGTGCGCACGATCAGGTTGTCGTTGGCCGATTCGAGGGTGAAGTCCGCCGCCTTGCTCAGCTCACGCTGCGAGCGCAGGTTGTTGATCTGGGTCCAGTTGAACAGCGTCTGGCTGCCGTCGATCGTGTAGGTGCGGCGCTTGTTGGTGAACGAGCCGGAGTTGGCGTCGGCGTTCGGCTCGCTGCGCGTGCGGTTCAGCGCGGCCTGGCCATTGATCTGCGGCAGCAGGGCGGCACGCGCCTGCACGGCGCCTTCCTTGTCGTACAGCCGGGTCGATTCGGCGGCCGACAGCTGCGGATCGCCGTTGCGGGCCATTTCGTAGACCTGCAGCAGGTCGGCGGCATGGGCGGACAACGGCAGCAGGGCAGTGGCCAGCGCAACAGCGAGGGATCGGCGGATCATTGCGGCTTCCTTGGACTCAGAGGTGGAACTGGGGGGCCGGGGCGGCACCACGCAGGTAATCGATATCGGTCTCGAACAGGGACTCGGAGCTACCGTCGGCCTTGACCAGCAGGGCCTCCATCGCCGGCGAGCGGCCGTGGATCACGAACAGGCGGCCACCCGGACGCAGCCACGAGGCGAACTGTGACGGCACCACGTCGACCGCACCAGTGACACAGATCACGTCAAAGCGGCGTTCGGTCTGCCAGGACAGGGCATCGGCCACTTCCACGCGGACGTTGCTGCCCAGGCCGGAGGCGTCCAGGCGGGCACGCGCAGCGGCGGCCAGCTCCGGGTCGATTTCCAGGCTCAGCACATCGCGCGCCAGCGCGCCGATGCAGGCCGACAGGAAGCCGCTGCCCGTGCCGATTTCCAGCACTTCGTCACCCGGCTGCAGGTCCAGTGCCTGCAGGGTACGGCCCTCGATGACCGGCTTCATCATCTTCTGGCCGTGGCCGATCGGCAGTTCGACATCGGCGTAGGCCAGTGCCCGGTGCGCGTCGGCGACAAAGGCCTCGCGCGGCAGGCGGGCCAGGACGTCGAGCACCTTGATGTCCAGCACGTCCCAGGGACGGATCTGCTGTTCCACCATCAGTTCGCGGGCGTGGGCGTAATCAATCGTCATGAGGTTCAAATCCAGCGCAGTGGGCCGGCCATTTTACCGGTGCCGGAGGCCGGCGGCGCGCCCAGAGCATCAGCTGCCGGGGGCCGGGGTCGCAGTGCCGGAAGTCATCGCGACCTCCGGTTCGTTCAGTTTTGGTTATTCAGCCGTTCCGGCCCCTCGCGGCGCGTAGGCGCGCAGGAAGAAGTCGATGCTGGCGGTCACGTGGGCAAGAGGGTCGCATCCCACGGGTGACAGTGGCATGCCGCACATCATATGCATGTGCACTTCGCCCTTGACCAGGGTCAGGAACTGCTCGCCGGCCAGAGCACAGTCGGGGATATCCAGTTCGCCACGTTCGGCGCGGGCACGCAGGAAATCGGCCAGGGCCTCGCAGGTACGCTCGGGGCCGGCTTTCCAGAACAGCGCGCGCAGGCGTTCGTCGGTCTCCGGCGCCATCATCATGCGCTGGATCGAGATCGCCGCGTCGGAGGTGATCAGCTCGAAGAAGGCCAGGCCGATACCGATCAGCTGGTCGCGCAGCGGGCCGTCCGCGTCGGCTACGAACAGCGCGTCGGGCAGCATTTCAATGCACTTTGACTGCACCGCCTCGGAGAACAGCGTCTCCTTGTCGCCGAAGTGGCTGTACACAGTCAGCTTCGAGACGCCGGCCTGAGCGGCGATGGTGTCCATGCTCACGCCGGTATAGCCCTGTTCGATGAACAGTGCCTTGGCTGCTTCAAGGATCGCCGCGCGCTTGCCGAGGTCCTTGGGGCGCCCGGGTCCGGCGGCCTTGGCAGCGGGCTTGGCCGACGGCTTGCGGGAAATGTGGGAACTCATCGCGACAATACTAGACCAAGCGGTTCGATATTTATACTATACCGGCCGGTTTATTAAATTGGGCCGGCAGTCGCGGCTCCTCCCTTAGTTGCAACCCTGCGTTTTCAGGACGTTGACCGATGAAGATCGTGCGCTGGATGGGCGGTATGGTGTGGATGGCTGCGCTGGCAGCCTGTTCGGGGCAGGAACAGGCGCCACCGGCGGCCGTACCGGTGCTGGTGGTTCACCCCGGCGAGCAGGCCGGGCAGGCGCCGGCGGCGTTCCCGGGCACGGTGCGTGCGCGACAGGAAAGCCCGCTGTCGTTCCGCGTTGGCGGCAACCTGGTCAAGCGCCACGTCGATGCCGGGCAACGGGTGAAGAAGGGCGACGTGCTGGCCGAGCTGGACGTGGCCGACTTCGCGCTGCAGGCCCGTGCCTCGCAGGCGCAGCTGGCGGCAGCCGAAGCCGATCTGGTGCGCGCCCGCGATGACCTCAAGCGTTACCAGGTGCTGGCCGACCAGCAGCTGGTCAGCCGCTCGCAGCTGGACCAGCAGTCCGCCGCGTTCAAGGCCGCGCAGGGCCAGGCCAACGCCGCCCGCGCCAACCTCGATGTGCTCCGCAACCAGGCCGGCTACGCACAGCTGCGTGCGCCGGCCGACGGTGTGATCGCCAGCCGCGAGGCCGAGGCCGGGCAGGTAGTGTCCGCCGGGCAGACCATCTTCAACCTGGCCGCCGACGGTGGCCGCGAAGTGCTGATCGACCTGCCCGAGGCCACCATCCGCGACTATGCTGTGGGCCAACCGGTCGAGGTGGAGTTGTGGAATCGCCCCGGCCAGCGCCTGCCGGGCACGATCCGGGAGATCGCCGCCGCTGCCGATCCGCAGGCACGTACCTATGCGACCCGGGTCAGCCTGCCCGCCGATGCGCTGGCCGACGTCGAACTGGGCCAGAGTGCACGCGTCTACAGCAGCGCCGGTCGCCACGGCACCCTGCAGCTGCCGCTGGGCGCGCTGCAGCGTGGTGCCAACGGTGCCGCCAGCGTATGGGTGGTCGATCCGGCCAACAGCACGCTGAAGGCCGCAACGGTTACCACCGGTGCGTTTGGCAGCGAGACGGTACCGGTACTGTCGGGCGTGAGCGGGGGCGACTGGGTAGTTGCTGCGGGTGGCCACCTGCTGCGGGCCGGCCAGCCGGTGATCGCCGTGGACCGGCAGAACCGTCCCGTGCTGAAGCCGGCTACGCCGGCCGCTGCCGCCAAGGCCAGGGAGTAAGCCGGTGCGCCGCTTCAATCTTTCCGAGTGGGCGTTGTCCAACCGCCCGCTGGTGCTGTTTGCGATGCTGGCTTTCGCGCTGATCGGCGCATGGTCGTACAAGCATCTGGGCCAGTCCGAGGACCCGCCGTTCACCTTCAAGGCGATGGTGGTGCGCACATTGTGGCCGGGGGCGACCGCCGAGCAGGTCTCGCGGCAGGTGACCGAGCCGCTTGAGAAGGCGCTGATGAATACCGGCGAGTACGAGTTCATCCGCTCGTACTCGCGCCCGGGCGAATCGCAGATCATCTTCATGGCGCGCGACAGCCTGCGTTCCAGGCAGATCCCGGACCTGTGGTACCAGGTGCGCAAGCGCGTGGGCGACATCCGCCCGACGCTGCCGCGCGAGATCGTCGGTCCGTTCTTCAACGATGAGTTCGGCGACACCTACGGCAACATCTATGCGTTGACCGGCAAGGGCTTCGACTACGCGGTGATGCGCGACTACGCCGACCGCATCCAGCTGGAACTGCAGCGGGTGCCCGACGTCGGCAAGATCGACCTGGTCGGCCTGCAGGACGAGAAGGTGTGGATCGAACTGTCCAACACCCGGCTGGCCACGCTGGGCGTGTCGATGCAGCAGGTGCAGCAGGCGCTGGCCGACCAGAACGCAGTGACCGGCACCAGCTTCTTCGAGACCGCCACCGATCGCGTGCAGCTGCGGGTGACCGGCCAGTTCAACGACATCGAAGCGATCCGCCAGTTCCCGATCCGCGCCGGCGACCGCACCGTGCACCTGGGCGACATCGCCGAGGTCAAGCGTGGCTTCGCCGATCCGGCGTCGCCGAAGATGCGCTTCATGGGCGAAGAGGCGATCGGCCTGGCGGTGGCGATGAAGGATGGCGGTGACATCCTCAAGCTCGGCGCCAACCTCGATGCCGAGTTCGAACGCCTGCAGAAGACCCTGCCGGCCGGCATGCAGCTGCGCAAGGTGTCCGACCAGCCGCAATCGGTGGAAGAGTCGGTCGGCGAGTTCGTGCAGGTGCTGACCGAGGCGGTGGTGATCGTGCTGCTGGTCAGCTTCTTCTCGCTGGGCCTGCGCACCGGCCTGGTGGTGGGCGTGACCATCCCGCTGGTGCTGGCGATGACCTTCTTCGTCATGCACTACTTCGACATCGGCCTGCACAAGATCTCGCTGGGTGCATTGGTGCTGGCGCTGGGCCTGCTGGTGGATGATGCGATCATCGCGGTGGAGATGATGGCCACCAAGATGGAGCAGGGCTACGACCGCCTGCGCGCCGCCAGTTTCGCCTGGGAGTCGACCGCTTTCCCGATGCTGACCGGCACCCTGATCACCGCGGCCGGCTTCCTGCCCATTGCCACTGCGGCATCGAGTACCGGTGAATACACCCGCTCGCTGTTCCAGGTGGTGACCATCGCGCTGGTGGTGTCGTGGATCGCAGCGGTGCTGTTCATCCCTTACCTGGGCGACAAGATGCTGCCGGACCTGTTCAATCCGCAGCCGCCGAAGCCGGGCAGCCTGTCCGCGCGCTGGCACGCCAAGCGCCAGCAGTGGGCCGACCGCTATCCGGCGCTGGCCAACCTGATCGCGCCGCCGCAGCACGGGCACGACCACGATCCGTACCAGCGCCCGTTCTATCGTAGTTTCCGTCGCTTCCTCGATACCTGCCTGCGGCATCGCTGGTGGGTGATCGCGGCGACCATCGGCCTGTTCGTGTTCTCGCTGATGATGTTCCGCTTCGTGCCGCAGCAGTTCTTCCCGGACTCGACCCGGCCGGAACTGATGGTGGACATCGAGCTGGCCGAGGGCGCCTCGCTGCGCTCGACCCAGGCCCAGGCCGAGAAGCTGGAGAAGCTGCTGTCCAGCCGCGAGGGCATTGCCAACTACGTGTCCTATGTGGGCACCGGTTCGCCGCGCTTCTACCTGCCGCTGGACCAGCAGCTGCCGGCGACCAACTTCGCCCAGTTCGTGGTGCTGGCCAAGGACATCAGGTCACGCGAAAGCACCCGCGACTGGCTGCTGCACGAGGTGATCCCGAAGTTCCCGGACGTGCAGATGCGCGTGACCCGCCTGGAGAACGGCCCGCCGGTCGGCTATCCGGTGCAGATGCGCATCTCCGGCGAGCACATCGAGAAGGTGCAGGCGATCGCGCGCCAGGTCGAGGCCAAGGTGCGGGAGAACCCGCACGTGATGAACGTCAACCTGGACTGGAGCGAGCCGAGCAAGGTGGTGCGCCTGGTGGTCGACCAGGAGCGCGCCCGCGCGCTGGGCGTGAGCAGCGCCCAGGTCAGCCAGTTCCTGTCCAGTTCGTTGGCCGGGCAATCGGTCAGCGTGTATCGCGAGGGCAATCGCCAGATCGAGATGCTGCTGCGCGGGCCGGCCGATGAGCGCAACCAGCTGGAGCTGCTGTCCAGCCTGTCGATGCCCACCGCCAACGGTGGCAGCATCACGCTGTCGCAGGTGGCGACGATGGAGTACGGCTTCGAGGACGGCATCATCTGGCACCGTAACCGGTTGCCGACGGTGACTGTGCGCGCCGACATCAGTGATGGCATGCAGGCGCTGGACGTGGTGCATCAGATCCTGCCCACACTGGACGGCATCCGTGCCGAGCTGCCCAGTGGTTACCTGCTGGAAACCGGCGGTACCGTGGAGGATTCGGCGCGTGGCCAGAACTCGATCAAGGCGGGCATGCCGCTGTTCCTGGTGGTGGTGGCCACGCTGCTGATGCTGCAGCTGCGCAGCTTCTCGCGCGCAGCGATGGTGCTGGTGACCGCGCCGCTGGGCATCATCGGCGCGACCCTGTTCCTGCTGCTGTTCCGGGCGCCGTTCGGCTTCGTCGCGCTGCTGGGCACGATCGCACTGGCCGGCATGATCATGCGCAACTCGGTGATCCTGATCGACCAGATCCAGCAGGACATCGATGCCGGGCATGACCGTTGGCATTCGATCATCGACGCCACGGTGCGCCGCTTCCGCCCGATCGTGCTGACCGCACTGGCAGCCGTGCTGGCGATGATTCCGCTGTCGCGCAGCGCGTTCTACGGATCGATGGCGATCTCGATCATGGGCGGCCTGATCGTCGGTACGGTGCTGACCCTGGTGTTCCTGCCGGCCTTGTACGCGGCGTGGTTCCGGGTGAAGCCCGATGAATCCGGGGCGTGATGCCCCGGGTTCTGCGGCCGCGGCCCCTGGTAGGTGCCAACCCTGGCTGGCACATCTTCCAGTAGAGCCACCCCATGGGTGGCTGCGGATTTCCAGGCTCCGTCATCCACGCATGGCGTGGATCTACCGCGATTCGCCATCGCTCGGTAGGTGCCAACCTTGGTTGGCACGGATGCATGCATCCACGCATGGCGTGGATCTACCGCAGCTGCAGACCGATCCGTAGCACCGGCAGCAACCATTCGATGAACACCTGCACGCGCAGCGCACGGTGCTGCCGATGCGGCTGCAGCAGGGTGACCGGCAATGGCTGTGCGACGTGCTGTGGCATCACTTCCACCAGCGCGCCGGATTGCAGCTCGGCCTGTACGTCGTAGCGCGGAATCTGCAAAAGACCCAACCCCGCCACACAGCACGCAATCGATGCCTCGGCGCTGTTCACACGCACCCAGCCAGGCATCGGCAGCGTGCGCAGTTGGCCGCCGTCCTGCCACTCCCACGGTTCCACCCGTGCCGTGGTCGGCGACGCGTAGTTCACCGCGCGGTGCTGCGGCAGGTCGGCAGGATGCTGCGGCACGCCGTGTTCGCGCAGGTAGGCCGGCGCCGCAACGTTGACAAAATCCAGTTGGCCCAGCGTGCGCGCCACCAGGCTGGAATCGCCCAGTTGGCCGACCCGCAGCACCGCATCGCAACCGTCTTCGATCAGGTTCACCGCGCGGTCGGTCATGCCCAGGTCGACTTCCACCTGCGGATACTGCGCGAAGAACCCGGGCAGCGCCGGTGCGATGATGCGGCGGCCGATGCGGCTGGGTACGTCGATCTTCAGCAGGCCCGACGGCTGGGCGTCGACCTGGAGGAACAGCGATTCGGCGTCCTCGACCTCGGCGATCAGGCGCAGGCAGCGCGCATGGAACACGTCGCCGTCGTGGGTGGTGGACACCCGGCGGGTCGAGCGCTGCAGCAGGCGGGTGCCGAGCCGCTGCTCCAGCTCCGCAATGGCTGCCGAGACCGTGGAACGGGGCAGGCCCAGCTGGTCGGCGGCGCGCGTGAAGCTGGCGCACTCCACGACCCGGGTGAAGATGCGGAAGCGATCGATCCGGTCCATTGTTCGCTGGCTCTGGAAAGTTAAGTCAAAGTGGCGGGCTTTATCCGCATTTTCTGCACGATATCGTCGTCAGGGCAGGGTTGCCACCCCGGGCAGCCCCCTCCCGAGACCGAAGCCATGACCGAGCATTCCCTCAAGGGCAAGACCGTGCTGATCGCCGGTGGCGCCAAGAACCTGGGTGGCCTGATCGCCCGCGACTTCGCCGCACAGGGCGCCAAAGCCATCGTCATCCACTACAACAGTGCCGCTACCCAGTCCGATGCAGAAGCGACGGTAGCCGCGGTGCAGGCCGCCGGCAGCAAGGCGGTGGCCCTGCAGGGCGACCTGACCTCGGCGGCAGCGATGGAGCGCTTGTTCGCCGATGCCGTGGCCGCAGTCGGCCGTCCCGACATCGCCATCAATACGGTCGGCAAGGTATTGAAGAAACCGCTGCTGGACATCAGCGAAGTGGAGTACGACGAGATGAGCGCGGTCAATGCCAAGGCCGCGTTCTTCTTCCTGAAGGAGGCAGGTCGCCACGTCAATGACGGTGGCCGCATCTGCACCCTGGTCACCTCGCTGCTGGGTGCGTTCACGCCGTTCTATTCCAGCTACGCCGGCACCAAGGCGCCGGTCGAGCACTTCACCCGCGCGGCGTCGAAGGAGTTCGGCGAGCGCGGCATTTCGGTGACCGCGATCGGTCCCGGTCCGATGGACACGCCGTTCTTCTATCCGGCCGAGAGCGCCGATGCGCAGGCGTATCACAAGACTGCGGCGGCGTTGTCGGCGTTCACCCGCACCGGGCTGACCGACATCGCCGATATCGTGCCGTGGATCCGCTTCCTGGTGACGGATGGCTGGTGGATGACCGGGCAGACGATTCTGGTCAATGGTGGGTACACCACCAAGTAAGCAAAGCCATGCATGGCGTGGCCCTACCGCGCGGGAACCGAATCATCCACGCATGGCGTGGATCTACCGCTGTGGTAGGTGCCAACCTTGGTTGGCACGGAGTCGGGCAGTGGCCACGGGCCACCTGTAGAGCCGTGCCATGCTCGACTCTACAGGTGTTGCCCGATGGATCAGCCCAGCTTCGCCAGCACCGCGTCGGTTGCCGCGGCGGTGCTGACGGCCTGGCCCTTGGCCGCAAGGTCGGCAGTGAACACGCCGTCATCCAGCACCGCATGCACGGCGGCTTCCACGGCTGCCGCTTCGGCCTCCAGCCCCAGCGAATGGCGCAGCAGCATCGCGGCGCTGAAGATTGTCGCGTACGGATTGGCAATGCCCTTGCCGGCGATGTCCGGGGCCGAACCGTGGATGGGCTCGTAAATGCCCACCGCACCCGGCTCGCCCAGCGAGGCCGACGGCAGCAGGCCCAGCGAACCGGCCAGCATCGAGGCCTCATCGGTGAGGATGTCGCCGAACATGTTCTCGGTGACGATCACGTCGTACTCGCGTGGCTTGGCCAGCAGGTGCATGGCCATCGAGTCGACCAACTGGTGCTCCAGCGCCACGTCCGGGAACTCCTCGCGGCCGATGCGTGCGGCCACGTCGCGCCACAGGCGCGAGGTTTCCAGCACATTGGCCTTGTCCACCGAAGTGACCTTGCCGCGACGCTGCTGGGCCAGGCGGAAGGCGCTGCGCAGCACGCGCTCGATTTCGGCCACGGTGTAGCGGCACAGGTCGCTGGCGCTGTCGGCGTCGCGGGTCTTGTCGCCGAAGTAGATGCCGCCGGTCAGTTCACGCACCACCACGAAGTCCACGCCCTGCAGCAGCTCGGCCTTGATCGGCGAGGCGTGCAGCGCGGCCTCGTGGGTACGCACCGGGCGCAGGTTCGCATACAGGCCCAGCGCCTTGCGGATCGCCAGCAGGCCCTGTTCCGGGCGCACCTTGGCGTTCGGGTCGGACCACTTCGGGCCGCCGACCGCGCCCAGCAGCACCGCATTGGCGGCCTGGCAGGCGGCGAGGGTCGACGCCGGCAGCGGTTCACCGTGGCGGTCGATGGCAATGCCACCGATGTCGTGCTCGCTGAAGGTGAAGGTGTGGTTGAAGCGTCCGGCGACCGCCTTCAGGACGGCAACTGCCGCGGCGGCCACTTCCGGGCCGATGCCATCACCGGGCAGGACAACAATTTCAGCGTGCATGCTCACTCTCGTAACGTTCGATTTCAGGGACACGGCCCAGCAGATACCCCAACTGGTCGACGCCTTCCAGCAGGCAGGTCTGCGAGAAGCCATCCAGCGGGAAGGAATAGACGCGGCCATCGGGGGTGCGCAGTTCGCGCGCAGCCACGTCGATGGTCAGCGCATCGTCCGGGCGCTGCATCAGCGCCTGCACGTCGGCCTCGTCCAGCACGATCGGCAGCAGGCCGTTCTTCAGCGCGTTGCCGCGGAAGATGTCCGCGATCTCGCTGCTGACGATGGCGCGCAGGCCCAGGTCGGTCAGCGCCCATGGCGCGTGTTCGCGCGAGGAGCCGCAGCCGAAGTTGCGGCCCGCCAGCAGGATGCTGCGGCCGGCGTTGTGCGGTTGGTTGAAGGCGAAGTCGGCCACCGGCGAACCATCAGCTTGCCAGCGCCAGTCGTTGAACGCGTTGCGACCCAGCCCGGCACGCTCGGTGGTGGACAGGAACCGCGCCGGGATGATCTGGTCGGTGTCGATGTTGGTCTGGCGCAGCACCACGCTGGCCGAGGTCAGGGTACGGAAACCGGCCATCACGCCCCCTCCTGTGCGAACAGTTCGCGGGTATCGGCAACGTGCCCGTTCACCGCCGCCCATGCGGCGCTCATCGGCGAGGCCAGCAGCGTGCGCGAACCGGGGCCCTGCCGGCCTTCAAAATTGCGGTTGCTGGTACTCACGGCCAGCTGGCCGGGGGCGACCAGATCGCCGTTCATCGCGATGCACATCGAGCAGCCCGGCTCGCGCCATTCGGCACCGGCCGCGCGCACGATCTCATGGATGCCCTCGGCCTCGGCCTCGCGCTTGACGATCTCCGAGCCCGGTACCACCAGCATGCGTACGCGCTCGGCAACACGACGGCCGCGCAGCACCTGTGCGACTTCGCGCATGTCGCTCAGGCGGCCGTTGGTGCACGAACCAACGAACACTACGTCCACCGGTGTGCCCGCCAGCGCCTTGCCGGCCTGGAAGTGCATGTAGTCCAGGCCCTTCTGTGCGGCGGCATCGTTGGCGACGGGAATCGGCGCATCCACGGCGATCGCGGTACCCGGATGCGTACCCCAGGTCAGGGTCGGGCGGATGTCGGCGGCTTCGATGTGCACTTCGCTGTCGAAGCGCGCGCCGTCATCGCTGCGCAGCTGTTGCCAGCGCGCCACGGCAGCGTCGAAGTCGGCGCCCTTGGGGCCGCGCGGCGTAGCGGCGACGAAGTCGAAGGTGACCTTGTCGGGCGCGACCATGCCGGCGCGTGCACCGGCCTCGATCGACATGTTGCACAGGGTCATGCGCTGTTCCATGTCCATCGCTTCGATGGTGCTGCCACGGAACTCGATCACGTGGCCGGTGCCGCCGTTGACGCCGATCACGCCGATGATGTGCAGGACCACATCCTTGGCGCCGACGCCGGGTGCCAGCGCACCGTCAACGGTGATCGCGAAGGTCTTGGCTTTGCGCTGCAGCAGGCACTGCGTGGCCAGCACGTGGCCGACCTCGCTGGTGCCGATGCCGAAGGCCAGCGAGCCGAATGCACCGTGGGTGGAGGTGTGGCTGTCACCGCAGACGATGGTCATGCCCGGCTGGGTGAAGCCCTGTTCCGGCGCAATGACATGGACGATGCCGCGGTTGTCCGAGGCCATGTCGAACAGTTCGATGCCGTGCTCGGCGCAGTTTCGCGCCAGGGTGGCGACCTGTGCCTCGGAAGCGGCGCTGGCGTAGGGCAACGTGCCGTCCGCCGCAGCCGGCAGGGTCGGCGTGGAATGGTCCATCGTCGCCTTGGTGCGGTCCGGCCGGCGCGGCGACAGGCCGCGCTCGCGCAGTTCAGTGAACGCCTGCGGCGAGGTGACCTCATGGATCAGGTGCAGGTCGATGTACAGCACGGCGGGTGCGCTGTCGGATTCGGGAACCACCACGTGGGCGTCCCACAGTTTGTCGTACAGGGTGCGGGGTGCGGAAGTCATGCGTATGCCTGGCAGAAGTACGAGATAGCGAACATCAGTAAAGAAAGCGGAACGGTCAAGTCAGCGACGGCGGGCGAGCACACGCAGGCGCACGTAGTCGGCCAGCGCCTGGCCGGCGGCATTGCGTGGCAGGTCGGCCAGCAACGCGGTGGCAGCCTCGCGCACGGTGGCGCGGGCCTCGGCGGGCAGGTCATCCAGCAGCGGCGCGGCGAATACCCGCAGCCAGCCGGCCACGCCGGTCGGCAGTGGGGTCGGGCGCGGCGTGCATTCGATCAGTTGCACCTGGAAGCCATGCTGGCGCAGGCGGTCGGCATAGGCATCGGCGGTCGGGAAGTACCACTGGAAGGTGCTGGCGCCATGGCCGTGGGCCACGCGTGCGGCCTGTACCGCCGCGACGATCGTGGCCACGTTGCCATGGCCGCCGAACTCGGCGACGAAGCGGCCACCGGGGCGCAGCGCGCGACGCACGCCTTCCAGCACGCGGTCCGGGTTGCCCATCCAATGCAATGCGGCATTGCTGAAGACCGCATCGAACTCGCTGTCGAACGACAGCGCGTGGCCGTCCATCACCTGCGCGTCGACGCCACGTGCACGGGCGGCGATCACCAGTTCCGGCGACGCGTCCACGCCGTGGATGCACGCGCCGCTCAGGGCCAGCTCGGTGCTGAGCACGCCATCGCCACAGCCCAGGTCGAGGATGCGCTCACCGGCGCGCGGATCGAGCAGGCGCGCGACCGCGCCACCGAGCAACGGTACGAAGCCGGCATCGATCGCATAGTCCTGGGCGTTCCACTGCTGGCCAGCGGCTGCGGTAGGAGTGTCGAAGGCGCTCATCTCGGGTTCCTCAGGCGGTGGCAGGGGTGGGAACGTCGGTGCTGCTGTGGGCGGTGGCCTGGCGCTGGCGCAGCAGGCGGTTGGCCACATCCAGCCAGGCCAGCGCGGAGGCTTCGATGATGTCCTTGCTGGTGCCGGTGCCGTCGTACTCCACGCCGTCGTGGCGCACGCTCAGATTGGCTTCACCGCGCGCATCGGCGCCGATGCCGACGCTGTGCACCTGGTAGCTGTCCAGCATCAGCTGCACGCCGGTGGCAGCCGACAGCGCGCCGAACAGCGCATCGACCGGGCCGTCGCCCTGCGCGGTCTCGGCCACGCGGTTGCCGTCCGGGTCGGACAGTTCGACCAGTGCGTTGGCGCGGCTGCCGACATCGCTGATGGTCATCGAGGCCAGGCGGTAGCCCTGTGCGTTGGAACCGCCCTGCATCAGCGTCTGCAGATCGGCATCGGTGACCACGCGCTGCTGTTCGCACAGGCCCTTGAACTGCTCGAACACCAGCTTCAGTTCGTCTTCCTCCAGCCAGAAGCCCAGCGCACGCAGGCGCGCTTCAACGGCGGCACGGCCACTGTGGCGGCCCAGCACCATCTGCGAATCCTCCCAGCCCACGTCTTCCGGGCGCATGATTTCGTAGGTGCCGCGATGACGCAGCATGCCGTGCTGGTGGATACCCGATTCGTGGGCGAAGGCGTTGGCGCCGACGATGGCCTTGTTGCGCTGCACCGGCATGCCGACCAGGCGCTGCAGCAGCTGCGAGGTGCCGACGATACGCGGGGTGTTGATCGAACTGTCCTGCTCGTAGAAGGCCTGGCGGACTTTCAGCACCATCGCGATCTCTTCCAGTGAACAGTTGCCGGCGCGCTCGCCGATGCCGTTGACGGTGCACTCGACCTGGCGTGCACCGCCCTCGATGGCGGCCAGCGAGTTGGCCACGGCCAGGCCCAGGTCATTGTGGCAGTGCGCGCTGAAGATCACGTTGGCGGCATTCGGCACATCGGCGACGCCGGCGATGACCTGCTGGAACATCGCGCGGATCTCTTCCGGCGTGGTGAAGCCGACGGTGTCGGGCAGGTTGATGGTGGTGGCGCCGGCGGCAATGGCCACGCGCGAGACTTCGATCAGGTAGTCCAGCTCGGTACGGGTGGCATCCTCGGCCGAGAACTCGACATCGTCGATGTAGGAGCGAGCCAGCGAGACGTGCTTGCGTACCGATTCCAGTACCTGCTCGCGGGTCATCCGCAGCTTGTGCTCGCGGTGCAGCGGGCTGGTGGACAGGAACACGTGTAGGCGCGGGTTGGCTGCGGCCTCTAGGGCACGTGCCGAGGTCTCGATGTCGGCCTGCAGGCAGCGCGACAGCACGGCCAGGCTCAGGCTCGGGCGGCGCAGTTCGCGGCCGATCAGCGCCATCGCCTCGCGGTCGGACTGCGAGCTGGCCGGGAAGCCGGTCTCGATGATGTCCACGCCCAGTTCGTCCAGCGCACGCGCCATCACCAGCTTCTGCGGCGGGCTCATGCTGCAGCCGGGGGACTGCTCGCCGTCACGCAGGGTGGTGTCGAAGATGCGGATGCGCGGGGTGGTAATTCGTTCGATGGTGGTCACAGGGAAATCTCCTCGACAGCGGGTGCGGCGGCTTGCAGGGGGGAAGGGGAAGAGGTGGGGGACGCGAGGGCGCTGGCCTTGCCGGGCGAGCGCGGGGTTTCACTACGCCGTCGCCGTGGTTTGCGCGGCGGGCGCGGCCGGATGTCGGTGAGCAGGCCGGCCAGGACACCCGCATCGATATTCCCGCCGGACACCACCGCGCACTTGCGGCGGCCAGCGACACGGCGGCCTGCTGCCAGCGCCAGCGCACCGGCGCCCTCGGCGATGATGTGTTCTTCCAGTGCCAGCCGGACCAGGGTTTCACGCAGTTCGGCTTCGCGCACGATCACTACGTCGTCCAGCAGCGAGGTGCACAGGCGTCGGGTCAGGAAACCGGGGATCTTCACCCGCACGCCGTCGGCCAGCGAGGCGACGGGGGCGATCTCGCGTACGTCGCCGCGGATGGCGCGCGCCATTGAGTCAACGCCTTCCACCTGGGCACCGATCACGCGCACGCCCTGTGATTTCAGCGCCAGTGCAACGCCGGAGGCCAGGCCACCGCCGCCGATCGGCACGATCACCACGTCCGGTGCGTGCGCGGCCAGCTCGATGCCGACCGTACCCTGGCCGGCAATCACATCGGCGTCGTCGAACGCGGAAAGGAAGCGGTAGCCGTGGCGTTGTGCCAGTTCAACCGCGAAGGCGTAGGCCTCGTCATAGCTGGTGCCATGCTGGCGCACGGTGGCGCCCCAGTGAGCGACGCCGGCGATCTTGGTGGCCGGCGCGCCATGTGGCATCACGGTGATGGCCGGAACGTCCAGGCGGTAGGCCGCCCACGCCACGCCCTGGGCATGGTTGCCGGCCGAGGCGCAGATCACCGGCCGGGTATCGCCGCGCTCGCGGCCGGCCAGCAGCGCGTTCAACGCGCCGCGCACTTTGTAGGACCCGGTGCGCTGCAGGTTCTCCAGCTTCAGCCAGGTGCCGAAGCGCTCGGCATGGTGCAGCGGGGTAGGCGGCAGGAAGCGGCGCAGCCGGGCCTGCGCCGCCAGTACGTCGGCGACGCTTACGTCGCCGACATCGCTTTCCTGGCTGGCATCAGCGGCCGGCATGGGCCACCAGCGGGGTGCAGGCGACCGCCGCATGCGGGCACGGGCGGCGAAGAAGACGCCTCCGTACCGGCACCGTGGTCACTACGGTACGGGTGTTCATACGGATGCTCCTTCCACGGCGGTGACCTGCACGGACACGCAGTCGTAGATCTTCTCGATCTGCCGGCACAGTGTTTCCGCCGGGCGCTGGCCATCCACCACCAGTTGCAGGTGCCAGCGGCCATCGTCGGCGGCCACCGGCGCACCGCTGATCGCACGCGGCGCGAAGCCACGGCGCTCGGCCATGCCGATCACGCGCAACAGCGCGCCTTCGGCCGGGTGCAGCACCAGGTCAAGCCGGTAGTGCATTGGGGATCTCCTGGCGGGCATGGGCGGGGTTGCTTTCCAGCATCGTGCTGTTGGCGGTGTTCGGTGGCACCAGCGGCCATACGTTGGCGCGTGCATCGATGGCCACGTGCAGCAGTGCCGGGCCGGGTTCGGCCAGCAGCGCGGCCAGGCCACCCTCGACGTCATCCCGCGCGTCGATGCGGGTGGCGGAAATGCCGAACACCTGCGCCAGCGCCACGAAGTCCGGGTTGTCGGACAGGTCGATCTCGCTGTAGCGCTCGGCGAAGAACAGCTCCTGCCATTGCCGCACCATGCCCAGCGAACTGTTGTCCAGCAGCACGATCTTCACCGGCAGGCGGCAACGCGCGATGGTCGCCAGCTCCTGCACGTTCATCATGAAGCTGCCGTCGCCGGACACCAGCACCACGGTGCGATCGGGGCAGGCGAACTGCGCACCCATCGCTGCCGGCAGGCCGAAGCCCATGGTCCCCAGCGCGCCACTGGTCAGGTGGTTGCGCGGGTGGTTGAAGCGGCAGTGCTGCGCCACCCACATCTGGTGCTGGCCGACGTCGCAGGCGATCACCGCATCGGCCGGGGCCAGTTCGCTCAGGCGCTTCAGCAGCGCCGGGGCGTAGATGTGCTGGCCCGGTGCGTCGTAGCGCGCTGCGAAACGATCGCGATGCTGTGCACAGCGCTTGCGCCATGCGTCCTGGTTGGCCTTGGGGGAGGGGAAGGCCGCACGCAGGGCGCGGATGGCATGGCCGACATTGCCAGGCACAGCGACATCGGCGCTGCGCAGCTTGGAGATCTCATATGCGTCCGCATCGATGTGAACGACGCGGGCGAACGGTGCGAACTCCGCCAGCTTGCCGGTGGCACGGTCGTCGAAGCGTGCGCCCAGCACCAGCAGCAGGTCGCTTTCCTGCACCGCCATGTTGGCCGCGCGGGTCCCGTGCATGCCCAGCATGCCCAGCGACTGCGGATGGCTGGCTGGCAGTGCGCCCAGGCCGCGCAGCGTCATCACGGTGGGGATGGCACTGGCCTCGACGAAATCGCGCAGGTCCTGCACCGCGTCACCCAGCGCGATGCCACCGCCGGCGTAGACCACCGGCTTCTCGGCCGCGGCCAGCGCGGCAATGGCTTCGGCAATGGCGGCCTCGGCCGGCGCCGGCGGTGGTTCGACGCTGCTGGGGGCATGGGCCGGCAGATGGCTGGCGTCGGCCAGCTGCACGTCCTTGGGCAGGTCGATCAGCACCGGGCCAGGGCGACCTTCGCGGGCGATCCGGAACGCATCGGCCACCACGCGCGGCAGGTCATCGACGCTGCGCACCAGCCAACTGTGCTTGACGATCGGCATCGTCAGGCCGAACACATCCAGTTCCTGGAAGGCGTCGGTGCCCAGCAGCGGCGTGCCGACCTGGCCGGTGATGCAGACCATCGGTACCGAGTCCAGCATCGCATCGGCGATGCCGGTGACCAGGTTCGACGCGCCCGGCCCGGAGGTGGCCACGCAGACGCCCACCTGGTTGCTGGCGCGGGCGAAACCATTGGCGGCCAGGGCGGCACCCTGCTCGTGGCGCACCAGGATGTGCTTCAGCGACGAGTCCACCAGCGCGTCGTAGAACGGCATGATGGTGCCACCGGGATAGCCGAACAGCGTGCGGACGCCTTCGGCCTCCAGCGCCTGGGTCAGCCAGCGCGCGCCGTTGGGCGGCGCGCTGCGGTGTGTGGAAGAGTTCATGGGGGAACCTTGCAAAGCGGGTGGGGGAGGGCCGCGCGGTTACGCGGCCTGTCCTTGCAACCAGACCATCTTGGCGCGCAGTTCCTTGCCCACCTTTTCGATCGGGTGCTCCAGGTCGGCCTGCTTGAACCTGTTGTAGTTCGGCAGGCCCGCTTCGTACTCGGCCACCCAGTTCTTGGTGAAGGTGCCGTCCTGGATGTCCTTCAGTACTTCCTTCATGCGTGCCTTGGTGCCGGCGTCGATCACGCGCGGGCCGCTGACGTAGTCGCCGTACTGCGCGGTCTCGGAGATGAATTCCAGCATGCGCGAGATGCCGCCTTCGTAGAACAGGTCGACGATCAGCTTCAGCTCGTGCAGTACTTCGTAGTAGGCGATCTCCGGCTGGTAGCCAGCTTCCACCAGGGTCTCGAAACCGGCCTGCACCAGCGCCGACGCACCACCACACAGCACCGCCTGCTCGCCGAACAGATCGGTCTCGGTCTCTTCCTTGAAGGTGGTCTGGATCAGGTTGGCGCGGGCACCGCCGAGGCCGGCCGCATAGGCCTGGGCATGCTGCGCGGCCTTGCCGCTGACGTCCTGGTAGACCGCCCAGATGCACGGCACGCCACGGCCGATCTCGTACTCACGGCGCACCAGCGCACCCGGGCCCTTCGGCGCGACCAGCACCACGTCCAGATCGGCGCGCGGCTCGATCATGCCGTAGTGCACGTTCAGTCCGTGAGCGAACAGCAGGCACGCCCCCTGCTTCATGTTCGGCGCCAGCACATCGTTGTAGAGCTTCTTCTGCACCATGTCGGGGGTCAGCACGGCGACCAGATCGGCGTCCTTCACCGCATCGGCGGGCGCGACCACGGTGAATCCATCGGCCTGGGCCTTGGCTTCGGTCGGACCGCCCGGACGCAGGCCTACCACCACGTCGAAGCCGGATTCGCGCAGGTTCAGTGCGTGGGCGCGGCCCTGGCTGCCGTAGCCGATGACGGCGATCTTGGTCTGGGGCAGGTCGTTGGTGCTCATGGGGGAGGTTCCTTGCGGTGGGAAGAAAAAAGAACGGCCGGTCGTCGAGGTGACGTGCCGGCCGGTCAGGGGAAAGCGGTGGAGGGGGCGCCGCGCATCGCACAGGCACAGCCACCACGAGGCGTGGTGCTGCAGGTCCGGGTTGTGCGATGAGCGTTGGTCATGGTGGTTGCGTCTGAAACCAGGTTCTGAAATGAAAAAACCCGCACCGGGGCGGGTGCGGGTTTTTGAAGAGTTCCGGTGTGTCTGTTGCTTACACGCTGGCTCGTCCCGCACCTGTGGGTTGGGTAATAAGTACGAGCACAAGAATCGAACGCAGCGAGGCGGCGCCGATGGCGGCGGCTTCGATGTGGGTTCGCGGTGGCGTGTTGTGATGCAACATGCGATCGAGAGAAACACAGGCGTTTTGGCGGTGTCAACCCTCACGACAGTTTTTTTATCGGTTTCCAGTGAGTCCAGCGAAATCGCTTGCGCCGCAAGGATGGTTGCCACTGAAAGTGTTTCAGTGAACCCGAATTCACTCCTTTCAACACGCTTTTTGCGCGGATTCCGGGTCGCTGTTCGCCATGCTGGGGCGGACCCTGGTCGGCACCCACCGAAAGGCCATCGCCCATGACCTCTGCCCGATACCGCATGAAGGCCGCAGCGGCGAAGATCGCGGAACCACCTTCCACCGGAACCCGACCGTGTCCCGACGCCTTGCCCGCTCCCTGCTCGCCGCCGCCGTGCTGGCTGCCGTGCCTGCACTGTCCATCGCCGCCGACCGCATCACCGGCCACACCTTCGCCACCCGTTCGGAGGTGATCGCCCCGCATGCGATGGCGGCTACCTCGCAGCCGCTGGCCACCCAGATCGCGCTGGACGTGATGAAGGGCGGCGGCTCGGCGGTCGACGCGGCGATCGCGGCCAATGCCGCGCTCGGCTTGATGGAGCCGACCGGCAACGGCATCGGTGGCGACCTGTTCGCCATCGTCTGGGACCCAAAGACGCAGAAGCTCTACGGCTACAACGGCTCGGGCCGCTCGCCGAAGTCGCTCACCCTGGCCGAGTTCCAGCGTCGTGGCCTGAAGGACATCCCGGCCACCGGCCCGTTGCCGGTGTCGGTGCCCGGTGCGGTCGACGGCTGGTTCGCCCTGCACGACCGTTTCGGTCGCAAGCCGATGGCCGATAACCTGGCGCCGGCCATCCGCTACGCCCGCGAGGGCCACCCGGTGGCCGAGGTGATCGCCTACTACTGGGACCGTTCGGTGCCCAAGCTGTCGCAGTACCCGGGCTTCAAGGAGCAGTTCACGATCAACGGCCACGCCCCGCGCAAGGGCGAGATGTGGAAGAACCCGAACCTGGCCAGCACCCTGCAGAAGATCGCCGACGGCGGGCGCGACGCCTTCTACAAGGGCGAGATCGCGCGCACCATCGGTGACTACTTCAAGGCCAACGGTGGCTACCTGAGCTACCAGGACATGGCCGACCACCACGGTGAATGGGTCGAGCCGGTCAGCAGCAACTACCGTGGCTACGATGTCTGGGAGCTGCCACCCAACGGCCAGGGCATCGCTGCGCTTCAGATCCTCAACGTGCTGGAAGGCTACGATTTCTCGAAGATCCCGTTCGGCTCACCCGAGCATGTGCACCTGTTCGTTGAGGCGAAGAAGCTGGCCTTCGCCGACCGTGCGCGCTTCTACGCCGACATGGCATTCCAGCCGGCGCCGGTGCAGAAGCTGATCTCCAAGGAGTACGCCGCGCAGCGCCGCGCGCTGATCTCGATGGACAAGGCCTTGAAGGAAGTGCAGCCGGGCACACCGAAGCAGCTGGAGGAAGGCGACACGATCTACATGACGGTGGCCGACGCCGACGGCATGATGGTCTCGTTGATCCAGTCCAATTACCGCGGCATGGGCAGCGGCATGGCGCCGCCGGGGTTGGGCTTCATCCTGCAGGACCGCGGCGAGATGTTCGTGCTGCAGAAGAACCATCCCAACGGATACGCACCGGGCAAGCGCCCCTTCCAGACGATCATTCCGGCGTTCATCACCAAGGGGGGCAAGCCGTATGCCAGCTTCGGCGTGATGGGCGGCGCGATGCAACCGCAGGGCCATGCGCAGATCGTGATGAACCTGGTGGACTTCGGTATGAACCTGCAGGAAGCCGGTGATGCGCCGCGCATCCAGCACGAAGGCTCGACTGAACCGACGGGTCAGGCCACGGCGATGACCGACGGTGGTGAAGTGAATCTGGAAACCGGCTTCCCGTACGAGACCGTGCGCGCGCTGATGCGCAAGGGGCATCGCATCGTGTTCGCCGACGGTCCGTACGGCGGGTACCAGGCGATCATGCGCGATCCCGAGACCGGGGTGTACTACGGGGCTTCGGAGAGCCGCAAGGACGGGCAGGCGGCGGGGTACTGAGGTTTCCCGGCCACCGGGCTGAGCCCCCTCGCGGCTGAGCGCTGGAGCAGGTTCATGCGCTGGGGCGTGCGGGTGGGAGTGTCGGGGGACGCCGTAAATACGTCCTTGTAGGCTTAGCCGCGCCATCCATGGCGCGGATACCCCCGCCACTCCCACCCGCACGCCCCCCGAAAATTTCCGTGCGCGTCAGCCACGGAAGAGAAGGAAGAAGATCAAGAGCAAAGGCAACAGCGACAGCCGCGCGCTGTGGGTTGGGGTCGGATCCGTTTTCCGAAGGAAAACGGATCCGACCCCTTCTTGTTTTCCGATACACCTGATCCACGCATGGCGTGGATCTACTACCGTCACTGGGAGATCGTCGGAGGCGGGGAGGGGGCAGATGGCGGGACCGTCCACGGCATGGATGCCGTGGCCGAGCCTACAGGGACGTACTTGCGGCGTGTCCCGCCATCTGCCCCCTCCCCGCCAAGCAAGCAGAAGCCCAGAGCCGCCTTGGCTTCTGCACTTGCACTTGCACTTGCTTGAAAAAGCGGTGCAGCCGCAGGCTGCAAAACACCCTCAATCCTGATCGTGCGCGCGCGCTGCCTCGGCCTGCGTCTCCTCCTGCGCCGCCATCTCGCGTGCGATCCACGCATCGATCATGTGCCGCTGGCGCTGCGCCTGCCGTCGCTCGCGGGTGTACTCCTGGTCCAGCACCCGGTACAGGGACACCATCACAAGAAGCATCAGCAGCGCGAACGGCAGCGCAGCGATGGTGATCATGCCCTGCAGCGCCTCCAGTCCCCCTGCCAACAGCAAGGAACCCGCCACGAGCGCAATGCCGACACCCCACGCCACTTTGTGCTTGCGCAATGGCTCGCCCGCGTCGTCCGTGGACATGCTGGCCAGCACAAGTACCGCAGAATCAGCCGAGGTCACGAAGAAGATCATCAGTAGCACCAGCGCAATGCACGACAGCAGCAACGGCAGCGGCATGCTGTCGAACATGGTGAACAGCACCGTTTCATAGCCGTTGCCCAGTGCCTGCAGCAGGTCGGCCTGGCCGAAGATCTGCATCCAGATCGCGGTGCCACCGAACACCGAGAACCAGAAGAAGCCCAGCAGCGTCGGTGCCAGCACCACGCCGATCACGAACTCGCGCACGCTGCGCCCGCGCGAGATGCGCGCGATGAACGAACCCACGAACGGTGCCCAGGAGATCCACCAGGCCCAGTAGAAGATCGTCCAGTCCGCGACCCAGGTGCTGGACGAGAACGGTGACATGCGCAGGCTCATCGTCACCAGCTGATTGAGATAGGAGCCCAACGTCGTCGTGAAGGTGTTGAAGATCGCGCCAGTCGGGCCGAGTACCAGCACCAGCGCGAGCAGCAGTGCAGCCAATGCAAGGTTGAAGTTGGACAGCCATTTCATGCCGCGGCCGACGCCGCTGAGCGTGGACGCCATGTACAGTACGAAAGCCACTGCGATGATGGTCAGCTGCAGCGGCACGCCCGCCTGCACGCCGAACACGCGTTCCACGCCGGCCGCGATCTGTATCGTGCCGAAGCCCAGTGCTGTAGCCACGCCAACCGCGGTGGCGACGACCGCGGAGATGTTGACCATATGCCCGATCCAGCCACGATGGTGACGGCCGATGATCGGTTGCAACATATCGCTGATCTGGCCACGGCCGTTGCGGTTGAACTGGAACCAGGCCATTGCCAGGCCGATCAGCGCATAGATGGCCCACGGGTGCAGGCCCCAATGGAAGAACACATAGCGCATGGCAGCACGCGCGGCGTCCATGCTCTCTGGCGCCAATCCTTCGGGCGGCTTGCTGAAATGCGAGATCGGCTCGGCTGCGCCCCAGAAAACCAGGCCGATGCCCATGCCGGCGGCGAACAGCATCGACATCCAGCTGGCCCGCGAGAACTCCGGCTCGGCGTCTTCGCCGCCGATGCGCAGGTTGCCGAAGCGACCGAAGGCCAGGTACATCAGGAACACCAGGGCCAGGAACACCACCAGCAGGTACAGCCAGCCGATACCGCGGATGAGTTCGCCGAGGATGCTCTGCACCACGGTATTGAAGGGGCCGGGTGCAATACCGGCAAGCAGCACCAGCATCAGAACCAGTGCGATGGAAACACGAAACACCATGAAGGAGCTTCTCCGATCAAGGGATTGAGGGGAGCGAGCAGAGCTTGCAGCGAAGGGCCGGCGGCATGCGGCGCGAACCGGGCAGGGGCCGCGTCGGCGGCGAAGGAAGCATCGGTCGCGGGAGCGCGACGGACGTGCACGTTACTGAACGCGACGTCATGGTTCTGTTAACGAATAGCGATTGGGGTCAGATCCGGAGGCGGGCGGTCTATGCTCTAATGCACACCAAGAAGCGGGGGTACCGGGCCATGTGGCCACGGTTGAGACAGTCCCTTGGAACCTGATCCGGCTCATACCGGCGTAGGGAAGCTTTGCAATGCAGCCGTGCCCGGACTCCGCCCAAGGACCGTCCGTGCGCGGGTGCCGTGCGCCGCCGCTTCGTCCCTGACCTTCCTGGACGATGCCCGATGAACGCACAGCTCTCCGCCCTGCAGCAACAGGCCCAGCAACTCTCCGAATCCGTGACCCGGCCCATTCCCGGCTCGCGAAAGATCCACGTGCCCGGTTCGCGCCCGGATCTGCAGGTGCCGATGCGGGAGATCGCGTTGACCCGCACCCCGACGCTGTTCGGCGGCGAAGAGAATGCACCGGTCACGGTCTACGACACGTCCGGCCCCTACACCGATCCGGACGCGCGTATCGATCTGTCCGCCGGGCTGCCGGCACTGCGTCGCGGCTGGGTGGAGGAACGTGGCGATACCGAGCAGCTCGAAGGCCTGAGTTCGTCGTTCGGGCGTGATCGCGAGCACGACCCGAAGCTTGATGCCGTGCGCTTCCCCGCGCGCAGCCTGCCGCGTCGTGCACGGGCAGGCGCGAACGTCACCCAGATGCACTACGCGCGCCGCGGCATCATCACCCCGGAAATGGAATTCGTTGCCATCCGCGAGAACCAGCGGCTGGAAGCGATCCGCGATGCGGGCCTGCTGCAGCAGCATCCGGGCGAGGCGTTCGGCGCTTCGATCCAGAAGATCATCACCCCGGAGTTCGTGCGGGATGAAATCGCGCGCGGCCGCGCGGTGCTGCCCAACAACATCAACCATCCGGAAAGCGAGCCGATGATCATCGGCCGCAACTTCCTGACCAAGATCAATGCCAACATCGGCAACAGCGCCGTTTCCTCGGGAATCGCCGAGGAGGTAGAGAAACTGGTGTGGGCGATCCGCTGGGGCGGTGACACCGTGATGGACCTGTCCACCGGCAAGCACATCCATGAAACCCGCGAGTGGATCATCCGCAACTCGCCGGTGGCGATCGGTACGGTGCCGATCTACCAGGCGCTGGAGAAGGTCGACGGCCGCGCCGAAGCACTGACCTGGGAGATCTTCCGCGACACACTGATCGAGCAGGCCGAGCAGGGCGTGGACTACTTCACCATCCACGCCGGCGTGCTGCTGCGCTACGTGCCACTCACCGCCAAGCGGGTGACCGGCATCGTCAGCCGCGGGGGCTCGATCATGGCCAAGTGGTGCCTGGCGCACCACAAGGAGAATTTCCTGTACACGCATTTCGAAGAGATCTGCGAAATCATGAAGGCCTATGACGTGACCTTCTCGCTGGGTGACGGCCTGCGCCCGGGCTGCATCGCCGATGCCAATGACGCCGCGCAGTTCGGTGAGCTGGAAACGCTGGGCGAGCTGACGAAGACTGCCTGGAAGCATGATGTGCAGACCATGATCGAGGGCCCCGGCCACGTGCCGATGCAGCTGATCAAGGAGAACATGGACAAGCAACTGCGTGAGTGCGGCGAGGCGCCGTTCTATACGCTGGGGCCGTTGACCACCGATATCGCACCGGGCTACGACCACATCACCAGCGCGATCGGCGCGGCGATGATCGGATGGTTCGGCACGGCCATGCTCTGTTACGTGACGCCGAAGGAGCATCTCGGCCTGCCCAATCGCCAGGACGTGCGCGACGGCATCATGGCCTATCGCATTGCCGCGCATGCAGCCGACCTGGCCAAGGGCCATCCGGGTGCGCAGGTTCGCGACAACGCATTGAGCAAGGCGCGCTTCGAGTTCCGCTGGGAAGACCAGTTCCACCTTGGCCTGGATCCGGAGAAGGCCAAGGAGTTCCATGACGAGACGCTGCCGAAGGATGCGCACAAGCTGGCCCACTTCTGCTCGATGTGCGGCCCGCACTTCTGTTCGATGAAGATCACCCAGGATGTGCGTGACTACGCCGAAGCCGGCATGAAGGAGAAGTCGGAGGAGTTCCGCGCGGCTGGCGCAGAGGTCTACCACCAGGGATGACGAGTAGCCGGGTGCCGGCTGCTGGCCGGCGGCCGGTTGTGCAGGGGCCGGGAGGAGTGCTGGCCAGCGGCCGGCACCACCGCTCATCACGCCGCTCCCCGCTATGCTCCGCGCATCACCCTGGGGGAAGGACACCATGCCCGTTGCCATGACCACCCGTTGGCTGGCCATTGCCCGCCGTCATCCTTCGGCCTGGCTGCTGGGTGCCCAGTTGATCGCGGTGCTGCTGTACCCCGCGCTGGATGACACCGCTGCCGGCCGCGCGGCGCTGGGCATGTTCGGCATGGCGGTACTGGGCCTGGCGCTGTGGGTGGTCCAGCGCAGCCCACTGGGCACCTGGCTGGCACTGCTGCTGGCCATCCCGTCGGTGGTGTTCTCGCTGGCTGGCGCATTGCTCGACCGCAGCGCACTGCTGACCACCGCACAGTTGCTGGAGAGCCTGCTGTACTTCTATACGGCCGGCGCCCTGATTGCCTACATGCTCCAGGACCACAAGGTCACCCGCGACGAACTGTTCGCCGCAGGCGCGACATTCACCTTGCTTGCATGGGCATTTGCGTTCGCATTCGCGGTATGCCAGCAGTGGTACCCGGGCAGCTTCCAGGGCACCGGCGGAGGCTCGCAGCGCAGTTGGATGGAGCTGCTTTATCTCAGCTTCAGCTTGCTGTCTGGAGTCGGCTTGAGTGACGTCGTGCCGTTGCATCCACAGGCACGCGCACTGGTCATGCTGGAGCAGTTTTCCGGCGTGATGTACGTGGCTTTGGTGGTTTCGCGGCTGGTCGGATTGACCATGTTGCGGCGCATGTGAAAATGAACGCCAGATAAAAATTTCGCGCCCGAAAGGGCGCGAATGATGTCGCAAATTATGTGAATTCGTCGGCGAGAGAGAGCCTGATGTCGACCACGCGATAGGCGAGGTAACTTGCATAGGCTAGTATTCGCGCGCTCGATTGTTTTTGCGGTATGCGCCGATGCTTTGTGCGGAGTCTGGCTTTTCGCTGTTCCCAGGACGGGGCGGTATCGAAGGCAAACACTGCCCGGGACCTGTCTCTACTGTGTAGCAGAAAATGAACAGCAGCGAAATCCAGTTCCCGGTATCCGATCGGATCCGGATAGGAGAGTGCACCGTCACTCTGTCCTCGCGCGAAGTCGAGGTCGTCGGCGCGCGTCGCCCGCGCCGGCTGACGCCGAAGGCGCTGGGCGTGCTGCGCGTGCTGCTGCGGCAGCCGGGTCGCGTTGTCACCCGCGACGAGTTGTTCGCCGAGGTATGGCCGGACACGCTGCCGACCAACGATGTGCTGACCCAGGCCGTCACCCAGCTGCGCAAGGCGTTCAGCAACGACGACGACAACGGCCAGGCCTACATCGAAACCATCGCCAAGACAGGCTATCGGCTTCTGGTCCCGGTGCAGGTGCTGGACGATGCCGAGCCCGTGGCCGCAGGCGTCCCCGACGACGAAGGCATGGCCGCGCAGCCGGTGACCACTGCTGCGTTGCCTGCGCATCCACAGGCAGCGCGCCGCCGCTGGCGCCATATCCGTCGGCGCGTGCTGCTGGTGCTGGGCGTGTTGATGCTGGCCACGCTGCTGGTGTTGACCACGCTGCTGCTGCGTCGTGCACCGGCCGGCAGCTCGCCGGTGGAGGCTGCCGTGGAGAACGGTACGCGGGTGATCGGCAGCCCGCAGCGACCGTATCGGTTGATCACCGCAACCAGCGGCTTTGAAACCTACCCCACGCTGTCACCGGACGGTTCGCTGGTGGCCTATGAGGGCGCCAACGAGGATGGCAACGGCGGTGGCGCGATCAAGCTGCAGACCTCCGGCAACGCACCGGCGCGCCAGTTGCTGGCGCCACCGGCCGGTGCCGTCGATCGCTTCCCGAACTGGTCGCCGGATGGTCGCGAAATCGCCTTCGCGCGGTTCTCCGCCGACGGCGGCTGCCAGGTACTGATCGCCAGCGCCACCGGTGGCGCACTGCGCCAGGCCACACGCTGCGATGGGACGGAGCTGCTCAGTTTCGACTGGACGCCAGATGGGCGTGGCCTGGTGTTCGGGAGCATGGTCGGTCGCTACGCGCACCGTGGCATCCGCGTGCTGGACCTGGCCAGTGGCCAGTGGCGCGCGCTGGCCTACAGCGTCGACCAGGATGACTTCGACTACGCACCGCGTTATTCGCCTGATGGGCAATGGCTGGTGTTCGTGCGCAACCCGCAGCTGGGTGATCTGTGGCGGGTGCCAGCCGCAGGCGGTACGCCCGAGCAGTTGACCAACGAAGCGGCAGAGCTGCGCGGCTGGGCCTGGCTGGACGATGGCCGAACCATCGTCTTCGGTCGCCGTGTCGATAGCGAGGCGCGGCTCTATTACCTGGACGTCGAGCGGCACACGTTGCGCGATGCCGGCCTGGATGATGCGCAGTGGCCAGCGGTGTCGCGACGCGGTGGCATGCTGGCGTTCGTCCACCGGCGCGCGCAGTTCGGCGTGTTCAAGGTGCCGATGCAGGGCAGCGGCACGCCCGAGCGACTGTTCGCCTCCAGTGGCCGCGATGGGCAGCCGATGGCAGCGCCTGATGGCCGCCAGCTGGTCTTCACCTCCGATCGTTCCGGCAGCTTCGCCCTGTGGTGGGCGGACATGCAGCGACCGGATTCGCTGCGTCCCATCGAAGGGCTGCGGCCGGAAGCGCGGCAGGCGCCTGACTGGTCGGCCGACAGCCGGCAGTTGCTCGTGGTTGGCCGCGATGCGCATGGGCGCACGGTGCTCTATGAAATCGCGCCACGCGATGAACGCCTGCAACCCTTGCCGGTTCCGGCCGAACAGCCGTTGCAGGCACTGTATGGCGCCTCGCCGCAGCAGCTGTTTGTGGTCGAGCGCGATGCCGACCAGCGCACGCGGTTGAGCCTGTTCGATCGCAGCGTCCAGCCCTGGCGCCGATTGGCCAGCATCGATGGGGTGTCGCAGGCGCGCTTTGACCGGAGCAGTGGCCGCGTGTTGTTCACCCGCTTGGCCGCCGGTGGCCTGTGGTCGGCGGATGCCGCGTTGTCCCCGGCCAGCGTGCAGCAGATCAGCGATGACCGGCCCAGCCGCTGGCGATACCGGGCCTGGACCGTGACCGGCAACAGCGGCATCGGCTACCTCGGTACCTCGACCACGTGTGGCACCACCTTCGTGCGCATCCAGCCCGGCCGCGAGGAGCCGGAACGTTGCCTGGACGCAGAACGGCTCAGCGCCGGCAACGGGCTCAGTGCCAGCGCCGACGGAAAGGACCTGTTCGTGGCGATGGCGGTCAGCGATGGCGCTGACATCGGCGTGATGCGGTTGCCCGAACGCCCGCCTGCACTGTTCCCCGCATTCTCCAAGTTGTTGTTGTTCAAGGGAAATGGGCCTTCGTAATTTCTTCGTCGGGATCTCGTCGCGAATTCGTGGCGATCTCGTCGGACCTTCCTGACGCAGTGCCGCCTGATTTGGCAAAACGGAGTCCTGTACTAGGCAAATCCGTGGTGCCCCCATGCGTCAACTCTCGCTGGCCGATCGCGGCCAAACTGTTTCCCTGGACCGGTCGCTCGACGACGTCGCACCGACCTGCCTGGGCGTGGCCCGGCTGGGCAGCCTGCAGACCGCCGGCTCCAGCTTCACTGTCTGGATGCAGGTGCGTGGCAGCTCGTGGGTCGAGGCCAAGGAAGGGCGCTTCCGCCTGCGCCAGGGCGAGTGGATCGCGTTCGAGAAGGAATCGCGGCCGCTGGTGCAGGCCGGTCGCAACGGGTTGTGCGTTGGCCTGAACCTGAACATCGAAGCGCTTCGCGTGCTGACCGAGATGGCCGACTGCGGCCTGTATGCAGGTCGTGGCCGGATGAACCGCACTGATGCGCGCGTGGCGCTGCGCCTGTGGCGCGACGCGCTGGCCAGCGGCCAGCCGGCGCAGGCCCTGCGCCCGCTGCTGCTGCACCTCGCGGGCCTGCAGCGCGGCCTGGCCGACAACGTGCAGCGCTGCCCGGGCCGCTCGCGCAGCCGCAAGCGCCAGGTGTTCGGCCGCATGCAGCGCGCGCGCCTCTATCTGGAAGGCAACAGCCACCGGGTGGTGCGCATCGGCGAACTGGCCGAGCTGACCAACTTCTCCAGCTGGTACCTGTCCAAGACCTTCCAGAGCCTGTACGAGGAAAGCCCGCAGTCGCTTTCGGCACGGCTGCGCCTCGAACGCGCCGCTGATCTGCTGCGTGACACCGACATGATGGTGGGCGAGGTCGCTGCCGCCAGCGGTTTCGACAACTGCTGCAGCTTCGCGCGTGCGTTCCGCGCCCGCTACGGCCAGTCCGCATCGCGCTTCAGGGAGAACGGCGGCTTGCTCCCGCCACAATCCGCAAAGTCTCCGGTTGGTTCGCGCAAATACAGCGCTGCAACGCAATCGTAACGTGCTGGGGTGTTTTAACACGCTGCTAACACGTACCTTGGAGAGATAGATGAACGTTCGTAATCCCGCAGTGCGGTTCGGCTTGCTGCCGGCCGGCATTGCGCTGGCGCTGGCGCCGGCCTTTGCTTCGGCGCAGGAAGCAAAGGGCACCACCGACCTGGACCGCATTTCGGTCACCGGCTCGCGCATCCGCGGCGCTGCCGTTGAAACCCAGCAGCCGATCGTCACCCTCAGCCGTGAGAACCTGGAAAAGCAGGGCTACACCTCGGTTGCTGACGTCCTGCAGAACCTGACCTCGGCCGGTTCCCCGGCCATTTCGCGTTCGGAGTCGCTGGCTTCGGGCGAGAACGTGGGCGGCTACTACGTCGACATCCGCAACCTGGGCGCCCAGCGCACCCTGGTGCTGATGAACGGCAAGCGCCTGGGCGCAACCACCGCCGGTTACCAGGATCTGAGCCAGATCCCGATGGCGGCCATCGAGCGCATTGAGATCCTGAAGGATGGCGCCTCGGCCATCTACGGTTCGGACGCCATCGCGGCCGTGGTCAACGTGATCACCCGCAAGCGCTTCGACGGCGCTGAAGCCAGCGTCTATGTCGGTCAGTACGGCAAGGGCGACGGCGACACCGAAACCTATTCGTTCACCCTCGGCAGCATGGGCGAGCGCGGCGGTGTCACCATGTCCGCCGAGTATTCCAAGCAGGATCCGGTGTGGGCGAAGGATCGTTGGTTCAGCCGTGACGGCAACGCCGGCCCGAACTACCCGCGTTCGGGCGCCAGCCCGATCAACCAGAAGGGTGGCTTCTGCGACCCGTGCGTCACCCCGAACTTGAAGCAGGGCGAGCCGGGCTATGTCGGCCCGAGCGACCAGCGCTGGTACACCCTGCGTGACGGCGGCAACCCGTCCAACCGCGCCGACTACCGTCTGGAAACCTCTGCTGACGCCGTCAATGCCAACGAGCAGATGATGGTGCAGACCGGTATCGAGCGTAAGTCGCTGTACGTCAACGGCAACTACGACTTCACCGACGCGATCTCGTTCAACGCTGACGTGCTCTACAACGAGCGCAACACCACCCAGCAGATCGCGGGCTATCCGTACCAGTCGGCGTCCTTCGGCACCCCGCTGTCGGCCGACAGCGCGTTCAACCCGACCGGTGAAGACCTGACCTTCCGACGCCGTCTGTGGGAAGTGCCGCGCACCACCGAAAGCCAGGTCAAGACCCTGCGCTTCGCCCCGAGCATCAGCGGCTTCTTCGACTTCGCCGGCAAGACCTTCGACTGGGACGTCGGCGCGCTGTGGAACCGCAACGAAACCACCAAGCGTGGTCACGGCGACATGAGCCTGATCGCATCGGAACAGGCGCTGGGCGCTTCGTTCATCGGTGCTGATGGCGTCGCCCGCTGCGGCACCAGCATGTCCGATCCGCTCGCCACCAGCGGCTGCCGTCCGTGGAACCCGCTGCTGCCGTTCGGCGTTGCCGGTGCCGGTTCGCTGGCCGACCAGGCCACCCAGGACTTCCTGTTCCCGTACTTCACCGATACCGGTCTGACCAAGACCACCAGCTTCACCGCCAACCTGTCGGGTTCGATCGTGACCCTGCCGGCCGGTGACCTGGGCTTCGCCGTGGGCGTCGAGCACCGTAAGGAAGAAGGCCGCTTCTCGCCGGACGCCTTCGCGCAGTCGGGCCAGTCCACCGGCCTGGGCGCGCAGACCACTCAGGGTGAGTACTCGCTGGACGAGGTCTACCTGGAACTGAACGTGCCGGTCCTGGCGGACATGCCGTTTGCCAAGGAACTGACCCTGAATGCTGCGACCCGTTACTCGGATTACAGCAACTTCGGCGACACCCTGAATTCGAAGTTCGGCTTCACCTGGCGTCCGCTGGACGAGCTGCTGGTTCGCGGTACCTGGGCTGAGGGCTTCCGTGCTCCGACCATCGACAACCTGTACGGTGGCCTGAGCAGCAGCTTCGAGTCGTACACCGATCCGTGCGGCATCACCGCGCCGGGTTCGGTCAACGGCAACGCGGCCTGCTCGGCGGCGGGCGTCCCGGTCGGTTACACCCAGCTGGGCCAGGGCCTGATTCCGTGCACCTCGACCCCGTGTGCGACGCCGGACCAGTTCATCTCGGGTGCCAACCCGAACCTGACCCCGGAAACCTCCAAGAGCACCACCATCGGCCTGGTCTGGAGCCCGCGCTGGGTGCAGGGCCTGGACATCTCGCTGGACTGGTACAAGTACGAAATCAGCGACATGATCATCGCTGACAGCGTCGACCGCATCCTGCGTGACTGCTACGTGTTGGGCGATGCTTCGCGTTGCGCCGCACACACCCGTGCAGGCGATGGCCACATCAACGGCATGACCTACGGCCTGGCCAACCTCGGCCAGATGGAAACCCAGGGCTACGACCTGGGCATCAAGTACCGCCTGCCGGAGCTGGCCATCGGCCAGTTCGCGATCGACTGGCAGACGAGCTACCTGGCCAAGTACGACGAGCAGGGCCAGAACGCTGACGGTGACAACATCACCATCGGCCGTGTGGGTGAGCCGGGCCTGTTCCGCGTGCGTTCGAACCTGGGCCTGACCTGGTCGAAGGGTGACTTCGGCGTGGCGTACACCGCGCGTTACTACTCGGGCATGAACGAAGCCTGCGTGGCCAACCGTCCGTGCGACGACGCCGACCGCTACCAGAACGGTGAGAAGTCGCCGCTGCGCAAGACCGGCTCCAACACCTTCCACGACCTGCAGGTCAGCTGGAAGGCACCGTGGGATGCCACCATCGCGCTGGGCGCCAACAACGTGTTCGACCATAAGGGTCCGATCATGTTCACCCAGCCGAACTCGAGCTTCGCCTACTACGGCGGCTTCGACGTGGGTCGCTTCCTGTATATGAAGTACACCCAGCGCTTCTGATCCATCGAAGTGCGGTAGCAGAACGAGGAGGGCGGACCGCAGGGTCCGCCCTTTTCATTTCTGTAAGGAAATTCTGATCATGTCGAGAAGGTGAGTGCAGTCACTGTCTGCTCTTGTCACATTCAGCACAGTGGGCGCGTCCAATACCGGACACTGGGAGATGGATATGAAGCGCACGCTTTTCCGCCAGGTATCGGCCGCGGTCCTGATCTATGCAACGCTGGTGGGCTCGCTGTCCGCACAGAACATCATCGTCTGCGGCGGCGGTGTCTACTGCGAGCAATTCCGGCTGGAGTGCCTGGCCAAGGGCAACGCCCCGGCCCTGTGCGAGCGCCAATGGCGTCTGTGCGTGCTGGACGCCTGTCCGCAGCGCTGAGACAGGAAAAAGGGCGCGTCCGTTGGACGCGCCCTCATGCGAGGCGGAGGCAGGCGCCCGCGTGCCGCTCAGGCGTCAGTGGGTGTCAGTCCCATCAGTGCATTGGCGTGCTCGCGCCATTGCGGCAGTTTGTTCAGCACGCCTGCACGCTGCAGGTAGTCCTCGTCCACCGGGTCGCCATTGACCAGCGCCAGGGCCACGTGCACCGCGCCGGTCACCCAGAAGCTGCGGGTGTTGGCGCGCTGCGGCTGCAGGTGGAAGGCCACCGCTTCGATGATCGGCATCGGCAGGCCCCACAGGCCCAGCAGGTAGGCGCCGGCCTCGGCATGGCCTGGGCGGGCATCGCCGGCCAGCGCGGGCTCGCTGCGCTCGTTGCGCACGCCGGGCAGCAGCAGGCCGATGTCGGCCAGCAGTGCGGCGGTCGCCCCCAGTTCGGCGCTGGACTCGGGCAGCAGGCGTGCGGCCAGCCGGGAGGCGAGCAGTGCGCGCTGCTGCAGTGAGTTGCGCTCGGCAGCCGACAGCGTCGGCGCGGAGAACACTTCGCTGGCCAGCACCAGGTCACGCAGCGTGGCCAGGCCCAGCCGGGTGACCGCGGTGCGCAGGTCGGCAATGGTGCGGCCCTGGCTGAAGAAAGCCGAGTTCGACAGTTGCAGCACCTTGGCCGCGATGGCCGGATCGGCGGCGACCAGCTTGGCCACATCGGCACTGTCGGTATCGTCGTCATGTTCCAGGGCCTGGGTCAGGCTCAGGTACAGGTGCGGTGGCGATGGCAGTTTCTCGATACGGCCGATGGCATCGCGCAGGCGCGGGCTGTCCAGCACTTCGCGCAGTTCTTCCAGGCTGGTCAATGCCTCCAGCAGCACTTCCGGCGCCAGCGGCAGCGGCAGGAAGCGGTGGGCGACACCGATCAGGCGCGCCGGCGGCGGGCGGTTGCCATGGTGCGCATCGACCAGCGCGATGCGGATGGTTTCCGGGCGCAGTGTCCGGATCTGGCCCAGCAGCGTGGTGGCATTGAGATCGGGCAACTGCGGGCAGACGATCACCGCGTCCACGCCCTGCGTGGCCACCGCGGTCATCGCGGTTTGGCCATCGGCGGCGGTCAGCGGCTGCCAGTCTTCCCCAAGATCGGCAATGAATTCGGTCAGCTCAGCCGGCAGGCTGGCTGCATCCCCAACAAGCAGAATACGCACGACACGTTCCCCTGGCTGTCTCGACGATGGATGTCGATGACGTGTGAAGTGACGCAATTTACCTAATACGGCAGCAAGAGTGATGTGCCGTCGTCATGAAACGTGACCCGCATCGCTCCGGCAGGGTATCGCCGGAGCGATGCGGTTCAGGCTCAGGCCTTGCTGTCGAGATGGCGCTGGTGCGCCTCGATCAGGATCTGCTTGGCCTCAGCGGCGCCACCCCAACCGTCCAGCTTGACCCACTTGCCCTTCTCCAGGTCCTTGTAATGCTCGAAGAAGTGGCCAATGCGCTCCAGCCAGTGGCTCGAGACCTGGGCGATGTCTTCGACGTGGGCGTAGCCGCTGAAGATCTTCGAGACCGGCACGGCCAGGATCTTCTCGTCGCTGCCTGCCTCATCGCTCATCTTCAGCACGCCGACCGGACGGCAGCGCACGACCGAGCCGGGCACCAGCGGCAGCGGCAGCACCACCAGCACGTCGGCCGGATCGCCGTCGCCACACAGGGTGCTCGGCACGTAGCCGTAGTTGCACGGATAGCGCATCGGGGTGGACAGGATGCGGTCGACGAAGATCGCGCCGGTTTCCTTGTCCACTTCGTACTTCACCGGTTCCGAGTCCTTCGGGATCTCGATGATGACGTTGATTTCTTCCGGCGGGTTCTTGCCGGGCGAGACGAGTTCCAGGCCCATGGTGTGCTCCAGGTGGGGATATAGACGGATAGCTCACCATTTTATGCCTTTGCCGGGCGCTGTGCAGGGTAGGGCAGGGCCGACCTGGGCGCTCGGCCATGGCGGAGGAGCCAGAGCGGGCTTTCCCGATGGGTTCGACCCGGTCCCCGCGGCAGGCTGGACGTCCTTGCCAAGGAGACTTGCCATGAACTGGAACCGCTTGGGCTGTTGTGCCTTGCTGCTGCTGGCGCCGCTGCCCGCGCTCGCGCGCGGGTTGCATGTCAACCTGATTGACTATCCCTCCGACGAGGCCGGATGGGACCGTGCCTTTGCGCTGGAGGACGCGGTCGCCGGCGAATTCGCCGCATGGTGTGCCGACACCTTGTGTGAAGGTGATTACAGCAACTACCGGGTGATGGAGTTCCGCTGCGCCGTGCTCGCCCACCGCGGCACCGTGCAGCGCTGTGTCTGGGTGGTGGCCGCCAGCGAGCTGGAGGTTGAGCCCGACACGGGACACGTGCGGATCGACAACGGGAGCTGGGTCTGTCCGGTCGAAATGCAGCCCGGGGTGCCCGTCGACGCGTTCTACGCCTCCCTGGAAGCGCCGGGCGGCCTGACCGCGCCTTTGCCTGGGCTTGACCACGGCATCTTCGATGGGTTGCCTGAATGCCTGCGCACGCAGGGGAGGGTGGGCTGATGGGGAGCTTCCGTAGATGCTGGCTGTTGTGTGGCGTGCTGTCTGTCAGCCTGCCGTGCGCCGGTGTCGCGCAGGCTGCGCCTGCGTTCGTCGATGCGCGGGATTACGCCGGCCCGGGGGGCGGCCACGAGCGTTTCCTTGCTGCCGAGCGGCAACTGGTGCGTGGCTTCGATGAGGTATGTGGCGATACCTTCTGCGAGGGCGAGTACATCAATCTGTGGGCCATGCGCCTGCGCTGTTCCGTGGAACAGGCCACGGGGGTGGTTGCCCAGTGTGTATGGACCTTCGCTGGTAGCAACACCAGGGTAAAGCCCAGCGGCCTGATCACGGTCAACCGCGGACGCTATGCCTGCGTGCTGCCGCTGGCAACAGGAACACGCCTGGAAACCCTGTTGCAGGTGTGGGAAACGGGGGACGGGTTCGATGCGTTGCACGCGCCGCTGCCCGGCACGACTGCCAATACGTACGACGCACTGGTTGATTGCCTGTAGCCCCGGCAACGATACGAATGTGACTTATTCGCATTACCGGAGTAGCATGCGCGGCGCCTCCCGTCTGTCGTCCCGGCTCCGCGCATGTCCTCCAATGCTGCCTCCCTCACTGAGCTGCTGATCCGCGAGCGGCCCGCGCTGCTGCGCCGGGTGCAGCGCATCCTCGGGGGCGACAACGGCGCCGAGGACGTGATCCAGGCGGTCTGGTTCAAGGCCCGTGGGGTCGATGACAGCCAGGCCCTCGACAATCCGCGGGCCTATCTGTATCGGCTGGCCGCCAATCTGGCCACTGACCACGGCCGCGAATCGAGCCGCCGCAACCGGCTGCTGGCCGACCACTACCTGTGGGGGGCCGACGAGGTGATCTCCACCGAGGAGCAGGCTATGGCACAGGATGAGCTGCAGCGGGTGCTCGATGCGGCGGGTCACCTGCCGGAGCCGACCCGCACCATCTTCCGGCTCAACCGCCTGCAGGGCCTCACCCAGGCCGAGATCGCACGCCGCTTGGGGGTGTCGGTGACCACCGTCGAGAATCATGTGCGCTCCGCGCTGCAGCGCCTGGCCTGGGCGCGCAGCGGTCGATGAGCGCGCCGGCTTGGGGCTGGCCTTCGCGCAGACGTCTTGATCACTGGACCGTGGATGCGGTCTAGTTCCCCCGCCTGCGCTTGAATGCGCCTGTCCGCCAGCCGATGAGCCCGCCGAACATGCTGCCCGCTGCCAATGACGATGCCCTGGCCGAACAGGCCCGGGACTGGATCGCGTGGCTGGCCTCGGGTGACATCAGCGATGCACGCATGCAGGCGTTCGAGCACTGGCTGCAACAGCCGGGGCACCGCAGGGCCTTCGAACACGAGCGCGCGTTGTGGCGCAGTGTCGGGCCGCGCCCACAGGCCGCCGGGGCCAGCCGATGGCGTGGGCCGCATCGACTGCGCTGGGCGATGGCTGTGGCGGCAATGCTGGCGATGCTGGTGGCATGGCCGGAGGCGTGGCTGCGCCTGCAGTCCGATCATCGCAGCACGCATCAGGTGCAGCACGTGCGGCTCCCCGATGGCAGTCGGGCGGTGCTGGATGCGGACAGTGCGATTGCCGTGCGCTTCGATGCGAACGCCCGCGAGGTCGAGCTGCTGCGCGGGCGCGCCTGGTTCGAGGTCAGCCCGGATGCACAGCGGCGTTTCAGCGTGCGCGCCGGCAATGGCCTGGTCGAGGACATCTCGACCGCGTTCACCGTGGCGCGTGGAGACGAGGGGGTGGAAACCCAGGTTGGGCAGGGCAGGGTGCGCGTGGCCAGCCCGGCCGACGGTGGCTGGACCTACCTGCAGCAGGGGCAGCGTGCCGTCTACACTGAACGTGGCGGGGTCATGCGACGGGCTGACGTGACCGCCGACAGCGTCGGCGCCTGGCGCCAGGGCGAGCTGCTGCTGGAGCAGGCCAGCGTCGCCGATGCCGTGCAGTGGGTGGGGCGCTATCGCGCGGGGCCGACCTTCGTGCGCGGTGATCTGTCACGTCTGCCTGCAGTGAGTGCTGCGTTGCGCATCGACCGCCCGGAGCAGGCATTGGATGCACTGGCGGCAACGGCAGGTCTTCAGGTTACTCGTCTTCCATTCGGCGTCGCCATCGTGCAGTAGCTCCACGCCACGCGTGGATGAGCGTCCCTGTGCCGACCATCGGTCGGCACCCACCGCTACCACCGGCCAACCAACGGTCGGCACCCGCCGCGCCCCGTCGGCATCCCCCACGACCGCAAATTGCTCTTGGGGTTGTCGCGCGCCCAGCCGTCTTACCCGGCGAACGTACCCGCCGTCGCCACGTACGTCGCCGTGTCCGCCCGTGTTGCGGATGACGCCGCGTTCGCGGCACCGATTACCTGACAGGTTCTTCCATGTTCGACTCCCACCGCTCGGGCCGCGTACTGCGCCCGTCCCGTCTGTGCATTGCGTTGCTTGCCGCCGGGCTGGCCAGTACGACGCCACCCGCACTGGCGCAGAGCGCCCGCAGCGAGCACGCGGCCGTACTGCGCTTTGATATTCCTGCACAACCGCTGGATGAGGCCCTGCGCAGCTACATGCGCCAATCCGGCGTGCAGGTGGTGTACCCCGCATCGCTGGCACACGGCGTAACCTCCCACGCGGTCAGCGGCAGCCTGTCGGCCGACCAGGCGTTGCAGCGCCTGCTGCAGGGCAGTGGCGTGGCGGTGCGCCGGGTCAGCGCCGATGCGGCCACTCTGGGGGCAGCAACGCCGGTGCCGGCCGATAGCGGTGTGATCGTCACCGACACGCTGAGTGTGGCCGGCGACCGCGTCGACAGCGGTGCGAACAACGACGAAGCGCGCCTGCTCGACAGCTATCGCAGCGTGGGTTCGACCACCACGCTCGACCGCACGCATCTGGAGCGTTTCCGCGGCACCTCCAACGGTGACATCGTCAAGGGGGTGGCCGGTGTCACCGCCGGTGATCCGCGCGTGGGCAACGGCTTCGACGTCAACATCCGTGGCATCCAGGGCCAGGGCCGCGTACCGGTGATCATCGACGGTGGCCAGTCCAGCATGGACACCTACCGCGGCTATGCGGGCCAGTCACAGCGCACCTACCTCGACCCCGACCTGATCTCCAGCCTGACCATCACCAAGGGCCCGAGCCTGCAGGCCAACGCGTCCGGCGGCATCGGCGGCGTGGTCGAGATGGAGACGTTGAAGATCGGTGACGTGCTGCGCGAGGGCCGCGACTTCGGCGTGCGCGTGCGCGGTGGCCTGGCCAATGGCAGTGCCAACAACCTGCCGTCATACAGTGCGGCGCCGCGCAGCGATCGCAGCGCTACCGGCAGCCAGTTCTTCAACGTGGCCGGTGCCGGTCACTGGGACCGCTTCGACCTGGTTGCGGCCTACGCGTACCGGGACAACGGCAACTACTTCTCCGGCAAGCATGGCTACGATGATTTCCCGCAGACGCGGCGCACGCTGGCGCCGCTGAATCCGCCGCGTACCGAAGTGTTCAATACCTCCTCGCGTTCGAAGTCGGCGCTGCTCAAGGGCACCTGGCGCATCGATGACACGCAGAGCCTGGAAGCCGGCTACCGCCGCTATGAAGGCACGGCCGGCGAGATCATGGCCTCGCAGATCATCCGCGTCGACCGTGACCGCATCCCGCAGTGGGACCCGGGCCACGTCGACATGGACAGCTACACCCTGCGCTATCGCTTCAATCCGGACAGCGGGCTGATCGACCTGCGCGTCAACGCTGCGTACACCGACACCGACAGCGTGATGTACAACAGCCTGACCGGCATCACCCCGTGGTACTTCGACCGCCGCACAGAGTGGTATGACGCACCCAGCTTCAGTGGCGATCCCGGTTACAAGGATGCCTACCGCAATCCGTTGCGGCAGAAGCGCTTCGGCCTGGATGCCAGCAATACCTCCAGGTTCGACACCCGCGCCGGTGCGTTCACGCTCGACTACGGCCTGTCCTACAGCGACGAAGACATCGCCCCGGGCAGCTCGGGCCCGATCATGCACGATGACCTGGTCAACAACCGCTTCCTGCGTAATGCCGAGCGCAAGGAATACAGCGCCGTGGCCGCGCTGAAGTGGCAGCCCGACGAACACTGGGAGCTGCTGGCCGGTGGCCGCTGGAACCGGGTGGACGTGCACGACCGCAACCGGCTGGCCACGCCCGATGCCTACGAGGTGCAGGGCCAGTACCGCTACACCGAGCTGCTCAACGGCAACCCGGCACTGCCCTCGTGGCGCGCCAAGCGCATCGCGTTGCTGAACTGGTATCCGGATGCCAACGGCAACTTCACCCAGGCCTCGCTGCTGGCCTCGCCGTACAAGAAGGGTACGGTGGGCGACATCGCCGGCTGGAACTTCTACGACGCCGGCAAGCCGCAGGATCTGGAAGTGCCGGTCAGCTGGAGCTGGTCGCAGCCGATCCGCCGTCGCGACACCGCGTTCTCGCCTACCGCCAGCGTGGCCTACCGTTTCAGCGAAGACACCCTGGTCTACGTGAAGTACGCCGAAGGCACCAAGCTGCCGAGCCTGTTCGAGACCACGCTGGGCCTGTTCACCGCTGCCAAGCCGGTCGGTGAGCTGAAGCCGGAGCGCGCGCGCAGCTGGGAAATCGGTGCCAGCACCCTCCGCTACGACCTGTTTACCGCTGGCGACCGCCTGGCGCTGAAGCTGGCGTACTTCGATACCCGCATCGACGACCTGATCACCCGTGACTACCGCACGCTTTCGGCCGGCCTGATCCGCAACGTCGATCAGTTCAAGGTCTCGGGCATGGAATTCCAGTCCAGCTATGACAGCGGCAAGGTCTTCGCCGACCTGTCCGCGCATTACTATTTCAAGGCCAAGACCTGCGCGCCGGACATCGCCGCCGAGCGTCGTGCCTATGGTGCGCAGCGCAGGAACGACGAGCTGGCCAATACACCCAACTGCGTGGACGGTGGCTTCGAGGGCTCGTACACGAACACCCAGAACCCGCCGCGCTACACAGTCAACCTGATCCTGGGCTCGCGCCTGTTCGACGAGCGCCTGACCTTCGGCACCCGCATGGTCCACAACGCTGGCCCGATCAGCAAGTTGGACAAGGACTGGAACGTGGGCCTGTCGGCGATCCAGCAGCTGTACCGGCCGAACACCTTGGTCGACCTGTTCGCCAGCTGGAGCTTCAACGACCAGCTGTCGGTGGAAGCCGGCGTCGACAACCTGACCGACCGTTACTACCTGGACCCGCTGGCCCTGGGCGTGATGCCGGCACCGGGCCGCACCGCGCGGTTGGCGTTGACCTGGACGTACTGACCGCCAGCGCAGAGCGCCTTTGGTGGGTGCGGACCTCGGTCCGCACCGCTTCTGCCGTGCAATCGCCAGCGTCTGGTCACGCCCGGCGTCTGCTTACAGCCCGGTCGACGCCTTCACCGCATCTTCGTGCAGCGACTCGTTCAACTCGTCCACCACGGTAGTCCATGCCGCATCGGCCTGCAGCGACTCGGCCAGGAACTGGCGCTGGGCATCGTTCCAGTAGGGCGCCTCGACGACTTCGACGTCGGTGGCCAGCTGGTGTTCGCGGATGAAGCGGGCGATACCCTCGGCGCTGGCATCCAGGCCCAGCTGCAGGAACAGGTTGGTCATGCGCGGTTCGGTGGTGATCATCGTCGGTTCCGGATGGACAAGGGGATGGCCCATTATCGGTGTAGACGGCCTTGGGGAAAGCCCCGTGGCAGACGTCTACAGCAGGACGACCCTCCTGGCATTCCCCCATGAACGCACACATCGCTCCCGAAGACAGCCGCAGCCTGCGGCTCAAGGCCGCCACCCGCGACAGCCACGGTGCGCTGGACAAGCGCATCATGGCCGGTGACATCTTCGCCGACCGCAGCAACTTCGCCCGTTTCCTGCGCGTGCAGTATCGCTTCCACCGCAGCATCGATGCGCTGTATGCCAACCCTGCCCTGGGCGCATTGCTGCCCGATCTCGGAGAGCGCCGGCGCCTGACACAGGTCGCACGCGACCTGCAGGACCTGGAGCAGGCCCTGCCTGGCGCGGACATCGACGCGCTGCCCTCGGACCTCGCGCTGCCGACTGCGTTGGGTTGGCTGTACGTGGCCGAAGGCTCCAATCTCGGTGGCACCCTTCTGTACAAGATGGCGGCCAGGCTCGGCCTGCACCGTGATTTCGGCGCCCGCCACCTGGCCGCCCATCCCGATGGCGCAGCGCGCCACTGGCGCGAGTTCACCGCTGTGCTGGACGCGGTGCCGCTGAGTGCCGAGCAGGACCAGCAGGTGATCGATGCAGCCGACGCTGCGTTCCGCAGCGTGTACCGCCACGTCGAAGTGGAATTCGCCTGATGCGCGGCGCGCGCCCGCAGGTGCAGCGCTGATGCGCTGGCTCTGGTTCGCGCTGGGCTGGCTGATGGTCGGCCTCGGGGTGATCGGCGCATTGCTGCCAGTCATGCCGACCACCATCTTCCTGATCCTCGCGGTGGGCTGCTTCGCGCGCAGCTCGCCGAAGTTCGAGCAGCGCCTGCTGGCGCATCCACGCTACGGCCCGTCGCTGCGGCTGTGGCGCGAGCAGGGTGCCGTGTCGGGCAAGGGCAAGGCGTTTGCCAGCGCAGGCATGGCGGCGGGCTTTGCCCTGTTCTGCTGGGGCGCGCATCCGTCGTGGCGCCTGTTGCTCGGCGTGGGCCTGTTCTTTGCCGTCAGCGCCGGTTACGTGCTCAGCCGGCCGGCACCGCGACCGGAGCCCCATCCGGTCGTGGAAGTGGACGACGCCAACGATCCTCGCGCGGCCCGCCGCCGCCCGAGGTGGCCGGCGACCCGGTGAACGTGATGGTGCCCGTGTGGTTCTTCCTGCGCGGGCGGTGACCGCCATCGGGGTCGGATCCCTTTCCGCAGGAAAGGGTTCTGACCCCGTCGAGCCTGCCATCCACGCGTCGCGTGGATCTACAGCAGCGGCACCAGCAGCAGCGCCACGATGTTGATGATCTTGATCAGCGGGTTGATCGCCGGGCCGGCGGTGTCCTTGTACGGGTCACCAACAGTGTCGCCGGTCACTGCGGCCTTGTGCGCTTCGCTGCCCTTGCCACCGAAGTGGCCATCCTCGATGTATTTCTTGGCATTGTCCCAGGCGCCGCCGCCGGTGGTCATCGAAATGGCCACGAACAGGCCGGTGACGATCGTGCCGATCAGCAGGCCGCCCAGTGCGCGCGGCCCCAGCAGCAGGCCGACCACCACCGGCACGGCGACCGGCAACAGCGAGGGCACGATCATTTCGCGGATCGCCGAGCGGGTCAGCATGTCCACCGCCTTGTCGTACTGCGGCTTGCCGGTGCCCTGCATGATGCCGGGAATCTCGCGGAACTGGCGGCGCACTTCTTCCACCACTGCGCCCGCCGCGCGGCCGACCGCTTCCATCGCCATCGCACCGAACAGGTAGGGAATCAGGCCGCCGATCAACAGGCCGATGATCACCGTGTGGTCGCTGAGATCGAAGCGGAACTCCTGGCCGGGATTGGCTGCCTGCAGGTTGTGGGTGTAGTCGGCGAACAGCACCAGTGCCGCCAGCGCCGCCGAGCCGATCGCATAGCCCTTGGTCACGGCCTTGGTGGTGTTGCCCACCGCATCCAGCGGGTCGGTGATGTCGCGGATCTCCGAAGGCAGCTCGGCCATTTCGGCGATGCCACCGGCGTTGTCGGTGATCGGGCCGTAGGCATCGAGGGCGACGATCATCCCTGCCATCGACAGCATCGCGGTGGCGGCAATGGCGATTCCGTACAGGCCGCCCAGCGCGAACGCACCCCAGATCGCCGCACACACCGCCACCACCGGCAGCGCGGTGGATTTCATCGAGATGCCGAGTCCGGCGATGATGTTGGTGCCGTGGCCGGTGGTCGACGCCTGCGCCACGTGCTGCACCGGCTTGTACTGGGTGCCGGTGTAGTACTCGGTGATCCACACGATCAGGCCGGTCAGGACCAGGCCGATCAGCGCGCAGCCATACAGCGCCATCGGTCCATGCACGTTGTCGGACATCAGTCCGGTGGTGATCGGGTAGAAGGCGATGGCGGCCAGCACGCCGGAAACGATCACGCCCTTGTACAGCGCGCCCATGATCGAGCCGCCTGGCTTCACCTTGACGAACAGCGCGCCGATGATCGAAGCGATGATCGACACGCCGCCCAGTACCAGCGGATACAGCACCGCGTTGGCACCGGCTTCGGCCAGCATCAGGCTGCCCAGCAGCATGGTGGCGATCACGGTCACCGCGTAGGTCTCGAACAGGTCGGCCGCCATGCCGGCGCAGTCGCCGACGTTGTCACCGACGTTGTCGGCGATCACCGCCGGGTTGCGCGGATCGTCCTCGGGAATGCCGGCTTCGACCTTGCCGACCAGGTCGGCGCCGACGTCGGCGCCCTTGGTGAAGATGCCGCCGCCCAGGCGCGCGAAGATCGAGATCAGCGAGGAGCCGAAGGCCAGGCCGACCAGCGCGTGCAGCGCCTGTTCCATCGGCAGGCCCATCTGCAACAGCAGTGCGTAGTAGCCGGCCACGCCCAGCAGGCCCAGCCCGACCACCAGCATGCCGGTGATCGCGCCGCCGCGGAAGGCGACGTCCATCGCCGCGCTGATGCCGTTGCGCGCCGCCTCTGCGGTACGCACGTTGGCGCGTACCGACACGTTCATGCCGATGTAGCCGGCGGCGCCGGACAGCACCGCGCCGACTGCAAAACCAATCGCGGTGTACCAGCTGAGGAAGATGCCGACCAGCACGAACAGCACCACGCCGGCGATGCCGATGGTCAGGTACTGGCGGTTGAGATAGGCACGCGCACCTTCCTGGATCGCGGTGGCGATCGCGATCATGCGCGCATTGCCGGTGGGTTGGCGCAGGATCCAGCGCGCCGAGACGATTCCGAACAGGATCGCGAGAATGGCGCAGCCCAGCGCCAGTGACAGCCCGTGACGTTCCAGCATTAGACCCCTCCGCAGAATGGATGTAGGCATCCAGTGGCGATGAACGGCACCACGAGGGGGACGACGGGCTGCAGCCTGGAACCAACCCGTACCGACCTTGGTGGTCGTCCGACGTATGGCGGTGTTCAGCATTCCCTGGTGCCCGCAGTATGCGTGCCGCCACTTGTAGAGTCGAGCCATGCTCGACTGGCTCGTGGGAGCCGCGGCGCATGCCGTCGGGCCCTGGGCATGATTGGCGAGCCAACGGCCTTTGCACCCCGTTAAGGCAGCCTCTGCAAGCCTGCGCACAGCCCCGTAGGAGATTCCCCATGCGCCTGTCCCTGTTGATGCTTGCCGCCCTGGTCCCGGCCGCACCGGCCTTCGCTGCGGAAACGCCGGAACTGCAGCGTGCGGTCGGTGCGCCGCAGGCGGTGGGCGCGGTGCATACGCTGCGGCAGATCCCCGAGGCCTGCGCGCGGCTGGAAGGTGCGTTCACCGGTGATGCCGCCGCGCCATATCGCTTCTCCGCCGTCCGGACCAGCGAGCAATGCCAGCCACGCGCGCGCTTCGTCGATTACACCAAGGCGCAGCCGAGTGCCGACAAGGGCTGGAAGCTCAATGATGTGATCCGCGTGCCCAACGCCGCGTGCCCGGCGCAGCAGGCGGTGGTGCGGGTGTGGCGCCTGCCGTCGAGCCACAAGGTCGAGCTGGACGGGCAGGGCCAATCGCGCATTTACCTGGAGGAGGCGAAGAAGCAGGCCGCCGCCGGCCAGATTCCGCAGGTGACGATGTTCGCCGCGCAGCTGCAGATGGAAGGCAAGGCCTGCAATTGAAGTCGCGTGGCTGGTGCACCCGTGCCGTCATCCACGGCCGACATCCGGCTGATCAATCCGCCAGCATTGCCCCGCGCGCCACCAGCAGCTCGCGCAATGCCCTGCGGTGGCAGTGCGCTTCATCCTCGCAGTAGCAGCCCACGCTGATGTCGCTGTGTTGCGACATCGCGGCCAGAAGGTCCAGCGCGTGGGCGGCATCGGGCGCCTTCATCTCGGCCTTGTAATGGCGGAAGAAGGCGGTCCAATCGGCCGCCGTCGTTGCCTCATGTGCCCGCTTCACCAGCTCCGCGCTGGGTGACAGCGTAGGAAACCAGACGTCGTACCAGTCCTGTCGGGCGAACTCGCTGCGCGGCACGCCGCGCGGTGGGCGCCGAACGGTCCCGATGCGCAGTCCCTCGCCGGGTTGGCGCGGCGTACCGAGTCGGACAACACGCAGTGCCATGCTGATCTCCATGAAAAGGGGACGGAGGGGATTAAGTCGTATCCGATCCACTGCTGATGCTGTTGGAGATGACAGAGGGGCGTATGCGACTTAATCCCCTCCGTCCCCTTTTTCAGGTCAGCCTTCGAAGGCCGGCAGTTTCTGCTTCACCGCTACGTTCTTCAGGGTGACGTACTTCGGCAGGCCATCGGTGCCATAGGGAAGCGGTGCTTCGCCCTTGATCAATGGCGACAGGTAGGCGCGCGCCCTGGGCGTGATGCCGAAGCCATCGCGGCGGATGAAGCCGGCCGGCATTTTCTTCTCGTGGTTGGCGATCTTCGACAGCGGCGCCGCTTCGATCTTCCAGCGATAGGGCGCATCGCTGCTGCGCACGATCACCGGCATCACGCCATTCTGGCCCTTCAGGGCCAGCTGCACCGCGGCCTTGCCCACCGCCTGCGCCTGCTCCCAGTCGGTCCTGCTGGCCAGGTGGCGGGCCGAGCGCTGCAGGTAATCGGGCAGTGCCCAGTGCACCTTCAGGCCCAGCTGATCCTTGACCCGGCCGGCCAGGTGCGCCGCCACGCCGCCGAGCTGCGAATGACCGAACGAGTCCTTGCCACCGCCTGCATCGGCAACGAAGCGGCCATCGGCGGTTGCAATGCCTTCCGACGCCACCACCACGCAGTAGCCGACGCGCTCGACCACGGCTTTCACCTTGGCCAGGAACGTGGCCTCGTCGTAGGCGCGCTCGGGCAGCAGGATGATGTGCGGCGCTTCGTCATCACCGTTGCCGGCCAGGCCGGCGGCGGCGGCCAGCCAGCCGGCGTGGCGGCCCATCGCTTCGTAGATGAAGACACGGGTGGACGTTTCGGCCATCGCCGCCACGTCCAGTGCTGCTTCGCGCACCGAGACCGCGGTGTACTTGGCCGCTGACCCGAAGCCGGGGCAGGTATCGGTAACGGCAAGGTCGTTGTCGATGGTCTTGGGCACGCCGATACAGGTCAGGTCGTAGCCGGAGGCCTTGGCCAGCTGCGAGACCTTCAGTGCGGTGTCGGCCGAGTCGTTGCCGCCGTTGTAGAGAAACCAGCGCACGTCGTGGGCCTGCAGCACCTCCAGCAGGCGGTCATAGCGGGCGCGGTCGGCATCCAGCGATTTCAGCTTGACCCGGCACGATCCGAAGGCGCCGCCCGGGGTATGGGCGAGGGCGCGGATCGCGGCGGTACTCTCCCTGCTGGTGTCGATCAGCTCCTCGCGCAGCGCGCCGAGGATGCCGTTGCGGGCCGCCAGGACCTTGATGCCCTTGGCCCGGGCCTGCTCGATCACCGCTGCCGCCGTGGCATTGATGACGGCGGTGACACCGCCGGACTGGGCATAAAGGAGAGTACCGTTGCGCATGCTTCTACCTGCTCGGGGGAGGGGACATTGCAGGGACATTACCCGGATGCGGTAAAGTGGCGCTATTGCGGTGCAGCGATACCGGACCGTCCGGGACGCGAACCTTCTTTGTTTTCAACACGTTGGAGTCAGGTCAATGCGATTGGTTCTGTTGGGACCGCCCGGTTCGGGCAAGGGGACACAGGCGACGCGCCTGAAGGAAAAGCTGGGGATCGCCCACATTTCGACCGGTGACATGCTGCGCGCGGAAATCGCCGCCGGCACGGAGCTGGGCAAGCAGGCCAAGACGGTGATGGATGCCGGCAACCTGGTGTCGGACGACATCCTGCTGGGCATGCTGGAGTCGCGCCTGACCCAGGCTGATGTCGCCAAGGGCTTCATCCTCGATGGCTACCCGCGCAATGTGGCCCAGGCCAATGCGATGGATGGCCTGCTGGCCAAGATCGGCCAGCCGCTGGACGCGGTGGTGCAGCTGGATGTGCCCACCGAGCTGTTGGTGGACCGCATCGCCGGCCGCGCCAAGGAGCAGGGCCGCGCCGATGACAACCCGGAAGCGGTGCGCCAGCGCCTGCAGGTCTACAACGACCAGACCGCCCCGGTGGTCGATTTCTACGCCGGCCGTGGCACCCTGGCCCGCGTCGATGGCGTCGGTGAGCTGGACGAGATCGAAGCCCGCATCCTGGCAGCGATCAAGGCCTGATCCGGCGGGGCCGGCATGCGTCCGGTCCTTCAGGCGCAAAAAACACAGGCCTGGTCCGCGAGGATCAGGCCTGTGTCGTTTGATAGGCGCCAGCGAAGGGCTTGCTCAGGGCCCCGCAGCATGAGCTCCCTTGGGGATGGCCTCTTGGGGAGTAGGACCGGTTCGGGTACTGCGGCTGGCAGTTCGAATTGTGTCCGGGTTCACAGAACATCGCTATCGGGAATTCCCTGACAGCTGATTGGAGTTTTCTCACATCCCGTGTAGGGGTTGTCTTACCCGATAGCGGACATTGGCCCTATACAGCCGTCATCGGTCACAATCCTCGGTCATGAGCAGCGTACATATCCTTGCAATTGCCGGCACCTTCATGGGCGGCGTGGCCGCCCTGGCGCGGGAACTTGGGCATTCCGTCAGCGGCAGCGACCAGGCCATCTACCCGCCGATGTCGACCCAGCTCGAACAGCTGGGCATCACACTGGACCAGGGCTACCGTGCCGACAGCGTGCCGGCCGGTACCGACGAGGTGGTGATCGGCAACGCGCTGTCGCGCGGCAATGCCGCCGTGGAAGCCGTGCTCGATGCCGGCCAGCGCTATATCTCCGGCGCGCAGTGGCTGTCCGAGCAGGTGCTGCCGGGCCGCGACACGCTGGCCGTGGCCGGTACCCACGGCAAGACCACCACCACCACCATCCTCACCTGGCTGCTGGAAAGTGCAGGGCGCTCGCCGGGCTTCCTGATCGGCGGTGTCGCCGAGGATTTCGGTGTCTCCGCCCGCCTGGGCCAGGGGCGCGAGTTCGTGGTCGAAGCCGATGAGTACGACACGGCCTTCTTCGACAAGCGCAGCAAGTTCGTGCACTACCGGCCGCTGGTGGCCATCCTCAACAACCTTGAGTACGACCACGCCGACATCTTCCCGGACGTGGCCGCGATCCAGCGCCAGTTCCACCATCTGGTGCGTACCGTACCCGCACGTGGGCGTCTGATCGTCAACGGCGAGGATCAGTACCTTGCCGAAGTGCTGGCGATGGGCTGCTGGACCCCGGTCGAGCGCTTCGGATTCGATCCGTCGCTGGAATGGCATGCCGAGCTGCTGGCCGCTGATGGCAGCGCCTTCCGCGTGCACCATCGTGGGCAGGCGCTGGGTGATGTGCAGTGGTCGCTGCTGGGCCGCCACAACGTGCTCAATGGATTGGCCGCGCTGGCCGCCGCGCATGCAGTGGGCGTGGCACCTGCCCAGGTTATTCCGGCGCTGGCACGCTTCCGCAGCGTCAAGCGCCGCATGGAAGTGATCGGCAGCCATGACGGCATCACCGTCTACGACGATTTCGCCCACCATCCGACTGCGATCGCCACCACGCTGGAGGGCCTGCGTTCCAAGGTGGGTGATGCGCGCATCGTGGTCGCGATGGAGCCGCGCAGCAACTCGATGCGGCTGGGCGCACATGCGCAGGCGCTGGCTCCCTCGCTGGCGCTGGCCGATGAAGTGGTGTTCCTGCATCGCCCGGAACTGGCCTGGGATGCTGCGGCGGTGATTGCCGCGGTGCGTGGCGAAGCCCACGCGGTGCCCGATACCGACGCATTGCTGGCGCAGCTGCAGGCCAGCGCGCGCAGCGGCGACCACGTGGTATTCATGTCCAACGGTGGCTTCGACGGTGCCCCGCGCCGCTTCCTCGCCGCGCTGCAGGCCCGATGAGCGGCGACGGCTCGCTGCCGCTGTTCCCGCTGCACACCGCGCTGGTACCGGGTGCAGCGGTAGGCCTGCGCGTGTTCGAGCGGCGCTATCTGGACCTGGTCCGCGACAGCGGCCGCAGTGGTGAGGGATTTGGCGTCTGCCTGATCCTCGAGGGCGAGGAGGTGGGCGCACCGGCGACACCGGCCGCCTTTGGCGTGCAGGTACGCATCGAAGACTTCGATGTCGGCGCCGACGGCGTGCTGCAGCTGCGCCTGCGCGGTACCCGTCGCTTCCATGTCGAGCGCACCCGCGTGCGCGACAACGGCCTGGTGGTGGCTGATGTGCGCTGGTGCGAGGAAGACCCCGATGACGAACTGCGGCCGCAGCATGCACTGCTGGCCACGGTGCTGGGGCACATCATCGAGCAGGCCGGCGAGGCCTATGCGCCGGCCAATCCGGCGCTGCTGGACCAGGCCAGCTGGGTCGGCTGGCGGCTGGCCGAGCTGCTGCCGCTGAGCGAGCAGCAGCGCCTTCAGCTGCTGCAGATGGACGATCCGCACCAGCGATTGCAGCAGCTGCTGGGCTGGATGCCGTAGAAGCCATCCACGTAGGGCGTGGATCTGCTGTAGAGCCGAGCCCATGCTCGGCTTGATGGATCCCGCGAAGAGCAGCCGAGCATGGGCTCGGCTCTACACTGGGTGATCGCGACCGGTACCGGTCAGGGCGTGGTGGTCTTCAACCGCAGCACCGGCAACCCGGTTTCGCTGTGCACGTCCTCGCGCTGCGGCAGGTCCTGCACGGCGTCCTTCACGGCATTCAATGCCGGGTCGACGCCACGCAGCGGGTGCCACATGCCGATCCACTCGAAATGGCGTTCGTAGCGCAGGGTCTGTGCACTGCCCAGCCACAGCGGCGTGTTGCCCGGCTGCAACTGCGCAGGGGCCGGCCACAGGCGCAGTACGTAGCGCTCATCACGGTGTGTACCCGGGCGTACCATCAACAGCGCTTCCACGCGGGTTTCCAGCGTCGCCGGCAGCACCGGCAGTTCATCGGCGCCGGTGTTCTTGTCCAGCATTAGCAGCGCCTGCTGCCAGCCGGCCTGCTCCTGCCGCTTCCAGCCGCGCGCTTCCAGTTGCGCCTGCAGCGGTGCCAGCGGACCGGCCACCTGCACGTCCAACGGCCAGCGCTGGTCGTCATCGAACTCGTTGCGGCGCGCCGGCAGTGTCGCCCAGTCGTGCTGCCACCAGGCCTGCGTGTCCATTGCCTGCGGGGCCGGCAAGGTCGGCTCGAAGCGTTCCAGCTTCACCGGGATGTTGCGCGGTGCGTACCACATCGCGGCGACGGCGAACACGCCGTAGAACAGCCATGCCACCGGCTTCACCCAGAACGAGCGGTTGAAGCGGCGGCGGTAGGCGATGCCCAGCACCAGCAGCCAGAACGTGCCGAACAGCATGCCGCCGATCACATCGCTCAGCCAATGCGCGCCCAGGTACAGGCGCGAGAAACCGATCAGGCTGACCACGATGCCCGACACCAGGTACGGCCAGACGCGGGTACGGCCGGGCATCTCGCGGGCGATCAGCACCGCGAAGAAGCCGAAGGTGATGGTGGCCATCGTCACCGACACCGACGGGAAGCCGAAGCCGCTGCTGGCATCGAGCGGGCGCACCACATCCACGGTGGCACCCAGCAGCATGGTCAGTGCCAGGCCGAAGGCGAGGGCGGCCAGCCAGTGCGCGGCCGCCATCCAGCGCCGGCGCCAGATCAGGTAGCCCATCGCTGCCGCCGTGGCCGGCAGCAGGACCTGCCAGGCGCCCAGCGACGCCAGCGCGGCCATCGGGTAATCGGCCAGCGGGTTGCGCAGGGCCAGCATTGCCTGGTGTACCAGCAGGTCGATCGCCAGTGGCTCGCCATGCGCGACCACCACGGTCAGCAGCGCGAACCAGCCCCAGCCCAGCACCAGCAGCATCAGCGCCAGCATCGCCAGCGGCACCGACTCGCGCCGCTTCGGGTCCAGCACGCCGACGGTGTAGCGGCCCAGCGTCGGATGGCGGTTGGACCAGTCGAGCAGGCGTGCCAGCCAGTTGTCCATGCGCGCGGCCGACCAGCGGTAGCCGTACAGCACGATGGCCCAGACCAGGCCAAGGATCACCGCCAGCAGGCCGACCACCACCACCAGCCGACCGGCTACTGCGGCCACCGCGTCATAGGCCTCGCCAAGAATCCAGCCGGGGGCCAGGAACAGCACCGCCCATGAAATGCTGGCGATACCACTGGCCTGTACATAGCGGCTGGCTGGCATCTTCATCATGCCCGCGATGGCCGGCACGAACGGCCGGATCGCGCCGACGTAGCGTGCCACCAGAATGCTCTTGAACGCGTTGCGGCGGAACAGGTTCTCGCCGCGGTCGAGCAGCTGCGGGTAACGGCTGAACGGCCACACGCCACGCAGGCGGTCGCCCCAGCGGCGCCCGATCCAGTAACTGATGCCATCGCCGGCGAATGCGCCCAGTGCGGCCGCCGCCACCGCGTACGGTCCGGAGATCTGGCCCAGGCCGATGAACACGCCCACCGCAAACAGCAGCGGCAGCGCCGGCACGATGGCGCCGAGAATGATCACCGCATCGCAGAAGGCGATGAGGAAGATAACGGCACCCGCCAGCACGGGGTGAGCGGCAATCCACGCAAGCGTGGCGTCGATCCATGAAGAGTCCATTGCCCGATTATAGGGGCGTGAAGGTGACTGGTTCCCAGCCGCTTGGTGACCGTTTGCAACCGGCGCCATCGCCTAGAATGGGCCCATGCCGCATACGCCAGACACGCCACCACATGCTTTGAAGGCCGACAGCTTCGGTCGCATCCTCCGTGTGGAAGGGCCTGCCGGCCCCTTCGTACGCCGTGACCTGGGCGCCACGCCGCTGTGGTTGCGCCTGCCGGCCTGGTGGCTGGCCCGCCGCGAAGCGCGCGCGCTGCGCCATATCCATGGCATGGCCGACGTGCCGCAGCTGCTGGCGTGGAATGGGCATCATCTCGACCGCAGTTTCATGGCCGGCGACGCCATGTACCAGCGCCCACCGCGTGGCGACCTGGCCTGGTTCCGCGCCGCGCGTCGGCTGCTGCAGCAGCTGCATCGGCGCGGCGTGGCCCACAACGACCTGGCCAAGGAAGCCAACTGGCTGGTGACCGAAGACGGCCGCCCGGCATTGATCGACTTCCAGCTGGCAGTGATCGGCAACCCGCGCTCGCGCTGGATGCGCCTGCTGGCCCGCGAGGACCTGCGCCACCTGCTCAAGCACAAGCGCATGTACTGCCGTGAGTCGCTCACCCCAGTGGAAAAGCGCGTGCTCAAGCGCACCTCGTGGGTGCGCGAACTGTGGTTCGCCACGGGCAAGCCGGTCTACCGCTTCGTTACCCGTCGCATCCTGCATTGGGAAGACAACGAGGGGCAGGGGCCCAAGCCGTGAGTCCACTGCAGGTAGTGACCGGCCCACCGAGTGCGGCCAGCGTCCTGCGCCCACAGCTGGCCGGTGCCGACTTCGTGCACGCCTGCCAGGCAACAACCCATCGTGATGGGCGCTCGGCCTTGCAGGCCTATCGCGATATGGCCGCGACCATTCCCGGCTGGTTCGATGGGCTGATGGCGCTGCGCAATCGCGGCATGCGCCTGCTCGGCATGAAGCACCTGGGCTCGTTGCGCGCGGTGCAGGATGTTGCGGATCCTCAACCCGGGCAGCGACTGGGCATCTTCACCCTGCAGTCGCTCAGTGACGATGCCATCGTGCTGGAAGACGACGACCGCCACCTGCGTGTGCAGCTGGCCCTGCAGTGGCAGGGCGACGTGCTGGAAGTGGCGACCGTGGTGCATACGCACAACGCGTTCGGGCGCGTATACATGCTGCCGGTTGCGCCGGTGCATCAGCTGATCGTGCCGCATCTGCTGAGGAAGCAGGCGCAGGCGTACCTGTAGATCCACGCGATGCGTGGATGCGCCGGGCAGAACCGTATTGTAGAGCCGAGCCATGCTCGGCTGCATTCAATGAGCCGAGCATGGCTCGGCTCTACAGACGCAGGCGACCTTACGGCGTTGCCGGCACTACCTGCTGGCCGATGAAGTTGCGCTTGGCGTCGAAGTCGTAGGCGATCTGCAGCTGGCCTACATCCGGGCAGGCGTGGCAGTCACGCAGCGGCGTGCGGTACAGCAGGCGGATGCCGCCGTTCTCCAGCGGCGTGGCCCCGGCCGACTGCGCCGGTGCGAACGGCGTGGCCTGCGGGTGGTCCTTCAGCAGGGCCTGCACGGCGGGGTCGGCACGCAGGGTGTCGTCCAGCTGCACGGCATCCACATCGATGCGCTTGCCGGTGGCGTCGACCAGGCGGGTGCCCTCGTTGGTGTTGGCGCGGAATGGATACTCGACCGTGGCAATGCCCAGCCCTTCGTTCTCGTGCCAGGCCGTCACGTAGGCCAGCTCGCCGCCGGTGGACAACTGTTCGGCGGCAGCAATGGCATCGGCGCTTGCGCCACCAGCGCGCATCGCATCGCGCAGGCACTCACGCGTGGCCGCATTCTCGCCCTGGCGGCAGGCGTTGAGGTCGCCATCCCACACCACTGCCTCGCTCCAGCGCAGCTTGCCGTCTGCGGCGGCTTTCTCCGCGCTGGGCGTGTCACCGGCCGACGGTTCCTTGCCGGGTTCCGGCGAACGGCCCTGGCAGGCGGTCAGCAGGGCAAGCCCCAGGGCAGGCAGCAACAGGCGGGAACGGCGCATGGCGTGGACCTCGTGCGTTGACTGGAGGCGCCAGTATCGTCAAGGCCGGGTGAACTCCACGTCGGCGCGGCATACTAGCGGCTCATTGCATACGCTGGAGTGTGGAACGTGGGCAGTCTGCAGGGCAAAACGCTTTTCATCACGGGTGCCTCGCGTGGCATCGGCCTGGCCATCGCACTGCGCGCTGCGCGTGACGGGGCGAACGTGGCCATTGCGGCCAAGTCGGCGGTGCCGAACCCGAAGCTGCCAGGTACCATCCACAGCGCGGCCGAAGCCGTTACCGCCGCCGGTGGCCAGGGGCTGGCGCTGAAGTGCGATATCCGCGAGGAAGAGCAGGTGCACGCCGCGGTTGCGGCCACGGTCGACACCTTTGGGGGCATCGACATCCTGATCAACAACGCCAGCGCGATCTGGCTGCGTGGCACGCTGGATACGCCGATGAAACGCTTCGACCTGATGCAGCAGGTCAATTCGCGTGGCAGCTTCCTGTGTGCGCAGGCCTGCCTGCCGTACCTGCTGCAGGCGCCGAACCCGCACATCCTGACCCTGGCGCCGCCGCCGAGCCTGGAACCAAAGTGGTGGGGCGCGCATACCGGCTACACGCTGGCGAAGATGGGCATGAGCTTCGTCACGCTCGGCCTGGCCGCGGAATTCGGCCCGCAGGGTGTGGCGGTGAACGCGCTGTGGCCGCGCACGGTGATCGCTACCGATGCGATCAACATGATTCCGGGCGTCGATGCGGCCGGCTGCCGTACGCCGCAGATCATGGCCGACGCCGCGCATGCGGTGCTGGTGCGCGAAGCGGCGGGCTTCAATGGCCAGTTCCTGATCGACGATGAAGTGCTGGCACAGGCCGGCGTCAGCGATCTGTCCGGCTATGCCGTGGACCCGTCGCGGTCGTTGTTGCCGGATCTGTTCCTGGACTGAGTGCTACGTTGCGCAAGGGCCGAGGGCTGCGGCCCTCGGCCTGCTGCGCTAGAATACAGGGCTGTAACCGTTTTCAACAGGGATGTGAACACATGTCACGTACGCTTTCCGTCGCGGCGCTGGCCGCTTCGCTGTCGCTTGTCCTGGCCGCCTGCGGTGGCAAGGCTCCTGCAACCGCTGGCGACGCCGGCGCCTCGGGCAAGCCGGAGGCCAACACGGTGCCGTCCGACGCACAGCAGCAGTTGACTGCGAAGCTCAACGCCTACATCGGCTGCTTCAACGCGCTTGATTCGAAGACGCACGACAGCCTCCAGTCCTATACGCGCTGGATCAAGGACGTCGAGGCCGGTCCGACCGGGCGCGAGACACAGGTGTACGGCCCGTTCGAGATCAGCGATTACGACATGAAGCAGTGCGATGGCCCGGTGACCGAGGCGATGGCTGCCAAGCCGGCGCTGGCCGAACTCGATGCTGCTGCCAGCCATTATCAGCAGGCGCTGAAGGCGCTGGTGCCGATCAGCAAGGAGGCGCACGACTACTACGATCGCCAGGACTACGAAGACGACCAGTTTGCCAAGGGCAAGCAACTGCACGCGCCCTTGATGGCCGCATTCAAGGACTTCGTGGCTGCCAGCGAAACGTTCAACGCCGAGCTGGAGCGCCAGAATGACGCTGCCCAGCGTGAGCAGCTCAAGGTATTGGAACAGGCCGAGGGGCGAACGCGCGAGTACTACCGTCTGGCGATGATGCTGGAAGCCAAAGCGATCGTGGAGCTGATGAGCGAGGACGACTTTGATCCGGCCCAAGCCCGTGAACGACTCGACGCCTTCAACCGTATTTCCGACGAGGCGCATGCCAAGGTGGCCGATCAGGAGCCGGGCAAGCTGGACTGGAACAGCTTCGAGCGCGAAGCCGAGAACTTCCGTCGGGAAGGCAAGGAGCGGCTGCAGCGGGTCAGCAGCAAGACGCCCTACAGCGATTTCGAACGGCGTATGCTGGATTCGCCCTCGATGGCGCCGCGCGGCTCTGCCAGCAAGCTGATGCAGGAATACAACTCGCTGGTTTTCCAGAGCAACCGCCAGTAATCGCAGCGTCCATCGTGTCATTTGTGTCGCAATCGAACAGGTCGATTGCGACGCATCGCATCGCACACTTCCGAACGGCAGGGCCTTTGCGAGGCCGCCGATGCGGGTGCTTGCGTCATGCGCGAGGATATCTACCGCCTCTTTCTGCAAGGAATCGATTTGAACGCTTCTGTACGCCTGCTTCCCCTTCTTCTGCTCGGCACGCTGGTCGGTACGGCCGGTTGCGACAAAGTGCCGGGGCCGGCGGCGGCCGATCCCGGCCTGGAGAAGGTCAACGCCTACATCGAGTGCTACAACGGCGTTGAACAACCCATCCACGAAGGCTTCCAGACCTACACCGGCTGGATGAAGGATCCCGAAGCCGGTCCGACCGGCAAGGAAACGCAGCCGCGCTCACCGGGCAAGGTGCTGTCGCACCGCGTGGAGTACTGCGGCCAGGCGCTGACCGATGCGCTGGCAAAGAACCCGTCTACCGCGCTGGATGCACCGGCGCGTGACTACCAGCAGGCCTTCCAGTCGCTGTACGCGCTGATCGAACGCGCCGACGGCTACTTCACCCGTGAGGACTATCGCCGCGATGGTGGTGAAGGCCTGCGCAGCCAGCACGCGCCGTTGATGCAGGCCTATGCCGGGTTCTTCAAGGCCAGCGAGGCACTGGATGCGGCACTGGAGAAGAACGAGAACGATCGTCGCGCGGCACAGCTGAAGCAGATCGAGGAGAGCGAAGGCCGTTCGCTGGCCTACTACCATCTGCGCCTGCTGGGCGATGGCAAGCAGCTGGCCATGGCCTTCCAGGGCGACGCACCGGATCTGGCGGCGTTGCGCGTACAGCTGGCCGATTACCAGGCGCTGGTGACGGAAATCCAGAACTCCGGGGTGGGCAAGGACGACCCGATGTGGGGCCACGTGCAGCGTTCAGCGGACAAGCTGGTACGCACCGCCGGGCGCGGCGTGGAGCGTCTGCAGCAGGGCAAGCCGATCACCGCCGAAGGGCTGGCTGCCGAGCGCAAGGCCTCCGGCAGCTGGGACACCTCGGCGCCGGAAGGTGCGCAATCCACTCTGCTGGACGCCTACAACGATCTGGTCTCCACCAGCAACCGCCTGCGATGAGCAGCGCGCGCATCCATGCATAAGCGCCAAGGGTAGTGCCGGCCGCTGGCCGGCATGCGCCTCAATGGTTGAACGGATCCGGTAGCTGACCGCCGCACTTGCGGCAATACCGTGCATCCGGCTCGTGGCCTTCCAGCCCACACTCCGGGCAGCCACGCGCATCGCGGCGCGCGGCCTGCTCGGCTTCACGCATGGTGCTGGCCAGTTCGGCGGTGTAGATGCCGGTCGGCACGGCGATGATGCTGTAGCCGATCAGGATCAGCACCGAGGTGACGAAGCGGCCAAGCACGGTCTGCGGCACGATGTCGCCGAAGCCGACCGTGGCCATGGTCACCACCGCCCAGTACATGCTGGCCGGGATATTGGTGAAGCCGTGTTCGGGGCCCTCGATCACGTACATCAGCGCCCCGGCGATGATGGTGATGGTGATCACCGTGAACAGGAACACCAGCACCTTGCGCCGGCTGCGCCACAGCGACGTCATCAGGACGCCGCTTTCCTCGATGTAGCGGGTCAGCTTGAGGATGCGGAACACGCGCAGGATGCGCAGCGCACGCACCACCAGCAGGCTCTGCGCGCCGGGGATGAACATCGACAGGTAGGCGGGCAGGATCGACAGCAGGTCGATGATGCCCCAGATGCTCACCGCGTAGCGCAGCGGTCGCTTGACCACCGCCAGCCGCAGCAGGTACTCGGCGGTGAAGATGATGGTGAAGCCCCATTCCAGGATGTACAGGCCGGTGGACCACTCGGCATGCAGGTGCTGCACGCTGTCGATCATCACCACCAGGATGCTGGCGACGATCGCCACCACCAGGATCAGGTCGAAGTTGCGCGAGGGCCGCGAGTCATGGCGGTAGATGATGTCGAACCACCGACGGCGCCAGCCGGTCTCGGTGGCGGGGTTGAGCTGGGGGGCGGAAAACGGTCGCATGGGCGCATTGTGCCGCAGGGGTTCCGGCGCGAGAATGGGCATTCCTGAACCCTGCCGACTGCCATGACTGCCGCGACCGATCCGCTGATCTCCCTTTCGCACTACTACCTGCCGGTCTACAAGCCCCGCCAGGTGGTGTTGGAGCGAGGGCAGGGCGCCCGCGTGTGGGACAGCCAGGGGCGTGAGTTCATCGACCTGGCCGCCGGCATCGCCGTGTGCGGCCTGGGCCACAACGATCCGGACCTGGTGGCGGCGCTGGTCGAGCAGGCCGGCAAGCTCTGGCACACCAGCAACGTGTTCTACAGCGCGCCGCCGCTGCACCTGGCCGAGGAACTGGTGAAGGCCAGCCGCTTTGCCGAGCGCGTGTTCCTGTGCAACTCCGGCGCCGAAGCCAACGAAGTGGCGATCAAGATGGTCCGCAAGTGGGCCTCCAGCCAGGGCCGTCCCGCCGACAAGCGGGTGATCATCACTTTCCGTGGCAGCTTCCACGGCCGCACGATGGGCGCGGTGACCGCTACCGCCCAGCCGAAGTACCAGGAAGGCTACGAGCCGCTGCCTGGCGGCTTCCGCTACATCGATTTCAACGATGAGGTGCAGCTGGAAACCGCGATGGCCGCCGGCGACGTGGCGGCGGTGATGCTGGAGCCGATCCAGGGCGAGGGCGGCGTGATGCCGGCCAAGTCCGGTTTCCTCAAGCGCGTGCGTGAACTGTGCGACCAGCACAACGCACTGCTGGTGCTGGACGAGATCCAGGCTGGCATGGGCCGTACCGGCACGCTGTTCGCGCACTGGCAGGATGATGTGGTGCCGGACATGGTCACCCTGGCCAAGGCACTCGGTGGCGGCTTCCCGATCGGCGCGATGCTGGCCGGCCCGAAGGTGGCCGAGACCATGCAGTTCGGCGCGCACGGCACCACCTTCGGCGGCAACCCGCTGGCCGCTGCGGTGGCCCGCGTGGCACTGCGCAAGCTGGCCTCGGCGGAGATCGCCGCCAATGTGAGCCGCCAGTCGAAGGCGCTGCGCGATGGCTTTGCCCGCATCAACGACGAGTTCGGTGTGTTCAGCGACGTGCGTGGCCGCGGCCTGATGCTGGGTGCGGTGCTGGGCAAGGACTTTGCCGGCCAGGCCGGGGCGATCCTCGACCATGCCGCCGAGCACGGCCTGCTAACCCTGCAGGCCGGCCCGGACGTGTTGCGCTTCGTGCCGTCGCTGAACATCACCGACGAAGAAGTGGCCGAAGGCCTCAAGCGCCTGCGCGCAGCGATTGCTGCGTTCATCGCCGCGCGCTGACGCCGGCAGAGGCATCTGTAGAGCCGAGCCTACGCTCGGCTCATCGCGATGTCAGGCAACAGCAGCCGAGCATGGGCTCGGCTCAATAGTGGTTCACGCAATCCGATAGCGCTTCAACACCTTGCCCAATCCACGGCCATCGCGCACGGTTTCCGCGTGCAGGCCAGCGGCGCGTGCGCCGCGCACATTGGCGAACAGGTCATCGACGAACAGCGTGCGCGAAGGCGCCACGCCGAGGGCCTCAAGCGTGCGCAGGAAGACCTCCGGTGCGGGTTTGCGCAGGCCGAAATCGGCGCTGCAGAACACGCGTCCCTGCAGCGCAGGGAACAGTTCCGGCAGCAGGATGGGCAGCGCCTGCACCATCAGCGCGCCATTGTTGGTCAGTACCGCCAGTGGCAGCTGCAGGACCTGCAGCCGCTGCAGCACCGCGTGCTGCGAATGGCTGGCCGCCTGGCGTGCGGCGATCCAGCTGGGTACATCGACGGTCCTGCCCAGGCACTCCCCCAGCCGCGCCAGATAGGCCGGACCCTGCAGCGTGCCGTTGTCATGCGCCGCTTCCAGTCCGCTGTCGAACAGCGCCGCCTGAACTGCGGCAGGGGTAACATCCAGTACCTGCGCCAGGTGCAGCACGCGCTGCGCGCGCTGGTACTGCACCAGCACGCCATCCACATCCAGCAGCAACAGGTCGATCCGCATCGGTCGAGCATGCCATTGCAGTGAGTGCGCGAGGAACCCTGGAGTGGGCATGCGACAGACGGTCGCAGACGCGGCCGCAGGGGCCTGCCTAGAATGGCGCTTGAATCCGCAGGAGAGGCAACGATGAAGGCTTGGTGGGTGGCAGTGGGACTGGGCGCGCTGATGCTGGCGCCGTCGGCGATGGCGCGGGTGTGTGCAGTGAGCATCGACAGCACCGACCAGATGAGCTTCAGCACTCGCGAGATCAAGCTTGCCGCCGACTGCACTGCCGTGGACCTGACCCTGCGCCACACCGGCAAGCTGGCCACTACCGCGATGGGCCATAACTGGGTGCTGACCCGCACTGCCGATTACCAGCCGGTGGCACTGGCAGGCATGCGCATGACCCTGGCCGACAGCTACCTGCCGAAGGCTGACAAGCGCGTGCTGGCGCACACCAAAATAATTGGTGGTGGCGAGACCACGCGCGTGCGCTTTTCCACCCAGGGCCTGCAGAAGGGCGGCGACTACACCTTCTTCTGCTCGTTCCCCGGCCACTTCGCGATGATGAAGGGCAAGTTCGTCTTCGGTTGAAAAAAGGGGACGGAGGGGATTAAGTCGTTTGTGCATAAACGACTCAATCCCCTCCGTCCCCTTTTTGTGCCAACCAAGGTTGGCACCTACCAGAGGGTGTCTCAGCCCTTGGCGGCCTTGAATGCTACGCGTGCGGCGGCGAGGGTGGCCTCGATCACGGCATCGTCGTGCGCGCTGGACAGGAAACCGGCCTCGTACGCCGACGGCGCCAGGAACACGCCCTGCTCCAGCATCGCGTGGAAGAAGCGGTTGAACGCTGGGATGTCACAGGCGGTGGCCTGCGCATAGGTCTCCACCTTCTCATCGGTGAAGAACAGCCCGAACATCGCGCCCACGCGGGTGGTGGTCACCGCCACGCCGGCTTCGGCGGCGGCCGCTTCCAGACCGGCGCACAGGCGTGCGGTGCGCTCGGCCAGGTCGGCGTGGAAGCCCGGCTGCCGGATCAGCTCCAGCATCGCCAGGCCAGCGGCCATCGCCACCGGGTTGCCGCTCAGCGTGCCGGCCTGGTAGATCGGGCCGGCCGGGGCGATCTGCTGCATGAGCTCGCGGCGACCGCCGTAGGCGCCCACCGGCATGCCGCCGCCGATGATCTTGCCGAAGGTGGTCAGGTCCGGGGTGATGCCGTAGTGCCCCTGCGCACCGCCGAGGGCAACGCGGAAGCCGGTCATCACTTCGTCGAAGATCAGCAGCGCGCCGTGTTTCGTGCACAGTTCGCGCAGGTGCTGCAGGTAGCCCTCTCGCGGCGGGATGCAGTTGGCGTTGCCGACCACCGGTTCGATGATCAGGCCGGCGATGTCATCGCCCTGCTGCTCGAACAGCGCAGTGGCCGCTTCGAAGTCGTTGTAGGGCAGGGTCAGGGTCAGTTCGCTCAGCCCGGCCGGGACGCCCGGCGAGGTCGGCACGCCCAGGGTCAACATGCCGCTGCCGGCCTTGACCAGGAACGAGTCGCCGTGGCCGTGGTAGCAGCCTTCGAACTTGACGATGCGGTTGCGGCCGGTGGCGCCACGCGCCAGCCGGATCGCCGACAGGGTGGCCTCGGTGCCGGAGTTGACCATGCGCACCATCTCGCACGACGGCACCAGGCGGGTGATGGTCTCGGCCATGGTGACTTCGGCCGCGCATGGCGCGCCGAACGACAGGCCGTTGTCGATCGCCTTCTTCACCGCCTGGCGTACCGCCGGATGGTTGTGGCCGACGATCATCGGGCCCCAGGAGCCGACGTAGTCGATGTAGCGGTTGCCATCGACGTCGTACAGGTAGGCACCGTCGGCGCGTTCAACGAAGAACGGCTCGCCGCCGACCGACTTGAACGCGCGCACCGGCGAATTGACGCCGCCCGGCAACAGCTGCTGGGCGCGGGAGAACAGGGCGTGGGACTGGTCGTGGTTCATGGGGCTTTCCTGGGCATTACGCGAACTGGGCGAGGTAGGCGCGCTGGGTCGCGACCGGGTCTTCGGCGGCGAACACGCTGCTGACCACGGCGACCAGATCGGCGCCGGCGTCGATGATGGGACCGACATTGTCCGGCGTCAGGCCACCGATCGCCACCCGCGGCACGCCCAGTGCGGCGCTTTGCCGCAGCAGGTCGGTATGGGCGCGGCTGGTGGTGATCTTGGTGGTGGTCGGGAAGAACGCGCCGAAGGCCACGTAGCTGGCGCCGGCGGCCACGGCCCTCTCGGCATTGGCCAGCTGGTCATAGCAGGAGGCGCCGATGATGGCCTCGGGGCCGAGCAGGGCGCGCGCGCTGGGGATGTCGCCGTCGGTGCCGCCCAGGTGCACGCCCGCCGCGCCCACGGCCTTGGCCAGCGCCGGGTCGTCGTTGACGATCAGCGGTACGCCGTGGTCTGCGCACAGTGCCTGCAGCGCGGTGGCCTGCTCCCGCCGCAGCGCGTCGCTTGCGGTCTTGTTGCGGTACTGCAGCCAGGTGGCGCCCGCGGCCAGCAGCGGCGCGGTACGGGCCAGCAGGCGTGTGGTATCGGGCTCGTCCGGGGTGATCAGGTAGACGCCGCGGGGCGCCGGGGAAGCAGAAGTCATCGATGGCTACCGGTGAGTGGACCGCGATGGGACAATGGCGGCCCGTGAATCCAGTCCTGATTATCCGATGAGCGATGCCACCCCCACCACCTTGCGCACCTGGATGTGCGTGGTCTGCGGCTTCCTGTACAGCGAAGCAGAAGGCTTGCCGGAGGAAGGCATCATGCCAGGGACGCGCTGGGAGGACATTCCCGAGACCTGGACCTGCCCGGATTGCGGGGTGACCAAGGCTGATTTCGAGATGGTCGAGGTCGATTGATGAGGGTAGGTGTGGACTGTCGGTCCGCACACCGCCTCCCTCAATGCAGCCGCGGCATAGGCCCGCCGAGGTCGATCAGCTTCTCGCGCAGCCACTGCGCGTCGCTGGCTTCCGGGTTGCGCTTCAGGTACTGGCCCAGATCGTGGCGGGCACCGGCCAGGTACTCCAGCTGCAGGTAGGCCAGGCCGCGGTCGCGCAGCGCATCGTCCTGCTCCGGGGCCAGCTTCAGCAGGCGGTCGGCACTGCGCGCGGCGCGGTCCCACTCGCCGGCTTCGGCATACACGCCGTGCAGGTTGCGCAGCATGCGCATCAGGATCGCGCGCGCGGGCGCCGGGTCGAGGATCTGCGCCAGCACCTGGTCGTCGGGCATCTGCCCGCCCAGGTGTGACTTGGCCCGCTCGCGCAGTTCGTCCACGTCCAGCGGCCGGCCGCCGTTGAACGGGTCCATCACCAGCACGCCGTCGTCCACCGGCAGGCGCACCAGGAAGTGGCCGGGGAAGGACACGCCATCGAGCGGAATACCCAGCCGGCGCGCGACTTCCATCTGCACCAGCGCCAGCGAGATCGGGTTGCCCAGGCGGCGCTCGAATACCTGGTTGAGGTAGCTGTTGCGCGGGTCGTAGTACTCGTCGTGGTCGCCGCTGTAGCCCAGCTCGTCGAACAGGTGGCGGTTGATCGCCGCCATCTTCAGCGGGCTGTTGTCGATGCTCTCCACTTCCGAGCGGAGGTGCTCGACATGGCTCTGGATCAGCGCGTCGTAGGTGGACGGCTGCAGATCGGGGTATTCATCGCGCGCGATCAGCAGCGCGGTCGGCAACAGTGGCAGCGCCTCGTCTTCGAGGTCGGCCAAGGCATCCCAGTCGGGGAGTGTGATCCGGTCCTGCATGGCCACAGACTGGCGTCATTCGCAGGCGGTTTCAAGCGGTGTCGCGTGAAAAATTCAGGGGTCAGATCCCTTTCGCTTGCGAAAGGGATCTGACCCCGGTCGGGTTGGATTGCCGGCCAGCGGCCGGCACTACCGTTATTTTTCGATGCCCGGACCGAATTTCAGCTCCGTGCCGTCCTTGAGCTGCAGCTTCTCGGCCTGGCCGGCGTTGAGTTCCAGCACATAACGCGCCGGGCCGCCGCTGGGATAGGGCGGGCACATGTCGCCGGCCGAGCACGGCGGTACGTCGCGCTGCTGGCTGACCAGCTTGCGCTGGCTGTCGAAGTAAAGGATGTCCAGCGCGATCTTGGTGTTCTTCATCCAGTACGCCTGCATTTCCTCGCGGTCGTGGATGAACAGCATGCCGTGGTCGGCCGCCATCTGGTCGCGGAACATCAGCCCGCGCGCGCGGGTTTCATCGTTGGTGGCCAGCTCGACCTGGTAGCGGGCGCCGTCCAGCTCGACCCAATGGCGGGCCGCGTCGGTGGCGCAGCCGGCCAGGGCCAGCAGCGGAAGCATCAGCAGCGAACGCAACAGCGACATTGTCAGGATCCTTGGGAAGGGTCAGAGCACGACCGGCGGCTCGCCACCGACGATCACCACATCGGCGCGACGGCGCGCGAACAGGCCGACGCAGACCACGCCCGGCAACTGGTTGAGCTCGCGCTCCAGCTTTTCCGGATCGGTGATCTGCAGGTTGTGGATGTCCAGGATCTGGTTGCCGTTGTCGGTGACCACGCCCTCGCGCCAGGTCGGCTGGCCGCCGGTCATGTCGCGGATCTGGCGGGCGACCAGGCTGCGCGCCATCGGGATCACTTCCACCGGCAGCGGGAACTTGCCCAGCACCGGCACCTGCTTGCTCGGGTCGACGATGCAGATGAAGCGCTCGCTGGCCTCGGCAATGATCTTCTCGCGGGTCAGTGCGGCGCCGCCGCCCTTGATCAGGCACTTGTTCGGGTCGCACTCGTCGGCGCCATCGACGTACAGCGACAGGTTGCCACTGTGGTTCAGCTCGATCACCTCGATGCCGTGCTGCTTCAGGCGTGCGGTGCTCTGCTCGGAGCTGGACACGGCGCCCTTGATGCGGTGCTGGATGCGGGCCAGGGCATCGATGAAATAGGCCACGGTGGAACCGGTGCCGACACCGACGATCATGCCGTCTTCGACGTACTCGATGGCTTTCTCGGCGGCCAGGCGCTTGGCTTCGGACATGGGAAGAACTCTCAGGCGGGGAATCAGGATTTCTTTTCCAGCGACAGCAGCAGCTTCCACTGCGCGGCGGTCACCGGGAACACCGACAGGCGATTGCCCTTGGCAACCAGCGGGAAGCCCTCGCCGAGCTCGTCAGCGTGCAGCTTGATCTCGTCCAGCGCGATCACCTGCTTGAGCTTGCGGTCGAAGGCCACGTCCACCAGCATCCAGCGCGGGTTTTCGCGCGTGCTCTTGGGGTCGTGGTAGTCGGATTTCGGGTCGAACTGGGTGTCGTCCGGGTAGGCTGGGCTGGCGACGGTGGCCAGGCCGACGATGCCGGGCACCTTGGTGTTGGAGTGGTAGAACAGGATGCCGTCGCCCACCTGCATGCCATCGCGCATGAAATTGCGCGCCTGGTAGTTGCGCACCCCGTTCCAGGGTTCGACCTTGACCTTTGCCAGGTCATCGATGGAGAAGGCGTCCGGTTCGGACTTCATCAGCCAGTAGCGCTTGCGGGCGGTCATGCGTTCACGGGGGCAGCGGAGGGGAACAGGGTGCCGTCTTCGGTGCAGATCGCATCCACCGGCACGTCCCACGACGCCACCGGCAAGGACTCGACCTGCTGCACCGCGAACGCAGCACCGACCAGCCAGGGCGGCGCCGGCCGGTCGTGGCGGAAGGCGAAGCTGCGATCATACCAGCCGCCCCCCATGCCCAGCCGGCGGCACTGTGCGTCGAAACCCACCAATGGGGTCACGACCAGCGCCATCCGTTCCGGTTCCAGGGTGTCTTCCACGGCCACGTCCGGCTCGGGGATGCCATAGCGGTTGCTGGTCAGCGGATGCCCGGGCCGCCATGGTGCGAAGCGCAGCACGTCGCCGGCCAGCACCGGCAGGCAGTAGGTGAGTCCTTCGGGCAGCTGCAGCTGCCAGCGGTGCAGGGCGATTTCGCCATCCAGCGCCCAGTAGCCGGCCACGGCGCCTTCGCGCGGGGCGAACGGCAGGGCGAGCAGGGCATCGGCAAGCGATTCGGCGGCGGCGATGCGCTTACCAGCGTTAAGGTCACGGCGGCGTTGCCGCAGGTCGTGGCGCAGGGCCTGGCGCGGGTCGGTCATGGCAGCGAGCGGCAAGGATCAGCCGTCATTGTGCCGGAAAGAACAAGGGCGACGCCCGAAGACGCCGCCCTTGCTGGAATATTGCATTCTCCGCAATGTCGATGCATGCGAAACGACCTTGAACCCGGGGGCTCAAGTGGGAACGCTGGAGAACCATCGGGCTTCCCGCTACAAGGCGGACCTGCACTCCCGGCGCTGTCGCGCTCCCGGTGTCGTTCTTAAGGGACAAGGCGAATGTTTGCACATGCCGTCGAGTACCGCAGAGAACGCGTGGCCATTATAGCCAGCACGCAGGATCTGGATAGGCCGTTCGTCGGCAACAGTCCGTGCCAATTCAGACAAGCAAAAAGGGGACGGAGGGAATTAAGGCGTTTCCAGCACGGAAGGGGCGAATGCGCCTTAATTCCCTCCGTCCCCTTTTTCTATGGGGTGCCGTCGATGGCGCGGTCCAGGCGCCGGTTCAGGTCGGCCAGCGTCTGCTGCAGCGCCACGGCCTGGCGGGCGTTCTCGTCGCGCAGCAGCTGCAGTTCGTGGGCCAGGTTCAGCGCGGCCAGCACGGCGACGCGGTCGACGGCGGCCATGCGGTTGCTGCCGCGGATCTCGCGCATGCGCGCATCGAGCAGGCGCGCAGCAGCCATCAGGCTGTCGCGTTCGTCGCCGCCAACGCCCACGGTGTATTCACGATCGAGGATGCGGACACTGACCGGTTCGGCGCTCATGTGTGCTGCTCCAGGGATTTGAGCCGGCTGATCATCGCTTCCACCCGCGAGCGCGCCTGTTCGTTCTTGGCCAGCAGCGTCGAGCGCTCGGCCACCAGCTGTTCCTGCTGGTGGCGCAGGCTGCGGTTCTCCTCGGCCAGGCGCTGGTTGCGTTCAAGCAACGCGTCCACGCGGGCGGCAAAGTCCTGCAGCTGGGCAAGGGGATCGGCGGGTTCCATGCGGGCACGATAGGCAAGCCGGGTGAGGGCGGTCAAGCGCTGTCGCAGCAAGGCCGGACGGCCACGAGAGGATGACGCAGGGTTGCTACACTACAGGGTCTCACGGGCGCGCGCGTGCGCACCCCGGGTTTCCTTATTCCGAACGAGCCGCACGATGACCGAACTTCCCTCCGTCGACGACGTTACCCGCGCCAGCCAGGCGCTGGGCCTGGGCGCTACCGCTGCCGAGCTGCACGGAGCGCTGTGCGGCTGGCTGGCCGCCGGCGGTGCCCCCGGCAACGATTGGCCGGCGCGCGTGCTGGCCGACGACACCCTGCCACCGGTGGCCGCCGACAGCGTGCTGGGGCAGCTGCTGCAGGCCACCATCAAGCAGCTGGAAGACCGCGACTTCGCCTTCGAACTGCTGCTCGCCGACAGCGACGACGTGTCCGCGCAGGCCGATGCCATGTTCAGCTGGACCCGCTCGTTCCTGGGCGGCTTCGGCCTGGGCAGCGGCGGCCGCCGCCCGGCCCTGTCCGAAGAGGGCGAAGAAGCGCTGACCGACATGGCCAGCCTGGCGCGTGCGTCCAGTGAGGATTTCGAGGCCGGCGGCGATGACGACGACGAAGCCCTGTCGGAGATCGAGGAATTCATCCGCGTGGCGGTGCTGCTGCTGCACGGCGACGTGGTGCTGGCCGCGCGCCATCGGCAGCGCCTGAACTGATGGATATCAAGCAGCGCACCGGCATCGCGGCCGGCGAATACAAGCGTCGCCGCCGCCAGCTGATGGACATGGCTGGCGAGGATGCGATCCTGGTACTGCCGGCCGCAGCCGAGAAGGTGCGCAGCCTCGATACCCATTATCCGTTCCGCCAGGATTCGGATTTCCAGTACCTGACCGGCTTCCCGGAACCGGAAGCGGTGCTGGTGCTGATTCCGGGCCGCCGCCATGGCGAGGCCATCCTGTTCTGCCGCGAGCGCGATGCCGAGCGCGAGGCATGGGACGGCAGCCGCGCCGGCCAGGAAGGCGCGGTAGCGCAGTACGGCATGGACGATGCCTACCCGATCGATGATCTGGACGACATCCTGCCGGGCCTGTTGGAAGGGCGCTCGCGCGTCTACTACCACTTCGGCCGCGACGCCGACTTCGATCTGAAGCTGATCGGCTGGGTCAACCGCGTGCGTTCGCAGGTACGCCACGGTGCGCAGCCGCCACATGAGTTCCTGGAGCTGGGCCACCTGCTGCACGAGCAGCGCCTGTTCAAATCCGGCGCCGAAGTGGCACTGATGCACCACGCCGCACAGATCAGCGTGCGTGCGCATCTGGCGGCGATGAAGGCCGCCAGGGCCGGCATCCACGAGTACGAGCTGCAGGCCGAGCTGGAACGCGTGTTCCGCGCCAGCGATGCGGTGCCTGCGTATTGCAGCATCGTCGGTGCCGGCCGCAACGGCTGCATCCTGCATTACCGCGACAACAACGCGCGGTCGCGCGATGGCGAGTTGGTGCTGATCGATGCAGGTGCCGAGTACCGCGGCTACGCCAGCGACATCACCCGCACCTTCCCGGTGAACGGCCGCTTCAGTGCCGAGCAGCGCGCGCTGCACGACCTGGTCGGTGAAGCGCAGGCGGCGGCGCTGGCCCAGGCCAAGCCGGGCGTGCCCTACGAGGCCGGCCATCTGGCCGCAGTGCAGACCTTGACCGAGGGCCTGCTGCGGCTGGGCCTGCTGAAGGGCACGCTGGAAAAGAATCTGTCCGAAGGCCTGTACCAGCGCTTCTACCGGCACAAGACCGGCCACTGGATCGGATTGGACGTGCACGATGTAGGCGATTACCGCCTCGCCGGTGATTCACGCCTTCTGGAGCCTGGCATGGCGTTCACCATCGAGCCGGGGCTGTACATCGGCGTGGACGACACGACGGTGGAACCGCGTTGGCGCGGTATCGGCATCCGCACTGAAGACGATGTGCTGATCACCGATGACGGTCATCGCGTGCTGACCGAAGGCCTGGCGCGCAGCGCCGATGAGATCGAAGCGGTGATGGCGGGGTAGGGTGTTTTTCTGCAGGGCTTGCGGCCCTGCACCCGCTGCAAGCCGAAGCAACGGCAACGGCCGAAGCAAGAGCGGCATTGCGTGGGATGGCGGGGCGGTGTGGGTGGTCAGGACACGCCGTAAACCCATCCATGGGGGCTCGATGGCGCCATCCATGGCGCCAACGGTCCTGCCCACCCACACCGCCCCGCCTCTGACAGATCCCGTGCGCTGTCGGTGGGTGCCGACCGTTGGTCGGCACATCTGTCTGACATCGAATGAATCATCCACGCATGGCGTGAATCTACTGGCAATTGCGGTTGTTGGCGCGCGCGGCTGTTGGTGGGTGTCGACCTTGGTCAACACAGAGCGAGCGCAGCAAGCGACCCGCTTTTGCTTTTCTTTTCCTTTTCCGTGGTTGGACGCGCGCAGGAAACTGTCAAAGGTGGGGCGGGTGGGCCATGCAGGGGCGTTGGCGCCATGGATGGCGCCATCGAGCTTACAGGGACGTACTTGCAGCGTCCCCTGCATGGCCCACCCGCCCCACCAAGCGCGGCTTTTGCTCCAAGCGTCAAACCACGAGGGGCTCAGCCGTTCGCCGCCGCAAACGCCGGCCGCGTCAGGTTGTCCGCCTCGCCATCAGTGCACAGCACTTCGTCTTCGATGCGGATGCCGCCATACGGACGGAAGAAGTCCACGCGGTCCCAGTTGATCGCATCGCCGTGGCCGGCGTCCTTCACTTCGTTCAACAGCATGTCGATGAAGTACAGGCCCGGTTCGATGGTCACCACCATGCCCGGTTCCAGCACGCGGGTCAGGCGCAGGTACGGGTGGCCCGCCGGGCGCTCGATGCGGCCGCCTTCGTCGCTGGCCGCGAAACCGGCCACGTCGTGCACCTGCAGGCCGATCAGGTGGCCGATACCATGCGGGAAGAACGCGGCGCTGACGCCGGTCTCCAGCGCGGTCTGCGGCGAGACCTTGATCACGCCGAAGTCCTTCAGTACGCCCATCAGCGAAAGATGTGCGTCCACGTGCAGCTGCTTGTAGTCGCAGCCCGGGCGCACCGCTGCGCACATCCGCTGCTGGGCGGCGTCGACGGCGGCGATCATCGCCGCAAACTCGTCGTGGCTCTGCGCGGCGTAGGTACGGGTGATGTCGCTGGCGTAGCCGTGGGCACTGGCGCCGGCATCGATCAGGAAGCTGCGCAGCGGCTGCGGTGCCTTGCGGCCCAGCTCGGTGTAATGCAGCACAGCGGCATGTTCATTCAGCGCCACGATGTTGCCGTACGGCAGCTCATTGGCATCCTGGCCGACTGCCTGGCAGTACGCCATGTGGATGCTGAACTCGTCGGCGCCATTGCGGAATGCGGCCTCCGCAGCGCGGTGGCCGCGCACGCCCAGCACCTGGGCCTGGCGCATCAGTGCGATCTCATACGGTGTCTTGCTGCCGCGGTGCCATTCCAGGTAGTTCACCACCGGCGCCGGGTTGTTCGGTACGTAGTTGCCCAGCGCGCTCTGCGGCTCGCCGAGGATCGCGCAGCGCGATGGATCGGCCGGCAGCAGCGCCAGCGCGTCTTCCGGCTTGCGGATGATGTGGATGTCGAAGTGATCCACCCACCAGCCGCTGGGGGCATCCGGCACCACGTGCCAGTAGTCGAAGGGCTGGTGGAAGATCACCGCCGGGCGCTTGCCGGGGCTGAACACGATCCAGCTGTTGGGCACGCGGGTCAGCGGCAGCCAGGCCTTGAACTGCGGATTGACCGCGTACGGGTAGTCGCGATCATCGAACACCTGGTAGTGCAGAGTGCCGCTGGGCACCACCAGGTGGTCGAAGCCGCCGCGGGCCAGCGCCTGTTCGGCACGTCGGCACAGCACGGCCAGGTGGTCGGGATACAGGGCGCCGGGGTCTTGCTGGATCATTGCGGTGGCTCGACACGGAAAACGGCCCTAGATTCTGCCGCATAGCGGGAAAAACCGCTGTGCTGGAACCGGCACTCAGGCCGTCGAAACCGGCCCCTCGTCGCTGTCTTCGCCCACCCACTGGCGCAGCAGCTGCCGATGCTCGCGCGACAGGGTGAGGAAGCGGAAGCCGGTCCAGCTCTGTCCGGGGGCGTGTGCGGGTTCGCTCCACAGCAGGTGCACGCCCACGTCGATGTCCTGGTGGCGGCCATCGCCCAGCGGCAAGGGGAAGCGCAACTGGTACAGCGCATCCTCGCGCAACGGTGCGCTGGCCAGCATCAGCATGCCGGTTTCGGAGATATTGCCGAGCCGGCCGACCACGCTTTCGCGCATCTGGTCGGTGACCGGTACCAGGTCCGAGACCTGGCGGCGCGGCGCGCGGCGGGTATCCTGCGGCGGTTGGGTGATCATGCGGAAGTCTCCTGCGTATGGCCGGCCGCCAGTGCACGCAATGCGCCAAGGCTGGCCTCCCAGGCACGGTCAACCAGCCGGGCCTTGTCCTCAGTGACCAGCTGCGCCTGGCCGGCACTGATCTGCCGGGCCAGCGTATCCAGGTCGGTATCGGCGATCTTCTGCCCGCGCGGATTGACCAGCAGGGCGTGGCCGGTCAGCAGGCTGTACCAGGACAGGCGCTGGCGGCGCAGTGTGCCATCGCCGGTATCGATGTCGAACCAGCTGCCGAAGGGCAGGGAGGACAGCTGCTGGTAAGCGGCTTCCTCGGCACTGCTGCGAGGTGTGGCGGGCGTCGTGCCGGCGGCCGTACCGGCGTGCTCGCCCAGGCGCGCGCGTGCCTTCAGGCGGGCACTGAGTTCGGTACGCGAGGTGCTCTCGTCCTCGCCGCCAGGCGTGGCCAGCCTGCGTGCGACGGCGGCGGCTTCCTCGGCGTGGTAGCCGACCTGCAGCAGGGCGGCCTCGACCTCGGCAGCAAGCGTTGCATCGGTGCCGCCGGGTGCATCAACGGGTTGCGCGGTGATGGCGGCGATGCGTTGGGTCTGCTGCAGGCGTTCCTGCCACTGCGGTGAATCGTCGCCGTGGCGCAGGCGGGTCAGGGTGAGGGCATCGGCCCAGGCCTGGCGCAGCAGGGTCTGCACGAAGCGGGGCGGCTCCTGCGCGTCGCAGCACTGGTCGATCTGTGCACTGGCCTGGCGCCGGGCCAGCTCCAGCCGCTCCTTGCCGCGTGCAGCTTCCACATGGCGGCGCTCGGCCAGCTCGGCGCGATGCGCTGCGGCGCGCTGATGCTGCTGCACTTCCTCGTTCGCGCTGGCGAAGGCCTCCGGCGCCCGCGCATCCTGGCCCAGCAGGCCCTGCACGCTCTGTGCCATGCGCTGCAGCAACTGCGGGTCGACATCATCGTCGCCCAGCCAGTTGGCGCCGACTTCGGCAATCTGGTTGAGCAGTTCGCGCGCGGGGTGCTCGTCGCGCACGAAGAAGCCGGGGTCGGCCATTGCCGCACGTGCCAGCGGCACCTGCAGGCGCGCCAGCAGGGCGGCCGGCACCGGGTCCGGACGCTGCTGCTGCTGCACCTGCTGCATCAGCATGCGCAGCAGGTCGAGGCTGTCGCGGTCGTGGCTGCCCAGCTGGGCCTGCGTGCCATGCTCGCTGCGCAGTTGCGCCACCACGGCTGCCTGCAGGTCGGCTACGCCGGTGGCGGCGCTGGACTGCGCCTGCAAGCGTGCGAGGACCGCATCCACGGCCGCGCTCGGCACTGCATCGCGATCCGCAGGTGCTGCGCTGGCATGGCGTGCCTGCTGCAGCAGCGCATGCAGCGCGCTGCCCGTGGAGGTGGTCAAGCCCGGCAAGGCCGCGCCGGCCGTGCTGTCATCCTGGAAAGCGTCCTGCACCAGGCTCGACCAGGAGCCGGCCGGTGCCGATCCGTTCCAGCCGGTCAGCGGCGCGGCGGCACGCTTTGCCGGCTGCGTGGCGCGACCACCGCCCACCGACTGGGTGATGATCCGCCGGGTGCTCGATGAACGCGCCAGATAGGGGGTGTAGACCAGGCCGGGCAGCACGCCATGCTGGGCCAACAGGGCATTGGCACGGTCGAGGATGTCGCCCAGGCGTTCCAGCACCTGGCGTTCGAAGCTGCGGTACAGCGCCAGCTGAACGTCGACAGTGAGCGAATCCTGTTCGGCAATCCGGCGCAGCATGGCGCACAGTGCCTGTGGTGCCAGCGGCAGGGTGTCGGCCTCGAAGGCCGGTGCCGCCGCCAGTACGCCCAGGCGTTGGCCCAGCAGGTTCAGCGTGTTGGTCGAACGCAGCGTCTCCCTCCGCACCATCTCGGTCAGCAGCAGGTCGCGGTCCACTTCATGTTCATCGACCAGCGACAGCCCGAGCATGCCGGGCTGCGGCGGCGGCGTGGAACCGGGGCTGAAGTGGGCCGTGGGTTCGCGCAGCCGTATCAGCGCATCGGCCACGGCATCAAGCATGCGGTCAGCGAAATGACCGGAGAAGGCATGCAACTGGCCGCGCTGGGCCATCAGCTCCGCCTGCAGCTGCGGATTGCGCGCGCGATCCGCGTCGTGCAGCAGCGTCTGCTCCAACGCTTCGACGGTCAGGATCAGCGGCGCGGCCAGCGTCTGCCGGCACAGGCCGATCAATGCGCCCAGCAGCTCACGCACCCGCGGTGGCAGGTCGCTGGCGGCCAGGCGGGTTTTGTCGGCAGAGGTAATGGAAAAGACAGCTGACATCGGCGAGCGGTACCCGGATTCCCGCGGATCGATCTTGTGAATCTACCGTGTCGGCCGCAGTCGGCGCTACTTTAGGGTGAACGTGTCTCGCGTCTGCTGGGGAGGGACGACGGATGAACGGTAGTGCCGGTCGCTGGCCGGCAGCGCTGTCTCCACCGGAGTGCCGGCCAGCGGCCGGCACTACCCGCTACGGCGCAAGGTCTATTCCTCCAGGAACAGGCTCACCACATCATTGGTGAATCGGCGGCCCAGCTCGGTTGGCTGTACGTGGCCGTCCGCCACATCCAGCCAGCCGCGCTGGACGGCCTCGGCCAGCGGTGCGTCCAGCACGCTGCGTGGCAGCCCGGTACGCGACTCGAAATCGCGCAGGCCGAAACCTTCGTGCAGGCGCAGCAGGTTGAGCATGTACTCGAACGGCAGCCGCTCCGGCGCGATCACGTCGTCACCACCGAACGAGGCCGGGGTGCCCGCGCTGTCCAGGTAGGCCTGCGGGTGCTTCAGCTTCCAGCGGCGCAGCACGTGTTCTTCGGCACCCGAGCTGATCTTGCCGTGCGCGCCAGCACCGATGCCCAGGTAGTCACCGAAACGCCAGTAGTTCAGGTTGTGCGCACTCTGGCGGCCAGGGCGTGCGTAGGCGCTGACTTCGTACTGGTTGAAACCGGCCTGCGCCAGCAGCGTCTGGCAGTGCTCCTGCATGTCCCAGGCGTTGTCTTCATCGGGAATGCCCTGCGGCGGCCGCGCGAAGAACACCGTGTTCGGTTCCAGGGTCAGCTGGTAGTGCGAGATATGGGCCGGTTGCAGTGCAAATGCGCGTTCCAGATCGGCCTCGGCACCGGCCAGGGTCTGTTCCGGCAGCGCGTACATCAGGTCGATGTTGAAGTTGTCGTAGCCCGCGTCCTGCGCCATCTTCACCGCGCGCTCGGCTTCGCCACTGTCGTGGATGCGGCCCAGGCGCTTGAGCATGGAGTCGTCGAAACTCTGGATGCCGAAGCTGAGGCGGTTCACGCCGGCCGCGCGGTAGCGGTCGAAGCGGCCATGCTCGGCGGTGCCCGGGTTGGTTTCCAGGGTGATTTCGGCATTGGGCGCGAAGCGCAGGCGTGCGCTGGCCTGCTGCAGGAAACGGTCGATTGCTTCCGGCGGGAACAGGCTGGGGGTGCCGCCGCCGAAGAACACGCTGTGCACCACCCGGCCCCAGACCAGCGGCAGGTCCTGGTCGAGATCGCGCAGAAGCGCATCGATGTAGCCATCGAACGGCAGCTCGCCCTTGGCCTGGTGCGAATTGAAATCGCAGTAGGGGCATTTGCGCACGCACCACGGCAGGTGCACGTACAGCGACAGCGGTGGTGGCACCAGTCGCGGCGGGCTGTCGTGGTCAGCGGAGCAGGCTTCGCCCGGCAGGTGGTTGCAGTGGTCGTGGTCGTGCGGCATGGGCTTGTTCGGTAGTGCCGGCCACTGGCCGGCTTCCCTGGTTCGATCGGGTGGCGTCAGTACAGCGTCGCCAGCTGCTGCTTGAGCTGGTGCAGGGCAATGGCACGGTGGCTGATGGCATTCTTCAGTGCCGGCTCCATTTCCGCGGCGGTCAGGCCGTGGGTGGTGTCCAGGAATACCGGGTTGTAGCCAAAACCATTCGTGCCACGCAGCTCGCGGATGATCTGTCCTTCCCAGCGGCCTTCACAGATCAACGGCTGCGGGTCGGTGGCGTGGCGCAGCAGCACGATCACCGCATAGAAGCGGGCGCTGCGCTGGCCGTCGGGAATGTCGGCCATCGCGTCCAGCAGCTTGGCGTTGTTGGCCGCGGCGTTGGTCGGGTGGCCGGCATAGCGCGCGCTGTACAGGCCGGGCGCGCCGCCGAGTGCGTCGACGATCAGGCCCGAATCATCGGCCAGTGCCGGCAGGCCGGTCGCTTCGCAGGCCGCGCGTGCCTTCAGCAGCGCATTCTCGACGAAGGTCAGGCCGGTCTCTTCCACGTCGCCCAGGCCCAGTTCGGCGGCCGAGGTGATCTGCAGCGGCAGGCCGGCGAGGATCTCCTGCATCTCCACCAGCTTGCCGGCGTTGTGGCTGGCCAGTACCAGTTTCTTCATTGACGGGGCTCCAGCAGGTCCCAGGTGTTGCCATACAGATCGCGGAACACCGCGACCGTTGCATAGGGTTCTTCGCGCGGCGCTTCCAGGAATTCGACTCCCGCGGCAAGCATCGCCGCGTGGTCGCGGTGGAAGTCGTCGGTGTTGAGGAAGAAGGCGACGCGGCCACCGGTCTGGTTGCCGATGCGGCTGCGCTGCGCCTCGTCGCTGGCACGGGCCAGCAGCAGGGCGGCGGCGCTGCCGTCGGTCGGGCCGACCACCACCCAGCGCTTGTGGCCCTGGTCGATGTCCTCCAGCAGCGCGAAGCCGAGCTTGGCGGTGTACCAGGCAATGGCTTCGTCATAGTCGGCCACCACCAGGGTGGTCAGGGCAAGGCGCCGGTTCATGCCGACAGCGCCGCCTGCTGCGCGGCCAGCAGCTCGGCCACGCCCTTTTCGGCCAGGCCCAGCAGCGCGTCCAGTTCATCGCGACGGAAGGCGTGGCCTTCGGCGGTGCCCTGCAGCTCGATGAAGCCGCCGCCGTCGTTCATCACCACGTTCATGTCGGTGTCGCAGTCGCTGTCTTCGGCGTAGTCCAGGTCCAGCACCGGGGTGCCGCGGTACACGCCCACCGACACCGCCGCCACTGCGCCCAGGATCGGGTTGCGCTTGATGTCGCCGCGCTTGATCAGCACGTTCACTGCATCAACCAGGGCCACGTAGGCGCCGGTGATGGCGGCGGTGCGGGTGCCACCGTCGGCCTGCAGCACGTCGCAGTCCAGGGTGATGGTGCGCTCGCCCAGCGCGTTGCGGTCCACGCAGGCACGCAGGCTGCGGCCGATCAGGCGCTGGATCTCCAGCGTGCGGCCGCCCTGCTTGCCGCGGGCCGCTTCGCGATCACTGCGGGTATGGGTGGCGCGCGGCAACATGCCGTACTCGGCGGTGACCCAGCCTTCGCCCTTGCCGCGCAGGAAGCCCGGCACGCGGTTCTCGACGCTGGCGGTGCACAGCACGCGGGTTTCACCGAAGCACACCAGCACCGACCCTTCGGCGTGGCGGGTGAAGCCGCGTTGGATGACGACCGGGCGGAGCTGGTCGGGCTGGCGGCCGCTGGGGCGGGAATCGGACATGGTGCGGGTTCCGTAATGGCGAGGGAGTACGCCGCCACGCCCGCGGCCTTCACGGTGCGGGCAAGGGGGCTCTGGTGAGGGCGCTAGGGTACCATTCCCCCTTTGCACGCACCGGACACATTCCATGATTCGAAGCATGACCGCCTATGCCGGCGGCGAGCGGGTCACCCCGTGGGGCACGCTGGGCTGCGAGCTGCGCTCGGTCAACCACCGCTTCCTGGAGGTCGGCACCCGCCTGCCCGAGGAACTGCGGGCGCTGGAACCGCAGCTGCGCGAGCGCATCGCCGCGCGCCTGAGCCGCGGCAAGCTGGATCTGGTGATGCGGTTGCGTGCGCCGGAAGCAGCGGCCAACCTGCAGGTGGACGAGGCCCTGCTGGGCCAGCTCGGCCGCCTGGCGCACCGGTTGACCTCCGATTTCCCCAACCTGCAGGTCAGCTTCACCGAGCTGCTGCAGCTGCCCGGCGTGACCCGTGGCGAGGCCACCGATGCCGCGGCCCTGCAGGCCGAGGCACTGGCCCTGCTGGACCAGGTGCTGGACGGCTTCGTCGAGGCGCGTGAACGCGAAGGCGGCAAGTTGTCGGCGGCCATCAGTGAGCGCGTGGACGGCATCGAACGCATCGCCACCGAAGTGCGCACCTTGATTCCGGCCATTCGCGACGGCCAGCGCGCCAAGCTGGCTGCACGCCTGGCCGACCTGCCGCACCCGGTCGACCCCGGCCGCGCCGAGCAGGAACTGGTGCTGTGGCTGCAGAAGCTGGACGTGGATGAGGAGCTGGATCGCCTCGGCAGCCACATTGTCGAGATCCGCCGCGTGCTCAGGCAGCGCGAGCCGGTCGGCCGCCGCCTGGACTTCCTGCTGCAGGAGTTCAACCGCGAAGCCAATACGCTGGGCTCGAAGTCGGTGGACAGCCGTACGTCCAATGCCGCGGTGGAGCTGAAGGTGCTGATCGACCAGATCCGCGAACAGGTGCAGAACATCGAGTGATGTTGCATCCAGCATTACAGCCGGGGCGCCTTCGGGCGCCCTTCTCATTACAGCGTCTCAGCGGACGCTGACACCCGGCAGGCCCGCGCTCAATCGCCCCACGACGGCTGCCTGGCCGAACCCTGCGTCGTGGAAGCAGGCCAGCACCGCGTCCACCGCTTCCGGGGCGCAGGACACCAGCAGCCCACCGCTGGTCTGTGGGTCGGTCAGCAGCGGCTGCCAGTGTGCCGGCAACCCATCGGCGAAACGCACCTCCGCACCATACGAGGCCCAGTTGCGGTTGGACGCGCCGGTCAAGCAGCCGCGCTGCAGCAGCTCCAGGGCCTGAGGCAGCAGCGGCACCTGTGCGCTGTCCACCTCCGCAGCGACACCACTGGCGCGACACACTTCCAGCAGGTGGCCGAGCAGGCCGAAACCGGTGACATCGGTCATCGCGTGCACACCGTCCAGCGCGGCCAGGGCCACGCCCACGGTGTTCAGGCGGGTGGTCGACGCGATCATCTGCTGGTAGCCGTCGGCGTCCAGCACTTCTTTCTTCAGCGCCGACGAATACACGCCCACGCCCAACGGCTTGCCCAGCACCAGCACATCGCCGGCGCGGGCATCGGCATTGCGCCTGAGCCGCTGCGGGTCGAGCACGCCGATCGCGGCCAGGCCATAGATGGGTTCCACCGAATCGATGCTGTGGCCTCCAGCGACCACGATGCCGGCATCGGCGCAGGCACGCTCGCCGCCCTGCAGGATGCCGCGGATGGTCTCCTGCGGCAGCGTGTTGATCGGCATGCCGACGATGGCCAGCGCGAACAATGGTCGTGCCCCCATCGCGTACAGGTCCGACAGCGCGTTGGTGGCGGCGATGCGGCCGAAGTCGAACGGGTCGTCGACAATCGGCATGAAGAAATCGGTGGTGGCGACGATTGCCTGGCGGTCATCGAGGCGGTACACCGCGGCGTCGTCGCTGGTCTCGCGGCCGACCAGCAGTTCGGCCGGTGCCGGAAGCGCTGGCACGCCGCGCAGCAGTTCGGACAGCACGCCCGGCGCGATCTTGCAGCCGCAGCCGCCGCCGTGTGCCAGCGAAGTCAGTCGTTGCGGGGCATCGGCCGTTGAAGGGGCGGGGGACTGCGCGTGCGTGGCCATGCCGACATCTCCTGCGGAAACACCAATGGCGGAAGGCAGCAGGAGTCGAACCTACCAGGGAACGATCGACGCCCCCTACTGGGTTTGAAGCCCAGCCGCATGCCCGGATGCGCATGCCTTCCGAAAGTACGGCGGCACCGGTGGGCTCAGTCGCGGGCTGCGTTCCACTGCAGGTCGCCGCGCGGCCGATGCTGGTCACCGACGCGTCGAGTGTAGCCAACGCGGTTGAAGAACTCCAAGATCTGGATGCTGCGCTTGCGGCCCAGGCCGATGGCATCGCGGAAGGTGGCCGCATCCACCGTGCCGGTGGCCTGCGACAGCTGCGCGACGATCGCGGCCAGCTCGGCAATGCGGGCCGGTGCATAGAACAGGTCCGGCACTACCTGGAACAGTTCGCCACGCGCGGTAGCGCGGCGCAGGACGGCGCGGACCTCGTCTTCGGCCAGACCAACGTCGGTGGCCAGCGTGCGCACCCACGGTGGATCGAAGCGACCGGCGTGCAGCTGCGGCAGCACGCATTCGAGCAGAAGTCGTTCGCGTTCCGGTGGCGCATGGTCATGGCCGGGCAGGCGCCACCAGGCGCCCACGCGCTGCACGCTGCCGTCGTCCAGCAGGCCTTGCAGCAGGGCATTCCACAGGCTCGCTGCAAGCGCGGGCAGCGTACTGCGCTGCAGGCGCCCGCTATCAACACCGGGCTCGTCCGGACGTCGCTCGTGCCAGCTGCGCAGCGACGTGATCACCTGTTCGCGAAGCGCCTGCCAGTGCGAAGCAAGGATGACCACCGTGTCTTCGTGGGTGACGATGCGCCGCGTGCCCGCAGGAAGATCGATCCGGTCGGCCGCGCGCCGGCAGTAGCGTTGCAGGGCGGCCATGGCTATGCCGAAGGAAGCCTGCTGCAACAGCGGGCCGATTCCCGCACCTGTGGCCAGCTGCTCCAGTGCGCCCAGCCAGGCGAGCCGTGCCTGGCTGCGCCGGCGCCGCTGTGGCGGGTCCGGATCGAGCACGATGCCACCACCCAGCGTGCGGATGGCCGCTGAATCACGGGCGATGAAGCGATCACCGCACATCGCGCAGACCGGTGCATCGAACACCAGTTGCACCAACTGTCCGTCGCCGTGATCGACGTCCTCCAGCAGCACCACATGGGCCTGCCGGTGCATCGTGCCCCAGTGGATGTGCAGCGGCGCCCAGTCGCGCAACGGTGTTGCCAGTGCGGAAAGCCGCAGGCGTACGTCGACGCGACGGGTCGCCAGCAGGGCGCGCGGGTCGGCGATCCAGTCGCCACGGTGGATGTCGTCGCGGGCGATGGCAGCCAGGTTCAACGCACAGCGCTGCCCGGCCATGGCGTGTTCGCTGGCCTGGTTCTGCGCGTGGATGCTGCGTACGCGCACGTCAGTGGCGGCCGGCATCAGCTGCAGATGCTCACCCACGGCAGCGATGCCGCCGTGCACTGCGCCGGTCACCAGCGTGCCGTGGCCGGCCAGCGAGAACACGCGGTCCACCGGTATGCGGAACAGCTCGCTGCGCAGTTCGGCCTGGCGCGTGCTGGCGTTGTCCGACGCCCACGCGTGCAGCTGGGTACGCAGCGCGTTGATGCCAGAATCGTCTGGTGCGGTGCTGTTGCAGGCGAATACGGGGGAATCCTGCAGCGGCGTTCCGGCCAGCAGCGCGGCGATCTCGATCTCGACCCGGGCGATGCGCGCGGCGTCCACGCGGTCGATCTTGGTCAGAGCGACTGCACCGCGATCCACGCCCAGCAACTGCAGGATCGCCAGGTGCTCGCGGGTCTGCGGCATCACACCGTCGTCGGCGGCGATCACCAGCAGGGCGACATCGATGCCGGTGGCGCCGGCCACCATCGTATGCACGAAGCGTTCATGGCCCGGCACATCGACGAAGCCCAGCGTCGCCTCGGCACTCCCGCCGCCTGTGCTTTCCACCGGGACATAGGCATAGCCCAGCTCGATGGAGATACCGCGCGTGCGTTCTTCCTGCAGGCGATCGGTTTCGATGCCGGTCAGTGCGCGCACCAGGCTGGTCTTGCCATGGTCGATATGCCCGGCGGTGCCGACGATCATGCCTGCAGCGTGCTCCATTGCGCGAGGAAGGCGGCTTCGTCGGTGGGTTCCAGGCAGCGCAGGTCCAGCCACAGCGCGTCATCGGCAATGCGGCCCAGCACCGGCCGCGGCAGCTGGCGCAAGCGCTTGGCCAAGCGATCCAGCCCGCCGCGGCGCGCGCTGGTAACGCGCAGTCCGGCGCTTGCCAGCTGCGCCTGTGGCTGCGCGCCGCTGCCGATCTGGCTGTACATCGAGGCCCGTTCAAGCGCGTAGCCGGCGGCCAGCGACGCGCGCATCGGCTGCAGCAGGCGGTGTGCCTGCTCGTCGATGTCATCCCGCAGGCGCGAAAGGCTGCGCAGGGTCGGCAGCCGCAGTGCCAGCCGTTCCGGTTCGCGGTACAGGGCCAGCACGGCTTCCAGTGCGGCCAGGCCCATCTTGTCCATGCGCAGCGCCCGCTTGAGCGGGTTGCGGTTGATCCGCGCGATCAGGTCGGCGCGGCCGGCGATGATCCCGGCCTGGGGGCCGCCCAGCAGCTTGTCGCCACTGAATGAGACCAGGTCGGCACCGGCCGCCAGTGTTTCCTGCACGGTCGGCTCGTGCGGCAGGCCGAAGGCCGCCAGGTCACACAGGCTGCCACTGCCCAGGTCCACCACCAGCGGCAGGCCGTGCTCGTGCGCGATCGCAGCCATCGCCGCAGTGTCGACCTTGGCAGTGAAGCCGGTGATCGCGTAGTTGCTGGCATGCACTTCCATCAGCAACGCGGTACGTGCGCCGATGGCATGGGCGAAGTCGGCCGGGTGGGTACGGTTGGTGGTGCCCACTTCCAGCAGTCGCGCGCCGGCGCTGCGCATCACATCGGGAATGCGGAAGGCACCGCCGATCTCCACCAGTTCGCCGCGCGACACCACCACCTCGCGGCGGTTGGCCAGGCTGTTGAGCAGCAGCAGGACCGCCGCCGCATTGTTGTTGACCACGGTGGCGGCTTCGGCGCCGGTCAGTTCGCAGACCAGCGCCTGCACCCGTGCATCGCGGTCGCCGCGGCGGCCGCGGATGATGTCGAATTCCAGATCGACCGGCGCTGTCATTGCGCGGGTGACCGCCTGCACGGCGGCATCGGGCAACAGCGCGCGGCCCAGGTTGGTGTGCAGCACGGTGCCGGTCAGGTTGAACATCGGCTGCAGGTCCAGGCGTGCGTCGGCCGCCAGTGCGGCGCCGAGCGCCGCGACCAGCGACGGGCCGTTGATGGCCTGTTCGAGGCGTTCGGCCGAGAGCTGCGCGGCGCTGATACGGTCGCGTAGTTCCTGCAGGTGTGCGCGCAGCAGTTGGGTGATGCGGCTGCGGCCGTGGCGTTCGATCATGGCCGACAACGCAGGCAGGCGCAGCAGCCGGTCCAGCGAAGGCAGGGCGGCGGCCGATGCCGGCGTGGCGTGCATGCGTGGCATAGGTCAGTCGCCGTCGGATTGCCACAGCAGCGGGTTCTGGCTGGCGCGCGCATAGCCTTCCTCGGCCAGCAGCAGGTCCAGCGCCAGCGTGCCGAGGTCATCGGCCACCGGCTCCAGTGACGGATCTTTCTCCAGGTACAGGATCTTGCGATAGCTGTGGCAGTGGTCGCAGGTCTCGGCGCGCACCGCACTCTCGCGCACTGCCTCGCCGCTGTCACCGTCCACCTCGGCCAGGGCGCGATAGGCAATGTCCTTGCCGGCGGCGCCGCACTGGCTGCACTGCACGCGCACGTAATGCCACTGGCAGGCACACAGCGAGCACGACAGGTAGCGATAGGCGGCGTAGGGCGGGCGCGCCTGCACCACGCTGGCCACCGGCAGCGTGCCACAGAGCGGGCACAACTCTGGCGCATCGGCCAGCGGCTTCAGGTCGGTCGGATGGAAGCTGGCGGCGAGCACCGCCCAGTACACCTGCAGCGCGTTCATCACCAGCAGCGCAGCGACGGCGTCGACCGAGGGCGCGTCATCGCGTTCCAGCACCGCATGCGCCTGTGCATCCAGCCACGCATCATCAGCGGCGGCGACGCGCTGTAGTTCCTGCCGGGTTTCCACAGGCAGCCCGGTTTCGTCGGCACAGTGCCGGCACAGGGTGCGCAGCCAGTCGCGCCAGCGCCCATCCAGTTGCAGTGTGTTGGCCGGCCGCAACGGCATGCCGGCGCTAGCCGCCGCGCTCGACTGCTGCGCGCGCGCCTGTGCCTGAAGCCCCTCGCGTTGCTGCGGCGTCAACTCATCCAGCAGTGCCTGCTGCGCATCGGCCAGCGCCGCCAGCAGCTGCAGGTAGCCACCGATGGCACTGTGCGCGGCCAGGCTGCGCAGGCGTGCCGCGCGCGTAGCGAACAGTGACCCGGTATCAGGCAGGATGATGCGCGGCACATCGCGCGAGGCGAGCGTCTCGATCTCACCGGGTTCAAGGATGCGTTGCGCCATGTAGGGCCAGCCAGAAGAACCAGGCTCCATCCTCGCTGTTGTCGGCGCTGGCGTCCAGCGTGTTGCCGGCCATTTGAAAGGTTGGGGTCAGATCCGTTTTCCACAGGAAAACGGTTCTGACCCCATCGGTTGGTTGAAAGTGGATCCCGAGCGTTGGTCGGGATTCGATCAGTGCCGACCAACGGTCGGCACCCACCGACAGATCGCGGCCAACTGTCGAAGGCGGGGTGGGTCCGGTTGCGGGAGCGTGAGCCGCATGGATGCGGCGACCGAGCTTACATGGGTGAGGGCGCTTTGCTTGCGAAGCACTGCTTCGCAAGCGCCCGAACGCACAGCCGCCAGCGGCTGGGCCGGGCCCCGGAGGGGTATTTGCAGCGTCTCCCGCAACCGGATCCACCCCGCCATCCCACGGATAGCCGCTGTTGCTGTTGCCTTGGCTTGAAGCAGGTGCAGGGCCGCAGGCCCTGCAGCTACCCCTGTTCCCGCCGCCCGCGCAGGATGTCCCGGAACCACTGTCGGTGGTGCTTGTACGCCCACCCATAGGTCACCTTGCCCTGGGTCATCGCCCGCACCGACCCCTTGATCCAGATCGCCGCATAGATGTGCACCACGATCGCGCAGATCAGCACCCAGCCGAACAACGCATGGGCGAGCACCGAGAAGCGGATCACCCCGATCGGGAAAAAATGGCTGAAGTACTGCCGCCAGATCACGAAGCCGGTCAGCAGCAGTGCCGACAGGCAGCCGATGATGGCCCAGAACAGCAGCTTCTGGCCGGCATTGAAGCGACCGACCGGCGGCAGCTTTTCATCCTCGTTGCGCAGTACATCGCGCATGCCGCGCATCCACGCGCGGTCGTCGGCGGTCGGCAGATTGTCGCGCCACATGCGCAACGCCAGCAGCGCAAAGCCCACCACCATGGCCAGGCCGATGAACGGATGCAGGATGCGCGTCCACGGTCCGCCACCGAACAGCTGGGTCAGCGGGAACAGGGCAGGGTGGAACAACGCCAGCCCGGACAGCGCGGTCAGCACGAAGCAGATCGCCACGATCCAGTGGTTGATGCGGGTCGGCGCGCGGTAACGGATGATCTGCCGCGGGTGCGGGGCGTACTTCATGGCCGCTGCTCCTCTTCGATCTTCTTCGCCTCGTGCTCGGCTTGTTCTTCTTCCTCGTCATTGACCGTGTTGCGGCCGATGCCGATGTAGTGCAGGAAGCCAGCAAAGGCCGTGGCGGCGATCGCCAGCACGCCCAGTGGCTTGGCTACGCCCTTCCAGACTTCCACCATCGGGCTGATGCGCGGGTCCTTGGGCAGGTCGGCGTAGAGCTCGGGCTTGTCCACATGCTGCAGCACGTACATCACGTGGGTACCGCCGACGCCCTGCGGGTCGTACAGGCCGGCGTTTTCATAGCCGCGTGATTTCAGGTCTTCCACGCGTCCGGCGGCGTGCTCGGTCATCGCCTGTTTGCTGCCGAAGGTGATCGCCCCGGTCGGGCAGGTCTTCACACAGGCCGGTTCCTGGCCGACCGCCACCCGGTCCGAACACAGCGTGCACTTGTAGGCCTTGTGGTCCTTCTTGGAGATGCGCGGTACGTCGAACGGGCAGCCGGTCACGCAGTAGCCGCAGCCGATGCAGTTCTCTTCCTGGAAGTCGACGATGCCGTTGGCGTACTGGATGATCGCGCCGGGCGACGGGCAGGCCTTCAGGCAGCCCGGGTCGCTGCAGTGCATGCAGCCCTCCTTCCGGATCAGCCACTCCAGCTTGCCCTTTTCGTCCTCGTACTCGCGGAACTTCATCACCGTCCACGACTGTTCGCTCAGGTCGGGCGGGTTGTCATAGCTGCCAACGCAGCTGCCCACTTCGTCGCGCAGGTCGTTCCATTCCATGCAGGCGACCTGGCAGGCCTTGCAGCCGATGCACTTGCTCACATCGATCAGCTTGGCGACCTGGCCGGTGTGCGCGCCCCGCGCCTCCGGCGAGGGCGTGGTGGTGGCCGAGCGGCGGATGATGTCCAGCGATTGCAGTGGCATGGCGTGTCTCCTACACCTTCTCGACCTTGACCAGGATGCACTTCGACTCGGGCGTCTGCGAGTTGCCGTCACCGATGGCATTGGTCAGCGTATTGGCGATATATCCGGGCTTGGCCGCACCGAGGAAGCCCCAGTGGATCGGCACGCCCACCTGATGCACGGTCTTTCCATCGATCTGCAGGGCCTTGATCCGCTTGGTCACCATCGCAACGGCTTCGATATGGCCACGCTTGGAACTCACGCGCACGCGGCTGCCGTTGGTGATGCCCAGCTCGTCGGCCAATGCCGCACCGATCTCGACGAACTGCTCGGGCTGGATGATGGCGTTGAGCTTGCCGTGCTTGGTCCAGAAGTGGAAATGCTCGGTCAGGCGGTAGGTGGTGGCCACATGCGGGAACTCGTCCGGCGAACCGATCTGTGCACGGTCGCTGGCGAACACGCGTGCCGCGGGGTTGTTCAGCGTCAGGGCCTGGCCGGGGCTGAGCGGATTGCTGCGCAGCGGGGTATCGAACGGTTCGTAGTGCTCCGGGAACGGGCCTTCGGCCATGCCGGCCTTGGCGAAGAAGCGGGCGATGCCTTCCGGGTTCATGATGAACGGGCCCATCCCGCCGGCAGGATCTTCATCGGCCTTGAAGTCCGGCACGTCCACGTTGCCCCAGTTCTTGCCGTTCCAGGCCAGCAGCGTGCGGCGTGGATCGAACGGTTGGCCAGCCACGTCGCACGAGGCGCGGTTGTACATCACGCGGCGGTTGGCCGGCCACGCCCAGGCCCAGCCCAGCGTGTTGCCGATGCCTGTCGGGTCACTGTTGTCACGCCGCGCCATCATGTTGCCGGTCGGGCCCCAGGCGCCGATGTAGATCCAGCAGCCGGAGGACGTGCTGCCATCGTCGCGCAGCTCGCCGAACGCGGCCAGTTGCTCGCCGGCCTTGCGCACCAGCTTGGTCGGGTCCTTCGGATCGAACACGTCGGCCAGCGCCTTGCCGTTGTATTCCATCGCCAGTTCTTCCGGCGTCGGCAGCTCCGGGTTGGAATACTTCCAGGCCAGGTCGCGTACCGGCTCCCACCACGCACCGCCATCCTTCTCGTACATCGCTTTGATGCGATGGAACAGCTCGGACATGATCTCGATGTCGCTGCGCGCTTCGCCCGGCGGGTTGGCCCCCTTCCAGTGCCACTGCAGCCAGCGCGAGGAATTCACCACCGCGCCGTTCTCCTCGGCGAAGGAAGTGGTGGGCAGGCGGAACACTTCGGTCTGGATCGTGCTCGGGTCGACGTCGTTCAGTGCGCCGTGGTTCTGCCAGAAGGCGATGGTCTCGGTTTCCAGCGGATCCATGCTGACCATGAACTTCAGCTTGGAGAACGCACTGATCAGCTTGCCCTTGTTCGGCGCCGAGGCCAGAGGATTGAAGCCCTGGCAGATGTAGCCGTGGATCTTGCCCTCGTTCATCAGCTCGTACGCCTGCAGCATGTCGTACGGCTTGTCGAGCTTGGGCAGGTAATCGAAGCACCAGTTGTTGTCGGCGGTGGCGGCATCGCCCCACCACGATTTCATCAGGCTGACGTGGAACTTCGGGTAGTTCTGCCAGAACGACATCTGGTTGGCGCGCAGGGGCTTCTGCGTGCGCTTGGCGATGTAGGCGTTGTAGTCCTGCTCATCCTGTTTCGGCAGCGTCAGGTAGCCGGGCAGCAGGTCGGACATCAGGCCGATGTCGGTCAGGCCCTGGATGTTGGAGTGCCCGCGCAGCGCGTTCATGCCGCCACCGGCCACGCCGATGTTGCCCAGCAGCAGCTGCACCATGGTGCCGGCACGCACGTTCTGTGCGCCGATCGAGTGCTGCGTCCAGCCCAGCGCGTACAGGATGGTCATCGCCTTGTCCTTGCCGGCGGTGGACGCGATCATGTCCCACACCTGGCGGATGCTGTCGGCCGGCGTGCCGCAGATGCGCTCGACCATCTCCACGGTGTAACGCGCGTAGTGTTGTTTCAGCAGGTTGTAGACGCAGCGCGGATCCTTCAGCGTCGGGTCGCTGCGCACGAATCCATCGTCACCGTAGGCATAGTCCCAGCTGGAACGGTCGTAGCTGCGCTTTTCTTCGTTGTAGCCCGAATACAGGCCGTCCTTGAAGGCGAACTCGTCCTTCACCAGGAACGACATGTCGGTGTAGTTCAGCACGTACTCGTGCTGGATGCGGTCCTCGGTCAGCAGGTAGTTGATCAGGCCGCCCAGGAACACGATGTCGGTACCGGTGCGGATCGGCGCGTACACATCGGCAACCGCGGCCGAGCGGTTGAAGCGCGGATCGACCACGATCAGCCGGGCCTTGTTGTGGGCCTTGGCCTCGGTCACCCATTTGAACCCGCACGGATGCGCCTCGGCGGCGTTGCCACCCATGATCAGGATCAGGTCGGCATTCTTGATGTCGACCCAGTGATTCGTCATCGCACCACGGCCTAGCGTCGGGGCAAGACCTGCCACCGTCGGGCCGTGTCAGACACGTGCCTGGTTGTCGAATGCCAGCATGCCGAGGGAGCGGACGACCTTGTGGGTCAGCACCGCGGTTTCATTGCTGGTGGCCGAGGCCGCCAGCATGCCAGTGGTCAGCCAGCGGTTGACCGTCTGCCCGGCTTCGTTCTTCTGCACGAAGTTGGCATCGCGGTCTTCCTTCATCAGCCGCGCGATGCGGTCCAGCGCATCGTCCCAGCTCAGCCGCTTCCACTCGTTCGAGCCCGGCGCGCGGTACTCGGGGTAGAGCAGGCGCGACTTGCTGTGGATGATGTCGGCCAGGCCGGCACCCTTCGGGCACAGCGTGCCGCGGTTGACCGGATGGTCCGGGTCGCCCTCGATGTGGAAGATGCTCGGCTCGGCGTTCTTGGCGCCATCGCCGAGGCTGTACATCAGGATGCCGCAGGCCACCGAACAGTAGGTACAGGTGTTGCGGGTCTCGGTCGCGCGGGTCAGCTTGTATTGCCTGACCTCCGCGAGCGCGATGCCGGGCGCGAAGCCCATCAGTGCCAGGCTGGAGCCGACCAGGGTTGTCCCGGTCACTTTCAGGAACTGGCGGCGGCTCATCGATGGCATGCCGTTCTCCTGGGATGGCGGGGAGGCGCAGGCCTCCGGGCTGTCGTTGGGTACGGGCCGGTTATAGCACAGGCCCCCGGATGCCCATGTGGCACAAGGCGCGGCGCCTGCCGGACGGGCCCGGAAAGGGCCTGCTCTGGTAAAGTTGCGTGCCCGCCCCCTGGGGAAGCGTCTGCCGGGCCTGGTTCCAGGATGTTCCGCGCAGCCCCCGCCGTCCTGGCGCGATCCTCCGCGCCGGATCTGGAACACCGAGGAAAAATTTTGCGAAATCAACCAATTGGGTTCCGCGCATGAGCGCCCCGTCGAAGCCGTCGGACGCCGTTGCGCGCGGCACGCTGTACATCGTGGCCGCCCCGTCCGGCGCCGGCAAGAGCAGCATCGTCAATGCCACCCTGGCCCGTGACCCGCAGATCGCCCTGTCGATCTCCTTCACCTCGCGCGCGATGCGCCCCGGTGAGGTGAACGGCCAGCATTACCACTTCGTCAGTGCCGAGAAGTTCGAGCAGATGATCGCCGCCGGCGACTTCTTCGAGCACGCCTGGGTGCACGGCGACTGGAAGGGCACGGCCCGGCAGTCGGTGGAGCCGCAGCTGGCCGCCGGCCAGGATGTGCTGCTGGAGATCGACTGGCAGGGCGCGCAGCAGGTGCGCCAGCTGGTGCCGGGCACGGTCACCGTGTTCATCCTGCCGCCGTCCAAGCAGGCCTTGCAGGACCGCATGCGCAAGCGCGGCCAGGACAGCGAGGCGGTCATCGCCCAGCGCCTGGGCGCGGCCCGCGATGAAATGCTGCACTTCAACGAGTTCGACTACGTCATCGTCAACGAGGTGTTCGACACTGCCGTGGACGAGCTGTGCGCCATCTTCACTGCCAGCCGCCTGCGCCGGGAGGCCCAGAAGGTCCGCCACGCCGGCCTGATCCAGGCGCTGCTGACCCCCGATCCGGGTGCAACTGACTGATTCCAAAAGAATCGGGTAGGGGTTGGCTTGATTTTGTCCAGCCCCTGCCAGTACACTCCGTCCCCCTTTCCCTCATTCGACTGAGCGGCCGACCGGTCGCCGGGAGCCCGCATGGCCCGCATCACCGTAGAAGATTGCCTGGAAGTCGTTAACAACCGTTTCGAACTGGTCATGATGGCTTCCAAGCGTGCCCGTCAGCTCGCCAACGGCGTGCAGGCCACGCTGGACAACAGCGAGACCGAGGACAAGCCGACCGTGCTGGCGCTGCGCGAAATCGCCGCCCGCAAGATCGACAACGCCCTGATCGACGAAGTCGAGAAGGCCGAGCGTGAGCGCGCCGAGCGCGAAGCGCTGGAGTGGGCTGCCGCCGAAGTGGTGGCCGACGAAGACATGTCCAAGAACGACGATTGATCGCATCGATCAACGTAATCGTTGGATACACCGAACAGCCCGCCCCGTGCGGGCTGTTTCGCATTCAGGATTTGCCGTAAACGTCGCGCTGGAATAGGCTTCGGGCATGAACCCAGGCCCCACTGCCAAGGTCGCCGCAGCCCCCACTGCCGCCGTACCCGACTACGTCCTCCAGCTCGAACGCGCCGCCCATTACCTGCCGCCGGAACAGCTGCCGCTGTTGCGCCGTGCCTGGGAAGTCGGGGCCTCCGCGCACGCTGGGCAGACGCGCAAGTCGGGCGAGCCCTATATCACCCATCCGGTGGCCGTGGCCCAGGTGCTGGCCGAACTCGGCCTGGACGTGGAAGCGCTGATCGCCGCGATCCTGCACGACACCATCGAAGACACCCCGCTGACCCGCGAGGCGCTGGCCGCCGAGTTCGGCGAAGCCGTGGCCGAACTGGTCGACGGTGTCACCAAGCTGGACAAGCTGAAGTTCCGTGACCGCCAGGAGGCGGCCGCCGAGAGCTTCCGCAAGATGCTGCTGGCGATGTCGCGCGACCTGCGCGTGATCATGATCAAGCTGGCCGACCGCCTGCACAACATGCGCACGCTGGGCGCGCAGAGCCGCGAAGCGCGTGGCCGCATCGCCCGCGAGACGCTGGAGATCTACGCGCCCATCGCCCAGCGCCTGGGCATGAGCCTGGTCAAGAGCGAGCTGCAGAACCTCGGGTTCAAGGCGCTCTACCCATGGCGCCACGCCATCATCGAAAAACACATCCGCAGCCAGCCGGTGGTGCGCCGCGAAGCGATGGCGCAGGTGGAAGTGCAGCTGTCGCAGCGCCTGGCCAAGGAGGGGATCGAGCATCGGCTGATCAGCCGCATCAAGACCCCGTGGAGCATCTACAACAAGATGCGCGACGAGAACAAATCCTTCGACCAGGTGATGGATGTGTTCGGCTTCCGCCTGGTCGTGCGCAGCGTGCCCAGCTGCTATCACGCGCTGGGCTCGGTGCACGCCACCTTCAAGCCGCTGGATGGGCGCTTCCGCGATTTCATCGCCATTCCCAAGGCCAACGGTTACCAGTCGCTGCACACCGTGCTGTTCGGGCCGTATGGCTCGCCGATCGAAGTGCAGATCCGTACCGAGGAAATGGACCTGATCGCCGAACGCGGCGTGGCCGCGCACTGGACCTACAAGTTCGGCGGCGATTCGCCCAACAGCGCACAGAGCCGTGCCCACGCGTGGATCGTCGAGCTGATCGACTCGCAGCGCGCCGCCGGTTCCTCGCTGGAATTCCTCGACAACGTCAAGGTCGACCTGTTCCCGGACGAGGTCTACCTGTTCACCCCGAAGGGCAAGATCCTGGCCCTGCCGCGCAACTCCACCGCGCTCGATTTCGCCTACGCCGTGCATACCGACGTGGGCAACATGGCGGTGGCTTCGCGCGTGGACAAGAAACTGGTGCCGCTGCGCACCAAGCTGGTGTCGGGCCAGTCGGTGGAGATCATCACCGCGCGCTCGGCCACGCCGAAACCGCAGTGGCTGGAATTCGTGGTGACCAGCAAGGCACGCACCGCCATCCGCCACCAGCTCAAGCAGCTGGAGCACGAAGATGCCGTGCAGCTGGGCCACCGCATGCTCGACCGCGCGCTGGAAGCGATGGATTCGTCGCTGGAGCGCCTGCCGAAAGGCCGCTTGGATGCGTTCCTGGCCGAACACCGCTTCCCGCGCCTGGAAGCGCTGCTGGCCGAGGTCGCACTGGGCAACTGGATGCCGACCCAGGCCGCGCAGGCGCTGATGGCCTACGCCGAACTGCGTGGCGGCCCGCATTCGCGCCACCACTCGCAGGAGAAGATCCTGATCAACGGCAGCGAGCGCGGCGTGGTCACCTTCGCCGGCTGCTGCCAGCCGATTCCCGGCGACGAGATCATGGGCTACCACACCGCCGGCAAGGGCATCGTGGTGCACCGCATGGACTGCCCGAACCTGGCCGAGCTGCGCAAGTCGCCCGAGCGCTGGGTGCCGATTGGCTGGGACACCACCGTCTCCGGCGACTACGACACCTCGCTGGTGGTGGAAGTGGAGAACGGCACCGGCGTGCTGGCGCAGCTGGCCGCCGCCATCGCACAGAGCCATTCCAACATCGAACGCGTGGACTACCTGGACCGCGACTTCAACGCCGCCGTGCTGGCGTTCAACATCCAGGTGCGCGACCGCAACCACCTGGCCGAAGTGATGCGCCGCCTGCGCCGCCTGTCGGTCGTGCAATCGGTACGCCGCCAGTAGGTCCTGCGCGTACCGGTAGTGCCGGCCGCTGGCCGGCAACCCATGGATCCGCGACGGCATCGCGATTGCCGGCCAACGGCCGGCACTACCGAGGCGGCGCGGTAGATCCACGCCATGCGTGGATGCACCCCCAGCCGGTACAATCACCGCTCTGTTTTCCCCCAAGCACCGGAGCGACCCATGTCCCGCCAGATCATCAACACCGAAAAGGCCCCCGCCGCCATCGGCCCGTACTCGCAGGCCGTGCGCGCCGGCAACACCGTGTACTTCTCCGGCCAGATCCCGCTTGACCCGGCCACCGGCGACATCGTCGGCGCCGGTGACGTCGAAGCACAGGCCCGCCGCGCCTTCGACAACCTCAAGGCCGTGGCCGAAGCGGCGGGTGGCTCGCTGGACAAGGTCGTGCGCCTGGGCCTGTACCTGACCGACCTGGGCGAGTTCGCCAAGGTCAACGCGGTCATGCAGGACTACTTCCAGGCCCCGTACCCGGCCCGTTCCACCATCGAAGTCTCCGGCCTGCCGAAGGGCGCCAGCTTCGAGGTCGACGCGGTGATGGTCATCGACTGACCGCCACGTGGCACGCAAGGCGGCGGTCACCCCGGTCCTGTCACCGTCCGGCGAAGCATCCCTGGCGATGCTTGCCGGCGTCGGTCCGGCCGTGGCCGCCAAACTGCAGGCACGTGGCCTGGCCACCCTGCAGGATCTCTGGCTTCACCTGCCGCTGCGCTATGAAGACCGGACCCGGCTGACCCGCATCGAAGACCTGCGCAACGGCGTGCCGGCGCAGGTGGAAGGGCGGGTGGTCGCGGTCGAGCGTGGCATGCGCTACCGGCCGATGCTGAAAGTGGCGGTGGAAGACGAAGGGCAGGGCACCCTGGTGCTGCGCTTTTTCCACTTTCGCCAGCAGCAGGTCGGGCAGTTCGCGGTCGGCACCCGGCTGCGCTGCTTCGGCACGCCCAAGCCCGGCCACCTCGGCCTGGAAATCGTCCATCCCAGCTACCAGGTGCTGGGCCGCAACGACGATCCCGAACTCGGCGACCGCCTCGATCCGGTGTATCCCACCGTCGAAGGGGTCGGCCCGATGACCATGCGCAAATTGATCGGCCAGGCGCTGGACCGCCTGCCCGAGGAAAGCACGCTGGAACTGCTGCCCAACGGTTGGCTCGATGGCCTGGGCCTGCCGCCGCTGCGCAGCGCGCTGCTGACCGTGCACCGGCCACCGCCGGATGCCGATCTGGCCGCGTTGGCGGCTGGTACCCACCCGGCGCAGCGTCGCCTGGCGATGGAAGAACTGCTGGCCCATCACCTCAGCCTGCGTCGCCAGCGTATTGCATTGCAGGCGCACCATGCGCCGCCGCTGGCCGGCCCCGGAAAACTGGCCAAGGCGCTGCTGAAGCAGTTGCCGTTCGCGCTGACCGGCGCGCAGGCACGCGTGTTCAAGCAGATCCGTGAGGACCTTGCGCGGCCCAGCCCGATGCTGCGGCTGGTGCAGGGCGACGTCGGCTCCGGCAAGACGGTGGTGGCCGCGCTGGCCGCCATGCTGGCGGTGGAGCAGGGCAAGCAGGTCGCATTGGCCGCCCCCACCGAGTTGCTGGCCGAGCAGCACCTCAACAATCTGCGTGGCTGGCTGGAACCGCTCGGCGTGCGCATCGCCTGGCTGGCCGGCAAGGTCACCGGCAAGGCGCGCGCCAAAGTGATGGAGCAGGTCGCCAACGGCGAAGCGCAGGTGGTGGTCGGAACCCACGCGCTGATGCAGGAGGCGGTGGTGTTCCAGGACCTGGCGCTGGCCATCGTCGACGAGCAGCACCGCTTCGGCGTGCACCAGCGCTTGGCGCTGCGCGACAAGGGCGCGGGCGGCAACAGCGTGCCGCACCAGCTGGTGATGACCGCCACGCCGATTCCGCGCACGCTGGCGATGTCCGAATACGCAGACCTGGATGTATCGGCCATCGACGAACTGCCACCGGGCCGCACCCCTGTGCAGACCGTGGCCTTGAACAATGACCGTCGCCCGGAACTGATCGAGCGCATTGCGCTGGCCTGCCAGGAAGGGCGGCAGGTGTACTGGGTGTGCACGCTCATCGAGGAAAGCGAAGAACTGGATGCCACCCCGGCGCAGGCCACCTATGAATCACTGCAAGCGCTGCTGCCGGGCGTTCGCGTGGGGCTGGTGCATGGCCGCCTGAAGGCTGCTGAAAAGCTGGCGACGATGGTGGCGTTCAAGGCCGGCGAGATCGACCTGCTGGTGGCGACCACGGTCATCGAAGTCGGTGTGGACGTGCCGAATGCTTCGTTGATGGTGATCGAGAACGCCGAGCGCCTCGGCCTGGCCCAGCTGCACCAGCTGCGTGGCCGCGTGGGCCGCGGTTCGGCGGTGTCGCGCTGCGTGCTGCTGTACCAGGCACCACTCTCGCAGATGGCGCGTGAGCGCCTGCAGACCATGCGCGAAACCAACGATGGTTTCGTCATCGCCGAGAAGGACCTGGAACTGCGCGGCCCCGGCGAACTGCTCGGGACGCGCCAGACTGGCCTGGCCGGTTTCCGCATTGCCGACCTGGCCCGCGACGCTGGCCTGCTGCCCGGCGTGCATGAATTGGCCGAGCGCCTGCTGGCCCAGCAGCCCGCGTTGGCCGATCGCGTGGTGCAGCGCTGGATCGGCACCGCTGTGCGCTACGCCTCGGCGTAGGCACCCCGGGGTCGGAGCCCTTTGCGCAGCAATGGCCTCTGACCCCATTTCCGGGACGCTCATCCACGCACGGCGTGGATCCACTGTAGAGCCGAGCCCACGCTCGGCTGCTGTGCGCGCTGCGCGCGGGAGTCGAGCATGGCTCGACTCTACAGAGAGCTCTTCCCCGCCAGCCGCGGGAAACCCGTTTTTGACGTTGCTGTCGAAGTTGCCGGCCAGCGGCCGGCACTACCGCGGGTGCAGGGCGCAGCCCTGCCAGAACCCCAACCCCCGTACTTGCAACGGTCATCATCCCGGTCCACACTTCGTTGCCGATCTGAAGACGGCAACGATGACCCACAAGATCCCCCTGTTGATCGACACCGATCCCGGTGTGGACGACGCCCTGGCCCTGCTGATGGCCTTTGCCGATGAACGGCACGACGTGGTCGCCCTGACCATCGCCGCCGGCAATGTCGGCCTCGAATACACCGTCCGCAACGCCCTCAAGCTCTGTGACATCGTCGGCCGCCCCGACGTACCGGTGTTTGCCGGCAGCCCGGATCCGCTGCTGCATCCCTCCGTTGACGCTGCCCACGTGCATGGCCGTGATGGCTACGGCGACGTGGACCTGCCGCCGCCGAGCCGCCAGGCCGAGGCCGAGCACGCTGCCCTGGCCATCCTGCGCCTGTCGCACGAACACGCCGGCGAACTGATGCTGGTGATGTTGGGCCCGCTGACCAATCTGGCGCTGGCACTGAAGCTGGACCCGACCCTGCCCCAGCGCATCAAGCGCATCGTGGTGATGGGTGGCGCGGTTACCTGCCACGGCAACATCACCCCGGCAGCCGAATTCAACATCGCCTTCGATCCTGAAGCCGCGCACGTGGTGTTCACCTCGTTCAAGCACCTGCTGGTGTCGGACTGGGAGGCGACCGTTGCCCACGGCCTGCCGCTGGAGGACGCCGAGAAATGGCTGCAGGCCGATTCCGACCGCGCCCGCTTCTACGAACTGATCTCGCGCAAGACCCGCGCGCTGTCGGAAGATGCCAAGGGCGGCCGCTGGTATACGGCCGATGCGGTGGCCATGGCGTGGGCGCTGAATCCAGAAGGGCAGCTGCAGGTCGAGTCGCGGCCGCTGAACGTGGAGCTGAATGGCACGTTCAGCCGCGGCGCCACCATCGTCGACTGGAACCGCCAGACCGGCCAGCCGGACAACTGCGATCTGCTGATGGCCTACGACCAGCCGCGTTTCGAGGCCCTGGTGCGCCAGGCCCTGGGCGCGGACTGACCTCGATTGACCGCCACCGGTTGCCCCGAGCGGCAACCGGTGCTTATAATGCCGCTCTTGACCACCAGCCCATTTACGGTGTGAGCCCATGAAGGCCGATATCCATCCGAACTACCGCGACGTCGTCTTCCATGACGTCACCTCCGATTTCAAGTTCCTGACCCGCTCGACCATGGGCACGAAGGAAACCATCCAGTGGGAAGACGGCAACGAATACCCGCTGGTCAAGGTTGAAATTTCCTCTGCTTCGCACCCGTTCTACACGGGCAAGCACAAGGTCATCGACACCTCGGGCCGTATCGACAAGTTCCAGAAGCGCTACGCGCGCTGATCTGTCGATCCAGCTTCGAACCGACGGCCGCGCTCTGCGCGGCCGTTTGTTTTTCCCCAACGCCAACCCAACGGGCGTTTGGATGGACGGAACACTGCGTTCGTGTGACAACGCTTTTGCCGATCCGGGCCGCTCAACGGCCGGTGTCCGGCCGCCTGTCGTATACGACTTCCGTCTAGCACCCGACAAATGCTGCTGTGCGATAATGATGTGATCCCCGGCACAGGCCGAGGACGTCATTCACGTGCCTGACCAATGCGCTTGGGCAGGCGCCTTCCCATGAAGGAGCGCACACAGTGTCCGATCTTGATCAGGTCACGCTCAACGCCGGCGATAAGTCCGTCGTTCTGCCCGTCATCAAACCCACCCTTGGCAACAACTGCGTCGACATCGCGAAGCTGACCAAGGAAACGGGGTTCTTCACCTACGATTCCGGCTTCACCGCGACGGCCAGCTGCAAGTCCGCCATCACCTACATCGACGGCGACAAGGGTGTGCTGCTGTACCGCGGCTACCCGATCGAACAGCTGTCGGAAAAGTCGAGCTACGTCGAAGTGGCCTACCTGCTGATCAACGGCGAGCGCCCGAGCGCCGAGCAGCTGAAGGCCTTCACCGATGAGCTGACCGCCGAAGCCAACGTCGACGATTCGATCAACACCCTGATCGGCAGCTTCGCCAAGGATGCCCACCCGATGGCGATCCTGGCGGCCGCGATCGCGCAGCTGTCGGCCATCTACCACGACTCGCTGGACCTGTCCGACGCCGAGCAGCGCCGCAAGGCCGCCGTGCGCCTGATCGCCAAGGTGCCGACCCTGTCGGCGCTGATCTACCGCCACGGCAAGGGCCTGCCGGCCAACAAGCCGGACACCTCGCTGGACTACGTCAGCCGCTTCCTGAAGCAGACCTTCGAGTCCGCTGACGGCCAGTACGACCTGAACCCGGACGTGGTGAAGGCACTGGACCTGCTGTTCATCCTGCATGCCGACCACGAGCAGAACGCCTCGACCTCGACCGTGCGCCTGGTCGGCTCGACCGGTGCCAACCCGTACGCGTCGGTCGCTGCGGGCGTCACCGCGCTGTGGGGTCCAGCCCACGGCGGTGCCAACGAAGCCGTGCTGAAGATGCTCGAAGAGATCGGCAGCGCCGACAACGTCGAGTCCGCCGTGGTCAAGGCCAAGGACAAGACCTCCGGCTTCCGCCTGATGGGCTTCGGCCACCGCGTCTACAAGAACTTCGACCCGCGCGCCAAGGTCATCGGCGAGATGACCAGCAAGGTGCTCAAGCAGCTGGGCGTGCAGGATCCGCTGCTGGACGTGGCCGTGAAGCTGGAACAGGCTGCGCTGCAGGACGAGTACTTCGTCGCCCGCAAGCTGTACCCGAACGTCGATTTCTACAGCGGCATCATCTACAAGGCACTGCAGATCCCGACCGAAATGTTCACCGTCATGTTCGCCCTGGGCCGTACTTCCGGCTGGGTGTCGCATTGGCTGGAACAGCAGGTCGATCCGGAAATGAAGATCGGCCGTCCGCGCCAGGTCTACACCGGCAGCGACGTGCGCGACTACCAGGGCTGATCGCCCGCAGCAGATTCTGCTGAGAACGCCCCGCATCTGCGGGGCGTTTTTTTTGTGCCCTGATCGGCTTCGGCGGATGGCGACCGCGGAACGTTGGTCCGCACGATAAGAGCCCGCTTCCGGATCTGAACGCGTTCTGACAATGAATGTCGCATTCACATCTTTTCGGATCTATTGCATGGGTATCACGTCGAAGGCGATAGAACCTGTGCGTACTGATCCCTGTATGGAGAACGCCATGAACCGACTGATCGCCATCGCTTTCATCGCCACGCCGCTGGCCCTGCTGAGCCCGCAGGCCTTCGCGCAGTACACCGGGCCGGGGGCAGGGGCCGCTGCCAGCACCGTCGCTGACGCACGTGCGCAGCGCGATGATCATCCGGTGGTGCTGCGTGGCACCCTCACCGCCAAGATCGGTGACGAGCGCTACCAGTTCCGTGATGCCAGCGGCCAGATCGAGGTCGAGATCGATGACGAAGACCTGCCGCCGCAGGCCATCGGTGCCGATACCGTGGTCGAGCTGCGTGGCAAGGTCGACACGCATCGCTTCAAGCCCACCGACATCGATGTCGATCACGTCACCGTCGTGCCTGCAGGTTGAAGCCAACGGTAGCCGAGCGTGGGCTCGGCTCTACAAATTCAATGCAATGAGGTTTGTTGCATTGAACCGATGAGGGAAATTGCATAACCCTCGAACATTGAGCGAATTCAAGAATTCTCCTTAACACTCAGTGTTTTAGGAATGCTTGAATGGCCTGCATGGCAATGGATTTCTAACATTCTCTCCGTCGCCCGCACCCATCCCCGCGGGCGATGCTCCCCTCCCTTTTCTCCTTGGGGAGGGGAGCTTTCATATTCCCCCTTTGTCCGAGAGAGACAACCATGCACGCCATCATCAAGAAGACCGCGCTCGCGGCAGCGCTGGCCACCGCTTCGCTGTCCGCGCACGCGCTGGAAACCAAGATCTCCGTCTATGCCGACGTCGACCCGACCCTGGCACTGCTGCGTGATGACGGCACCCCGTTGCCGGACCTGGTCACGCTGACCCACGATCCGCTGCGCGGCCTGATTCCGGACACGCAGCGCGTGCGCATTCACTCCAACGACGAAACCGCCGATATCGAGGCCCGTATCGACGGTGCATTCGTACTGGCCAACGAGACCGGCGCCGTCACCGTGCCGATGACCATCAGCCTCAACAACCGCGCACTGAGCGCCACTGCCATCGAGTACAAGGCGGCCGATCTGTTCAACGGTGCCGGTTCGACTCCGGGCGCCTCGATCTCGATGCCGTTGACCATTGCCCAGGCCGCCCCGGCCCCGATCACCACCAAGGGTCGCTACAGCGGCATCGTCAACGTCGTGCTGAACCAGAAGGCCACCACGCCGTAATCCCCGCGCCGGCCCGGCTCCCGGGCCGGCCGCTTCTCCAGCGGTACCCCCATGACCTCACACGCCCCCGCCGTCACCCGGCTGGCGGTCGCGCTCGCCCTGGCGTTGTCCACTCCGCTGGCGGCCGCGCGCGGCGTCCCGCCCGGTTTCGAAGATCTGGTCGAAGGACAGACCGAACAACTCGACATCCAGCTGTTCGGCCGCTCGGCCGGGCTGTCGCCGGTGCGCGTCACCCTGGAGCATGTGCAGCTGGAAGATCCCGCGCGCGTGCTGCAGGCACTGGACCTGTCCGCCGAGGCGCAGGCCGCGCTGCTGCCGGCACTGTCGCAGCCGCTGCCACGCAACAGCCACCTGGCCTGCCGCTTCGGTGGCGCCGAGGCCGGTTGCGGCTATCTGGATCCCCCGGAAGACCCTGCGGCCGCGCGCGCGCTGTATGACGAAGGCGAGGGCGCCGTGCGCCTGTTCGTGGCGCGCAAGTGGATCGGTGGCGAGCCCGCCGCGGAACGCTTCCACGCGCTCAGCAGCAATGCAGAGAACGCTTTCCTGCACCAGCAGGTGCTCAACCTCACCGGTGGGCGCGACTACCAGTCGTTCAGTGCGCGCGGCACCGGCGTCCTCGGCCTGTTCCAGCGGGGCCATATGTCCGCCGACTGGTACTTCACCCAGCAGCGCTACCGCAGCAGCGGTGGCGATGCGCATTTCGAATTCGACAACGTCTATTACCGCCATGACCTGGGCCAGCAGTATTACCTGCAGGCCGGGCGCATGGACCGCCGCAACCTGTCCAGCCCACAGGGCGGCACCTTCGGTTTCAGCATGCTGCCGCTGGACCGCTTCGACGGTGCCCGCGTGGGCACCACCCAGGCTTACGTGGACAGCGATGCTGCCGTGCAGGCCTCGCCACTGACGGTCCTGCTCGCCCGCGATGCGCGCGTGGACGTGTTCGACGGCGAGCGCCTGCTGCAGACCTACTACCTGCAGGCCGGCATCAACCAGATCGATACCCGCAACTTCCCGTTCGGCAGCTACCTGGTGCGCATGCGCATCTACGAGGATGGCGTGCTGGTGCGTACCGAAGAAGCCCCCTTCGACAAGGGCGGTGACTGGACCGACAGCCAATGGCAGTGGTTCGTGCAGAGTGGCCGCCGCAACGAGCGCCGCAGTGACCGCTTCGATGGTGAGCAGGTAACGGTGGCCGGCATGCGCGTGCCATTGGCTCGCGACCTGGCGGCTACTGCGGGCGTCGCCCATCTGGGCGGGCACAGCTATGGCGAACTGCGCGTGGACCTGCGCCGCGTGCTGGCCACGCAGGAGATGCGCGCAACCTTCAGCGGCATGCGCGGCAGCGATGGCAGCCACGGCCAGCAGCATCAGCTGTCATACCGGCGCAAGGCGTCCTGGAACATCTATCAGCAGCGCATGCGTGGCAAGGCCTGCCAGTTCGAGGCCGATGCACGGGACCGCCTGGGCTGCACCAACTCGCTCAGCGGATCGGTCTCGCTGCCGATCGCCGGTGGTACGGCGTATTTGGGGTATACCCGGCGCCAGACTTGGCGCACCGGTTGGAGCCGTCCCGGTGACGATGATCCGTTGGCGCCACTGGATCCATTCCTGCCGCCGCAACCGCTGCAACCGCACCGTGAGCCGCAGCTCAGCCGCACCTGGCAGGCCAGCTTCAGCCGCAGCCATCGTTGGCAGGATTTCAGCGTTTCCACGCGGCTGGGCCTGTGGCAGCAGCACAGCCACGACAGTGCCCGCGACACCCGCACGCGCGACCGTGGCATCTACCTCAACGTAAGCTTCACCCGCCTGCAGCGCAGCCATGTTGGCAACGGCCAGCGCCGCTACGCGGTGGACATGCGCCAGCCGCAGCACCAGCGGCCGGAGATCAACTACAGCGTCGGCCAGAGCTATCGCCAGGAGGTGGACGCGCAGTTGCGTGAGCTGACCTCCGAGCTGCGCGCCAACAACAACGACCGCTACAGTGCATCGCTGGGCGGGCAGCTGCAGAACCGCTACGGACAGACCGGCGCCACCGTGGCGTACTACCAGCAGCATGGCCGCAGCGAGACCGCCTACAGCGGCACGCACAGCTCGGCCTTCGCCCTGGGCCGGCGCGGTGCCTACTGGGGCGCAGGCACCGGCGCCGACGCCGGGCTGGCGGTACAGGTAGGCGCCACCGATGACCTGGACCTGCAGGGCGTGGCGGCCGAACTGCAGGTGAGCGGCGCGGGCCGGCAACGGTTGCAGATCGGCGAGCGCCGGCTGCTGCCGCTGACCGCCTACCAGTCGCACCGTGCCGAACTGCAGGACGCCAGCAACGACGCCAGCATGGCCGCCATCCGGGTGAGCGGTGTGGGCGGTGCGCGCCCGATGTTCCTGGCCCCGGGGCGGCTGATGCGCATGCCGGTGCCGATCGAAGTGACCTACACCTTCATCGGCACCGCCCGCACGCTTGCCGGCGCGCCGCTGGGTGGCGCCCGCATCCTCAACGCGCCGGTGCCCGGCACCAGCGCCAACGGCGGCTTCGTCGCCGACTTCCCGCGTCGCGAGACAACGCTCTACCTGCTGCAGGACGACCGCCTGCTGCACTGCCCGCTGCAGGTGCGCGAGCGCCGCCAGGTGGTGCTGCTGGTCGGCGCCGTGCATTGCGAACCGCTGGCCGTGGCCCAGCTGCCGGCGGAGATCCGCCAGCAGGCCCGGGTCACCCGGCTGCTGCAGGAACGCGCGCTGATTGCCGCCACGCCCCAGACCGCTGCTGCAGGAGGAACGCCATGAGCCGGCGTGTGTTGTTCGTGTTGATGCTGGTGTGCGCGCTGGCCGTGCTGATGCCACGGGCGTGGGCGCAGTGGCCGCCAGAGACACATCCCACCGATCAGAGCCGGGACATCGTGATGTCGTGGGACCGCTCGGCCGTGCCCGGCGACGTGGAGCTGTGGGCGCCGAGGACGGTGCTGGGGTTCAGTCATGACGTGGCGATGAAGTATGGGCAGATCCATGTGGTGTGTGGGTCTGCTTCTGATGCCGAGTTTGGCAAATGTCCCACGGCGGGTATTCCGTCTGGCGCAGATGGGGTTACTGAGGTTTCGCTTAGGTTTGCAGATCAGCGGACTGGCTTACGCATCGAAGTCCGCGCGTTTGGCAGCATCCAGCGGATCATGTCTGACTGGGGATGTGCGATCGACTATTGGGACTCGCTGCAGAGGATTTTGAGTTCGGCATCCTGGTACACCTGCGGGCCAGATCAGCCAATAGGCACAGGCGTCAGGCTGTCAATTCCGTCAGCGGAACTTGCGCGCCTCGTCTCAGGTCACTGGAAGGCCACGATGCGCCTGAACATCAAGGCCGATCCCGCCGCAGCTCCCGTCGCCACCGCCACCTTCAATTTCGAGTTCACCGTCACCGACTACGACGCGATCTCGATCTACTTCCCGGCCTTCGACAACATTGCGCCGCTGGTCAACATGGACCTGCGCTACGACCCCATCAAGCAGATGGTAGGCGGCCGCAAGCAGCTGGAGATGTGCCTCTACGACGGCCTCGGCTCGCAGAGCGAATTCCTCGGCGTCACCGTGCGTGACAGCGGGCCGCGCCCGCCACCCGGCAGCGACTTCGCGGTCTGGCACCGCGATGGTGGCAGCGACGACCGCCAGCGCCTGGACTACCACGTCAGCCTGAACTACGGCGGGCGCGATATCCGCATGCGGCATGGCGTGGAAGAGCTGCTGCATGGCATCGACGGCGCCGAACTGCGCCTGGTCATGCTGCCCGGTATCAGCCAGCCGGTCTATTGCGTGCCCACGCCGCTGACATTGCTGACACCTCCCACCCCCGTCGCCAGCAAGCGCCCCGGTCTCTACGAGGGCGAGCTGACGGTGGAACTGCGCGTCCCCACCGCCAAACCCTGATCCCACACGGAGCCTGCCATGAACAAACTGATCGTCTGGATGCTGCCGTTGAGTGCGCTGCTTGCGCCATCAGCACACGCCAACCTGTCCATCCATCCCATGCGAACCGCGATGGATGCCAAGCGCGGTGCGCAGATCCGCGTCTACTCGCAGTCCACCCGCCCGCAGTATGTACAGGCCAGCCTGCGACGCATCGACAACCCGGCAACGCCCCGCGAACAGGAGCAGGACATCGAGGTCGCCGATTCGGCCATTGCCATCACGCCCGGCAAGTTCGCGCTGTCAGGCGGTGGCAATCGCCTGATCCGGCTGATCCCCCTGCAACCGGTGCAGAAGGAAACCGCGTACCGCGTGTACTTCGAAGGCGTGCGCGGCCCCGAAGGCACTGAACTGGAAAGCAGCGAAGACGCTGCGCACGCCGACGTCGGCGTCAGCCTGGTGTGGGGGGCGCTGGTGAACGTGGTGCCCGCCGACGGCGTGGTCAACCTGAGTGTACGCGGCAACACGCTGCACAACAGCGGCACCCTGCGCGTCGGCATCATCCATGCGGCCGAATGCACGGCGGCCGGCGTCTGCACGCCACACGACCTCTCTCACAGCCTGTACCCGGATGCCGATTTCACCCTGCCGTTCCAGCCGCAGCCGGGCAATTCGCTGCGCCTGCGCTACCGGCTTTCCCAGGACGGCTATCGCGAGCACGTCCAGGACGTGGCCATCCAGTCCAGTTGACCCCCCCCTCCCTGCGTCCCGCGCCTGGCGCGGGATGTTTTTTCCGCAAACTGTTAAGGAGAAAGACCATGAATCGAATCTATCGGCGCATCTGGAACCGGGCCAAGGGGTGCTGGGAGGTAGCCAGCGAGCTGGCTGTAGCAAGACACGGTGCTGGCGGGCAGAAGAAGCTGTCTGCTTCGCTGATTGCCTCGTTGCTCATCCTGCTGGGTACTAAGGAAGCGTTCGCGGGAGTGACGTATTACGGTTGTTCATCCCTTGATGCTGGCACCGACTTCCTCCGATGCCTGCCACATTCCGGCCAGACCGACGGTACGTTGTGGGCCAACGCGGCTGCCGGTGCGAAGGAATACCTGATCATTGGTGGCGGGACATATCTGAGTGGCAGCTGGGGGGCGGGTTTCGGACACCAAAGCCGGATCGTTGGCAACTATGGATCCGCGTTTGGCTACAAGGCCAACATCAACGGCGTAGACAGTGTTGCCGTGGGCTACAACGCGACTGCCAATGGTGGTCACAGCACGGTTGTAGGCGCCAATGCCTACGGCAAGGGAATCGGCTCCACCGCATTCGGAAACAGCGCCGCCGCAACGCGCCAGAACGCGCTTGCGGTCGGCAGTGGCTCGTTGTCACAGGGCGAGAATGCGGTCGCAATGGGCGCAAACGCATTCGCCAATGGCGTTGATGGCGTCGCCCTGGGCAGCAAAGCCTCGGTCGATACCGGCGGCGGCACGTCCGGCATCGCCATAGGTGCTGCTGCGAAGGCCGGGACGGCCGGCTACACCGGTGCAATCGCCATAGGCGGTGGCGCCGAGGCGCGCATTGATGGCGTGGCCCTGGGCTACGGCGCGTCGACCACCGCGCAAGGAGCAGTTGCGCTGGGTGTGCGTTCTTCCGCAACCGAAGTGAATACTGTCTCTGTGGGCAGTTCGACGCTGCGGCGGAGAATTGTGAACGTGGAAGACGGCCGCATCACGGCTTCCAGCTCAGATGCCGTTACCGGCAAGCAACTGCATGCGATGAGCGAGCGGGTCGATGGCCTGATCAAGCAGGATTCCGCGAGCGGCATAGTGCGTATTGCCAACAGCAATACCGGCACGGAAGTCAGCATGCGCAATGCAGTACTGGCGACGCGAAAAGTGAGTGGCGTTTCTGATGGAGCGTTGACGACAAGCAGTACAGATGCCGTGAACGGCAGGCAGCTCAACGCCACGAACACCAGGCTGGGGACAGTGGAATCGGCAGTGGGAACCGTAAAGGGAGACCTCGCGGACGTTCGGACGCTCGCGCAGTCCGCCACCAATCGTATCGATGCCACCACCCTGGCACTGGGCAAGGGCGCGGTTGCAGAGTCGGGCAGCTACGGCATCAGTACCGCCATCGGCAACAATGCCAAGGCCTACAACGGTCGCAGTGTCGCACTCGGATTCGATGCACTGGCCGGCGTCGATGCAGAAGGCAACAAGGTGAACAACCAGAATGCCGGCGTTTCCATCGGTGCAAACACGCGCAGCGCAAACGGCGCGGTCGCGACCGGCTTCCGGGCCATTGCCAGCGGCAACTTCTCCATTGCCGTAGGCGGTGACGCCAATGCGGCCGCCGAGCATGCCACTGCAATCGGGTACCTGAGCAAAGCCACAGCAAAGCAGTCCACTGCGCTGGGGCGTGGCAGCGAGGCCAAGGCGCAGTCCGCCACTGCGCTGGGCAATCTTGCAGTGTCGGCCAACACCAGCGCCGTTGCGCTGGGGGACCGCGCCAACGCCCGCCATGACAATGCAGTGGCATTGGGTGCCGGCTCTGTGACGGCGTCCGTCAACTCCGTATCGGTGGGCAGTGCCACTCTCAAGCGCAAGATCCAGTACATTGCCGATGGCGCGGTCAGCAATGGCAGTACCGATGCCATCACCGGCAATCAGCTGTTCGCGACCAACCAGGCCGTATCCACTGCGCAGAACACGGCCACGAGCGCGCAGACGGCAGCCAACGCCGCCAAGGTCGACGCCGCCAAGGCACTGACCGAGACCACCGCGCTCGCCGGCCTGGTCTCTCAGACCGCCGCCACCGGCAATGTCCGCCTGGGTGGGAAGAATAGTGGCACCGTACTGGATGTGCGCAACAGCGCCAACGCCAGCCGGAAGGTTGCCGGCGTGGCGGATGGCACGGTAAGTGCCAATAGCAATGAAGCGGTCAACGGCAAGCAGCTCAACGCCACCAATGTGCAGGTAGCTGCCGTGGAGAAGGCGGCTGCAGCTGCGCAGGCGGATGCAACGGCTGCAAAGGCAGATGCTGCCAAGGCGTTGGTCAGAACGGGTGCGCTGGAGGGGCTGGTCAGCCAGACCGCCGCCAACGGCAATGTCCGTCTGGGTGAGAAGAACAGCGGAACTGTGCTGGACGTGCGCAACAGCGCCAACGCCAGCCGGAAGGTTACCGGTGTGGCGGATGGCACAGTAAGCGCCAGCAGCAACGAAGCGGTCAACGGCAAGCAGCTCAATGCCACCAACGTGCAGGTGGCTGCCGTGGAGAAAGCGGCTACGGCGGCGCAGGCGGATGCAACGGTTGCGAAGGCAGACGCTGCCAAGGCGTTGGTCAGCACGACCGCGCTGGAAGGGCTGGTGAGCCAGGTCGCCGCCAACGGCAATGTCCGTCTGGGTGAGGAGAACAGTGGAACCGTGCTGGATGTGCGCAATAGCGTCGGGGACAATCGCAGGATCAGTGGGGTGGCGGATGGGTTGGTGACCGACAGTAGTGCGGAAGCTGTATCTGGGCGGCAGTTGTTTGCAACCAACGCTCGTATTTCGTCACTGGAAGGTACTGGCCAGTTCTTGAGTGTAGGGCACGCGCCGATTAGTGAGCCGGCTGAAGCGGGTGTTGCGGGTGTGGCGCTAGGAAACGCGGCAAAGACTGGAAAGGAGGGGGGCACCGCAGTGGGTACTCGTGCCGTGGCGATGGGGAGGAACTCCGTAGCTGTGGGGCGAGGATCAACTGTGTTCGATGGATCAGAGGGTGGATTTGCTCTAGGAGCTGGAGCTCAGGTCGGTGGCTCGGGTGGTGTCGCGGAAGGTGGTGTTGCGATCGGTGCGGGCGCAAGGACTGGTGAGGGTGCAACTGGTTCGCTTGCACTTGGTCAAGGTGCTGAAGCGACCGAAGCAGGCGTTGCGTCGTTCGGGAACGCCTTTGCCCAGAGGCGCCTCGTGAACATCGCCCGGGGCACTGCCGATCACAACGCCACGACCGTCTCCCAATTGAAGGATTCCCTCGCCACCCTCGGCGGCAGCGCAGGCATGGATGCCAGCGGCAACGTCATTGCCCCGATCTACTCGGTGCAGGGCGGGACGCAGAACACCGTTGAAGACGCGTTGATGGCGCTCGATGGTGCTGTCATCACCTCAAGCCACCGTACGGACAAGGTGGAAGGCCAGCTCAACTCGATCTTCCAGGATTCACCCTCGGCCCGTGGCGATGGCATGAACCAGATCGCGCTGAGTGGCGCGAACGGCATGGTGTTGACCAATCTGGCTGACGGTCGGGTGGCCCCTGGAAGCCGTGATGCCGTAACGGGCAATCAGCTGTACGCCGCAGAGCAGAAGATCTCGCAGAATCGAAATGATCTGGAGGCGATGCGCAAGGAGAGGGAGATGGGACCGCAGGCAATGCGTGGATTGGTTGCGAGCGGCCCGATCGATTTTGGCGGTGCGCGTTTGACTGGCGTGGCCGATGGCACGCTCTCCGTGGATAGTCGAGATGTGGTTACTGGGCGCCAGTTGTTCAGTGTCAGCGATCGGGTATCGCAGATTGAGGATCAGCACCGCTTCTTCAAGATCGATACAGATGAGCTTAGTGAAGGCGCGTCGGCTGGCTTCCTCGGAGTGGCAATTGGCGACTCTGCCCGAACGGGAGTTGACGGTGGAACAGCCATTGGCTCCTACGCAGCTGCGCTGGGGGTGAATTCGGTGGCTCTTGGACGTGGGTCTTGGGTCTCCGAATATTCGAGTGGTGGCTTTGCGGTGGGAGCTGGTGCGCAGGTGTGGGAACGCAACGGCATTGCCATTGGGGAGAGCGCTATGGTCCTTAAGGGGGCAGATGGCTCCCTCGCGTTGGGAGTTGGTGCAGTGGCAACTGAGCAAGGTACGGCTTCGTTTGGTAGCGGGAGCATTCAACGCCGCCTCGTAAACATCGCCAACGGCACCGCCAACCACAACGCTGCCACCGTCGGCCAGCTGCGCGGGGCGCTGGCCGCGCTCGGCGGTGACGTCGATGCCAACGGCAACATCGTCGGCCCCAGCTTCACTGTGCAGGGCCAGTCCCAGTCCACCCTCAATGGTGCGCTGGAGGCGCTCGACGGCGCGGTCGTCAGCAACCGCTCGCGCGTGAACCAGGTCGAGTCCCAGCTGCGCAGCGTGTTCCAGGACACCCCCTCAGTCCGTGCCGACGGTCTCAACCAGCTCACCCTCGCCGGAACCCACGGCATGGTCATCTCCAACGTGGCCAATGGCCTGATTGCCGCCGGCAGCCGCGATGCGGTCAATGGTGGCCAGCTGCATTCGATGCAGCAGCAGCTCAACGGCCGTATCGATGGCCTGGAAGAGCGCATCGATGCGCCGCAGCCGCAGGCAATGGCCGTCGCTTCGGTGCCTGAACCAGAAGCACCAGTGCCGCAGGCCGAAGGCGGCCAGCAGGTGGCGTCGGTCGGCGAGGGTGAGAAGCCCGCGCCGCAGCCGAAGTCGAAGAAGGACGACACGCCCAAGCCCCAGGTCGATACCGCTGAACTGGAGAAGATGCTGGCCCGCGCCAACGAGTACACCGATGGCGCGATCAGCAGTTTCGAACGTCGCCTGGACAAGATGGACAAGCGTTTCAACCGCATGGCGGCGATGAGCAGCGCACAGACCGCGATGGCGATGAACACCGCGGGCCTGGCCACCTACAACCGCCTCGGTGCGGGCGTGGGCTACAGCGAGGGTGAGTCCGCGATGGCGGTCGGCTACCAGCGTGTGCTCAACGAGAAGGGCTCGGCCACCTTCAGCCTCAATGGGGCGTTCACCAACAGCGGTGAGCGCAGCATGGGCGTCGGCGTCGGCATCGGCTGGTAAGCGATGGAGCCCCGGCGTGACGCGCGTAATCCGCCCCGCCGCGCCGGGGTCCTTGCCGAGGAGATGGCAATGTATCGATGGGTAAGCCGGTTCATCAGCTACCGCACGTTCTACCTTTGGCGGGCGCGGTATTACTACTACACCCGCAATCTGGACCGCTGGCTGCTGTTCGCCCTGCTGTGCGTGGCGGGCATGGGCTTGGCGGCCTGGTACACCTGGCGGGTATCGAGCGTGCCGCCGCCGCGCGTGCATCCGGAGGCCGCCGCGCTGCGCGTGGAGAACATCACCCAGGAGGCGATCCATCGCATCGTGCTGGTGCGGCATGGCGGCCCAACCCCGGGCGAGCCGTTCACCACCCCGGAGGATGTCCGTGCCGGCACGCTGCGCACGCTGCGGGTGCGGCAGCTGCTGGACAGTGCGATGGTGTGGCAGCTGAAGGCCCACATGTTGGCCGACATCGCGACGTACATCGATGCCACGGGAAGCTGCTTCCCTTTCCCGTGCTGGCAGGTGAGCCATCGGCTGGAGCTCATGCGTGCGGCGGAGGCGGAGAACGCGGCCATCAACCGGGCGCTGGAGCCGGTGCTGGAGGTGCCGCTGGACAGGATGCCCAACCTCAACGGCGGTGAGCGCGCGCGGATCCAGACGGCGTGGTCGGACCCGTTCGGCGATGTCTACAACCAGACCTGGTTGCTGGGCGATCTGCAGAACATGCACGCGCGGATGATGATGGCGTACCCGCAGCGGGTGGGAGCCCCCTGGCTGATGCGCCTGCTTGGCGATGAGACGGAGGAGCAGCACCATGATGTCTGGTAGGGCAGCGCACCTCCTGTAGGGCCGGGCCATGCTCGGCTGCTCTTCGGTCAGGTGTCCGGATGCCTGATGCACCGTGCGGACCAACGGTCCGCACCCACCAGAAGAGGGAAGCAGGCAACGCACCTCCTGTAGAGCCGAGCCATGCTCGGCTGCTCTTCGGTCAGCTATCCGGATGCCTGAAGCACCGTGCGGACCAACGGTCCGCACCCACCAGAACCTGCGCAACCGTCACCCGCCGATGTACGCGGTGATCTCCGCTTCGGCAAGCAGCTGCCGCAGCTGTGCGACAGACGCGCGTCGCATCGGCTTCTCATCCACCGGCGACAGCGGCGCCTGGCGCAGCGCATCGTACGGCAGCACGGCCAGGTCGAAGGTCAGCTCCTCGGCACTGAACACCCACACCGGCACGTCCAGGCTGCGTTCGCGGTCCATGCGCAGCCGGCGCGTCCGCGATTCGGCGGGAATGCCGTGCTCGTCCAGGAAGCGATGCACGGCTTCCGGGTCGTCGCTGTGCAGGTGCAGCTGCACCGGGCTGTTGGCATCGGCGGTGCCTTCCAGCACCGGGCCGGCCAGCCGTGGGGCGAAGCCGTGCAGGAACTCCAGCGCGCGCATCGCAGCCTCGCGGCGGCGCTGCAGTTCATTGCCGTGCTGGGGCCCGGCGAACAGCCGCTGGTATTCGCGCAGGGCGTCTTCGATCTCGGTGTTGCGGGGCAGGGAGGCATCGTCGTGGATGCCGAGCCGGCTGGCGGCCTTCAACTTGGCCTGGTGATAGTCGCGGATGCCGCCTTCGGCCATCAGGCGGGCGGCTTCGTGGGCGAGGCGGTGGCGCCGCTCGCGGGTCTGGCTGGCAGCATGCTGACGGGCGCGATGCATGCGATGACTCCTGTTGCGACCTGGCTACAGACTAGCGCACGGATGTGACATCCGCGTAGGTATTTCACGGAGGGGAGCAAGCGGGTGCCGTTGATCCTGTAGAGCCGAGCCCACGCTCGGCTGCTCTACGCGGGCGCCCGGAGCCGAGCATGGGCTCGGCTCTACAGTCGCATCGGTGCCAACCCACGGTTGGCACCCACTGCACCCTTCCTCAGAAGATATCGAACGCGGCGGCGTCGGCCTGCGGCGTATTGAGGTTCAGGTCGTAGTCGGTCAGACGATCCATGTCTTCCACCTTCACCCACTCGGTCGCGCCGTTGAGCGTGGCCTGGACCATGCCGCTGGGCGGCTCGTTCTGCGCGATCGGGGTGTCCTTCAGCGCGGTGCGCATGTAGTCGATCCAGATCGGCAGCGCCGCCTTGCCACCGTACTCGCGGTAACCCAGCGAGCGGAAGTCGTCGCGGCCCACCCACACGGTGGTCACGTACGGGCCGCCGAAGCCGGAGAACCAGGCGTCACGATGGTCGTTGGTGGAGCCGGTCTTGCCACCCACGTCCTCGCGGCCGAGCACCTTGGCCTGCACACCGGTACCGCGCTGGACCACGTCGCGCATCATCGACACCAACTGGTAGGCGGTGCGGGCGTCGATCGCGCGCGGGGCGGTGCGGGCATCCGGGTTGGCCGGCGCGGCCGGGGTCTCGGTCTTGGCTTCGGCCTTGGCCGCAGCGGCCGGGTCCACCTTCGGGGCCGGGGCGCCGAAGTTGAAGCCATCCACCACCTGGTTGACCGGCTGGTCGCTGCTGCCGGCGCAGTCGCGGCAGGCCAGCGCCGGGTTTTCCTTGAACACCAGGTTGCCGTCGCGGTCATTGACCTGGTCGATCAGCCAGGTATCCACGCGCGAGCCGCCATTGGCGAACACCGCGTAGCCACGCGCCACCGACAGCGGGGTCAGCGATGCAGTGCCCAGCGACATCGACAGGTTCGGCGGCAGCTCCGATTCGGCGAAGCCAAACTCGCTGATGTACTTGCGCGCGTAGTCCACGCCCATGCCATCAAGCAGGCGTACCGAGACCAGGTTGCGCGACTGCACCAGCGCTTCACGCAGGCGCATCGGGCCGCGGAAGCCGCCGCCGTCGTTCTGCGGGGCCCAGGTCTTGCCGCGGCGATCGCGGAACACGACCGGGGCGTCGAGCACGATCGAGGCTGGGTTGTAGCCCTTGTCGAAAGCGGCCGCGTAGACGAACGGCTTGAAGCTCGAACCCGGCTGGCGGCGGGCCTGGGTGGCGCGGTTGAACTTGTTGCCGGAGAAGCTGAAGCCACCCACCAGCGCCTTCAGCGCGCCGCTGTGGGCATCCAGCGAGACCAGTGCGGACTGGCCGCGCGGGATCTGGTCCAGCAGCCACTCCCCGTCCTTGGCACCGGCGCGTACGCGCACGATGTCGCCGCGCTGCACCAGCTTGCCCGGGGTCTTGTTGGTCCACTTGGCGGCGCCGGCCGGCAGCACGATCTCGGTGCGGTTGGCCAGCACCACCGTGGCGCTGCCATCGGCCGCGGTGCTGGCGACGATTGCCGGCAGCAGGCCGGCCTGGCCGTACATGCCGCGCAGGTGCTCGGCCAGCGCGGCGGTATCGTCGCCGGCGCCCAGCTGCACCTGCTTCTCCACGCCGTGCCAACCGTGGCGGTGGTCGTACAGCAGCAGGCCATCACGGACGGCCAGGTTGGCGGCGGTCTGCAGGGTGGAGTCGATCGTGGTGGTGACATGGTAGCCCTTGTTGACCACGTCGCCGCCGAAGCGGGCGATCATTTCCTGGCGCACCAGCTCGGCCACGTAGGGTGCATCGACCTGCACCGGCGGCTCATGCGCGGTGGCGTGCATCGGTACGGCCTTGGCCGCGTCGGCTTCGGCCTGGCTGACGAACTTCAGGTCGGCCATGCGCTGCAGCACGTAATTGTCGCGGCGCTGGCGGGCACGTTCCGGGTTGGAGATCGGGTTGCCCGACGACGGGAACTTGGGGATACCGGCCAGCGAGGCCATCTCGTCCAGGTCCAGCTCGTTCAGCTTCTTGCCGTAATAGAACTCGGCGGCGGCCGCCACGCCGTAGGCGCGGTTGCCGAAGAAACTCTTGTTCAGGTACAGCTCGAAGATCTCGTCCTTGCTCAGCTCGGACTCGATCTTCCGCGCCAGCAGGATCTCGGCCAGCTTGCGGGTATAGCTGTACTCGGAGCTGAGGAAGAACTGGCGGGCGACCTGCTGGGTGATGGTGGAGCCACCCGGCACGCGCTTGTCGTTGGTGGTGGCCAGCAGCCAGACCGCGCGGCCGATGCCCATGTAGTCCACACCGCCGTGCTCGTAGAAGCGGGCATCCTCGGTGGCCAGGAAGGCCTGCTTCAGGCGCTCGGGTACGTCCTTCATGGTGACCGGGGTGCGCCGGGTCTCGCCGAACACCGCCATCAGCTTGCCGTCGGCGGCATAGACGTACATCGGCTCCTGCATTTCCACGTCGCGCAGGGTCTGCACGTCGGGAAGCTTGGAGGAAACGGCATAGTACAGACCGCCCACGGCGGCCGCGCCGATCAGCGCCAGGACCAGGACAATCAGGAAGATCCAGCGCAGCCAGCGGCGGAGTCGAGTCATCGGGTTCAGATTCCGATTGCGAATTTCGTGGTCGCAGAGTATAGATTACGCAAGGTGGCGGCTGGGGTCGGCACCGGGGAGCGCAAGGGGAACAGTCAGGGGCTGCATGGTGAATCCGTGAGGGATTTCACAGCAGGGCCGTTGCCATTTGCTAAGAATACGTTATTAATGCTCGGACGCAGGTCTTGCGTCCAAGTGCCCGTCGGCAGGGGAGAAACCGTGGGGCTCATCCCAAAAAGTCAGTCGCCGCTTGTAGGCGTCGACATCAGTTCGACTGCGGTAAAGCTTTTGCAGCTGTCCCGCAGCGGCAATCGTTTCCGCGTGGAACATTACGCTGTGGAACCTCTTCCGCCGAACGCGGTGGTGGAGAAGAACATCGTTGAAGTGGAGGCCGTGGGTGAGGCCATCCGCCGCGCGATGAACCGTTCAGGCAGCAAGGCCAAACTGGCCGCTGCCGCCGTCGCGGGGTCAGCGGTGATCACCAAGGTGATCCCGATGCCGGCCGATCTCGACGAAAACGACATGGAAGCCCAGATCGAGCTGGAAGCGGTCAACTACATTCCGTATCCGATCGAGGAAGTGAACCTGGACTTCGAGGTGATCGGGTCGATCCCGAACAACCCGGAGATGGTCCAGGTGCTGCTGGCCGCGTCGCGTTCGGAGAATGTCGAGCTGCGCCAGTCCGCGCTGGAGCTCGGTGGCCTGCAGGCCAAGGTGATGGACGTGGAGGCCTTCGCGGTCGAGAACGCCTACGCCCTGGTCGCCAGCGAGCTTCCGGTGTCCATCGACGGCGTGGTTGCGCTGGTCGACATCGGCGCCACCATGACCACCCTCAATGTCCTGCGCGGCGGTCGTAGCCTTTACAGCCGCGAGCAGGTGTTCGGTGGCAAGCAGCTGACCGACGAGATCATGCGCCGCTACGGCCTGAGCTACGAGGAAGCCGGGCTGGCCAAGCGCCAGGGCGGCCTGCCGGAAAGCTACGAGATGGAAGTGCTGGAGCCGTTCAAGGAAGCCACGGTCCAGCAGATCAGCCGCCTGCTGCAGTTCTTCTATGCGGGCAGCGAATTCAACCGCGTCGATCACATCGTGCTGGCCGGCGGCTGCGCCGTGCTCGGTGGCCTGCCGGAGATGGTCGAGGAACAGCTGGGCGTGCCGACCGTGGTCGCCAACCCGCTGGCGCAGATGACCCTGGGGCCGAAGGTGAACGCGCATTCGTTGGCCCAGGATGCCCCCGCGCTGATGATCGCGACCGGTCTGGCGCTGAGGAGCTTCGACTGATGGCACGCATCAATCTATTGCCCTGGCGCGCCGAACGGCGCAAGCAACGCCAGCGCGAGTTCTACGCAATGTTGGGCATGGCCGCTGTCGGTGGCCTGCTGTTGTCGCTGATGATCTGGTTCTATTACGACCGCCAGGTGAGCGGCCAGATGGACCGCAACGCCTATCTGGAAGCCGAGATCGAGAAGGTCAAGGAACAGAACAAGGAGATCGATCGCCTCGACGCGCAGAAGGAACGCCTGCTGGCCCGCAAGAAGGTGATCGAGGAACTGCAGGCCAAGCGCTCGCAGATGGTCCACCTGTTCGACGCGCTGGTGCGCACCATTCCCGATGGCGTGGTGCTGACCGCACTGAAGCAGGAAGGGGATGTGCTGACGCTGGAAGGTCGCACCCAGTCCAATGCCCGCGTTTCGGCCTACATGCGCAACCTGGAGACCTCCGGCTGGATGACCAATCCGGAGCTGTCGATCATCGAAGCGCGTGACCCGGAGAAGGACAAGGATGGAAAGGTCGGTCCGCTGGCCGACATCAAGGCGCTGCCCTACGTGTTCGTGGTCAAGGTGAAACTGCCGGCACAGAGCGAAGAGGTCTCGGCGACGCCGGGCCTGAACGCCGATGGGTCGGTGGCGACGGCTCCGCCGGCACCGGTGGCTCCGTTGGCCGCAGGTACGGATGCCGCGACGCCTGCGGCTCCGGCAGCGGGCCAGCCGGCAGCGGCTCCCGCCGCACCGGCCGCTGCACCGCCGGCCACTCCGGCCAAGCCGAACCAACCGGCCGCTCCGGCTGCCGCGCCGGCTCCGGCACCTGCCCCGAAGCCTGAGGGCAGCCGCCTGGCGCAGCCGCCGCAGGCCTTCAATGCGCTGCTGCAGGGGGACCGCGCATGAGCCAGAAGATCGACATCAAGAACCTGGATTTCAACGACATCGGCAACTGGCCGCAGAAGGCCAAGATCGTCTTCTGCTCGTTGCTGGCGCTGGTCATCATGTTCGTGGCGTGGATGCTGCTGATCAGCGGCAAGCGCGAGGAACTGGCCGGCCTGGAATCGAAGGAAGTCGAGCTGCGCACCGAGTTCACCAAGCAGCAGGAACGCGCGGTGAACCTGGGGCCGCTGAAGCAGCAGCTGGCGCAGATGGAGCAGGTGCTGCAGCAGATGCTGCGGCAGCTGCCGAGCAAGACCGAAATGCCCGACCTGATCATCGACATCTCGCAGACCGCGCTGTCCAGCGGCCTGACCAACGAGCTGTTCGAGCCGGAGCAGGAGCAGATCAAGGAGTTCTACGCCGAGAAGCCGATCAAGCTGCGCATGGTGGGCAGTTACCACCAGTTCGGCGCATTCGTCAGTGGCGTGGCCTCGTTGCCGCGGGTGGTGATCCTGACCATGCATGACATCAACCTCAAGCCCAAGGAAAAGACCGGCGGCAACGTCCGCAGCGGTGCACTGGAACTGTCCGGTACGGTCAAGACCTACCGTTACCTGGACGAGACCGAAGTGCAGGCGCAGCAGGCGGCCGACGCTGGCAAGGAGGGCAAGAAGTGATGCGCGCGCAGACCGTACGTGGTGCGATGGTGCTGGCTGTACTGCTGCTGGCCGGTTGCGGCCGTGGCGTGACCAGCACGCCCGGCGACGCACCGAACCTTGAGAAGTGGGTGGAAGGCGAGCGCGCGCGACCGGCGCAACCGCTGGAGCCGCTGCCGGTGATGCAGCAGTTCGAGACCTTTGAATACTCCGCGCAGGGCATGCGCGATCCGTTCACCGATGCCTGGACCAATCCGCAGCAGGGGAACGGCGGATTGCGACCGGACCCGAACCGGCGCAAGGAGCCGTTGGAAGGCTTCCCGCTGGATGCGCTGGACATGGTCGGCACCATCGGTACCGGTGCAGGCACCGTGGCGCTGGTGATGGGGCCGGACAAGGTCACCTACCGGGTTCGCCCGGGCGGTTACCTGGGGCAGAGCGACGGGCGGGTCACGGCGGTCTTCGAAGACCGCGTGGAGCTGATCGAACTGGTGCCGGATGGCGCGGGTGGCTGGCTGGAACGGCCGGCAACGCTCTCGCTTGAAGATCAATGATCGTTTACTGGGGATAGCACGATGACCTTTCACCAAGCCAAGGGGCTGCGTCCCATCCGGCGCTCTACCTTGAACCGTGTCAGCGCGCTGGGAGTCGCGCTGATGCTGGCCTGCGCTCCGGCGCTGGCTGCCGCACCGGCGGAAAAGCCGGTGGGCGCCACCGTGGCACCGGCCGCTGCGCCGGCAGGCCTGTCGGTGGCCAAGATCGATTTCAAGCGTGGCGATGACGGCGCCGGGCGCCTGATCGTGCAGTTCGACGGGCAGGGCGCGATTCCTGACCTGCGCACGCAGGGCAACAGCGTGGTGGTCGACGTCGGCAATGCCCGACTGCCGGCCAACCTGCAGAAGCCGATGAACGTCACCGACTTCGCCACGCCGGTACAGCGCATCGACGCCAAGCCGTCCGGTGCCGGCACCCAGCTGGTGCTGAGTACCGGCGGTGCAGTGGAGTCGCTGGCCTACCAGAGCGGCAACGAGTACGTGGTCGAGATCAGCCCGCGGCAGGCCCAGGCCGCCGTCGGCGCGGTCACCGCCGGCAGCGTCACCCAGGCGGCCAAGGCCGTCGGCCAGCGCGGCTTCACCGGCAAGCCGGTGACCTTCAACTTCCAGGACGTGCCGGTGCGCACCGTGCTGCAGTTGATCGCCGAGGAGTCCAACCTGAACGTGGTTGCGTCCGACTCGGTGCAGGGCAATGTGACCCTGCGCCTGGTCAATGTACCGTGGGACCAGGCGCTGGACATCGTGCTGCGCGCCAAGGGCCTGGACAAGCGTCGCGATGGCAGCGTGATCTGGGTGGCGCCGCAGGCTGAACTGGCCAAGTTCGAGCAGGAGAAGGAAGACGCGCGCATCGCCATCGAGAACCGCGAAGACCTGCAGACCGACTACATCCAGATCAACTACCACAGCGCCACGCAGATCTTCAAAGCGCTGACCGAGGCCAAGGGCATCGGTGGCAGTGGCGGTGGTGGCAGCGGTGGTGGTTCGGGCAGCTCGTCGCAGGAAGACAGTGGCTTCCTGTCCTCGCGCGGCCGCATCGTGGCCGACGAGCGCACCAACACGCTGATGATCAGCGATATCCCGAAGAAGATCGCGCGCATGCGCGAGCTGATCAACGTGATCGACCGCCCGGTCGACCAGGTGCTGATCGAAAGCCGCATCGTCATCGCCACCGATACCTTCGCCCGCGAACTGGGCGCGAAGTTCGGTGTCAGCGGCAGCCGTGACAACGTGTACTTCAGCGGCAGCCTGGATGCCAATGCCGAGACCCGCAAGTCGCAGGTCGCAACAGACCTGGCCAACGCCAAGGCCGAGCGTGACTGGGAAGCCGGTGGCCGGGTCGGCCCGCCGCCGGTGAAGTCCGGCTCGGCGATCACCCGTGGCCTGAACTGGAACCTGCCGGTGGCCGCCGCCAGCAACCCGGGTTCGCTGGCACTGTCGATCCTCAATGCCGGCTACCTGCTGGACGTGGAACTGTCGGCCATGCAGCAGGAATCGCGAGGCGAGGTGATCTCCAACCCGCGCGTGGTCACCACCAACCAGCGCGAAGCGATGATCAAGCAGGGCAAGGAGATCGGTTACGTCACCATCAGCGGTGGTACCGCTGGCGGCGTGGCGACGCCGAACGTGCAGTTCAAGGAAGTGGTGCTGGAGCTGAAGGTCACTCCGACCATCACCAACGACAACCGCGTGTTCCTCAACATGCAGGTGAAGAAGGACGAAGTCGACCAGCTGATCCAGCTGGAGGGCTACGGCACCGTGCCGTCGATCAACCGCCGCGAAGTCAATACCGCGGTGCTGGTCGAGGACGGGCAGACCGTGGTGATCGGTGGTGTCTACGAGTTCACCGATCGCAACAGCATCAGCAAGGTGCCGTTCCTGGGCGACGTGCCGTTCCTGGGCAACCTGTTCAAGAAGCGCGGCCGCAACAAGGACAAGGCCGAACTGCTGGTGTTCGTCACCCCGAAGGTGCTGCGCGTGGCCAAGCAGAACTGAGCCACCGCTCCGAAGTCTTCGAAGAAGGGCCGCCCTGTGCGGCCCTTCCTCGTTTCCGCCGGTAGATCCACGCCATGCGTGGATGCGCTGTTCAGCCGTTCTTGATGCCAATCGCAAGGCACCCTGCGATGATGTCGGGAACCCGTGCCGTCCTGCGCCGGTCAAAGGCCCCCATGAACCTGCCACCGCCGATGCCCGAAACTGTCTCGCCGCCGCCCGCGCCGGCAACCTCCCGCCTGCATGCGGCATTCACCCAGCTGCGCGATGCGTTGTCGACCGAGATCGTCGGCCAGGCGGCCCTGGTCGAACGCCTGCTGATCGCGTTGCTGGCCGACGGCCACCTGCTGGTGGAGGGCGCGCCGGGCCTGGCCAAGACCACGGCGATCCGTGCACTGGCCTCGCGCCTGGAAGCAGACTTTGCCCGCGTGCAGTTCACCCCCGACCTGCTGCCGGCCGACCTCACCGGCACCGAGATCTGGCGCCCTCAGGAGGGCCGCTTCGAGTTCGTGCCTGGCCCGATCTTCCACCCGATCCTGCTGGCCGACGAGATCAACCGTGCGCCGGCCAAGGTGCAGTCGGCGCTGCTGGAAGCCATGGGCGAGCGCCAGGTCACGGTTGGCCGCCATACCTATGCGCTGCCGCCGCTGTTCCTGGTGATGGCCACGCAGAACCCGATCGAGCAGGAAGGCACGTTCCCGCTGCCGGAAGCGCAGCTGGACCGCTTCCTGATGCATGTGCGCATCGGTTACCCGGACCAGGCCGCCGAATCGGAGATCCTGCGGCTGGCCCGTGAGCGTGCCCGTGGTGCATTGGGCGAGGCCGCGCCGGCGCCAGACAAGATGCCGATGCAGGACGTGTTCGACGCCCGCCGCGAAGTGCTGGACCTGCACATGGCACCGGCACTGGAGCGCTACCTGATCGAACTGGTGCTGGCCTCGCGTGATCCATCGCGCTACGACGCCGGCCTCGGCCGCCGCATCGCATGGGGGGCAAGCCCGCGCGGTTCCATCGCACTGGAACGCTGCGCCCGCGCGCGGGCGTGGTTGGCTGGCCGTGACTTCGTCACGCCCGACGACGTGCGCGCGGTCGCCGCCGACGTGCTGCGCCATCGCGTGCTGCCCAGCTATGAAGCCACCGCCGAAGGCTGGGACGGCGAGCGCCTGGTGCAGGAGCTGCTGGCCCGGGTGCCGGCACCCTGAGCCTGCGCATGACCGATCCATCCGTGGAACAGGCACCGTCTGCGCTCGAAGGTGACGGGCTGCGCCCGCAGCTGGCCGAACTGGTCGCGCTGCGCCGGCTGGCACAGCGTCCGCCGCCGCCGCGCCGTGGCCGCACCGGCAACGCGGGCCAGGCACCGTCCCCGCTGCGCGGCCGCGGCATGGAGTACGCCGAGTCGCGCGAATACGTGGCCGGCGACGACGCGCGCCACATCGATTGGCGTGTGACGGCGCGCACCGGTCGCGCCCATACCAAACTGTTCCAGGCCGAACGCGAACGGGTCAGCCTGATCGTGGCCGATACCTCGCCGGCGCTGTACTTCGGCACCCGCGTGCGCTTCAAATCGGTGCAGGCCGCACGCGCCGGTGCTGTTGCCGCGTGGTCGGCGCAGCGCCGTGGCGACCGCGTGGGCGCATTGCGTGGCAGCGACCGCGAAGCGCCGATCGCTCCGGCAGGTGGGCCACGCGGCGTGCTGCGCGTGCTCGACGCGCTGACCCGCTGGTACGTACAGCCGCCAGCCGACGATCTGGGCCTGGAGCGCGCGCTGGACCATGCCGGTCGCGTGCTGCGCCCGGGGGCACGCATGCTGGTGCTGGCCGATCCGCAGCAGGCCATCCGCATTCCGCCCGCGCGCTGGAGCGCGCTGGCCCAGCATCACGACCTCAGCCTGGTGCTGCTGGTCGATCCACTGGAACTGCACCCCCCCTCGGCGGCGTTGCAGTTCCAGACCGCACAGCAGCGCATCGGCCTCGACCTGCGTCGCAGTGAAGTGCAGGCCCATTGGCAGGCACACTTCGTCCAACCGCTGCAGGAACTGCGGCGCCAGCTCGGCGCACGCCGTGTCGACGTACAGGTGCTGTCTACCGATGCGCCCAGCGACGCCTGGCTGGCGCCGTCGCCGACCGAGGTGCCGGCATGAGCGCCGCGCTGCCGTTGCGCGATGTGCAGCTGCCGCCAGCACCGTCATGGTGGCCGCCAGCCCCTGGTTACCTGATGATCGGCGCGGTGGTCGTGCTGTTGCTGCTGGTGATCGCCGTAGTGATGTGGCGACGTCGCCGCCGCCGCCAGCGCTGGTTGCAGCTGTTCGATCAGGAACTGGCAATCGCCCCCGACGCTACGGCCGAACTGGCGGCCATCGCGGGACTGCTGCGCCGTGCCGCACGCCATGCGAAGCCGGGCAGCGAATCACTGCGCGATGACGCCTGGTGGCAACGCCTGGACCCGCAGGGCACGTTGCCCGATGCGCGCCGCAGCCTGTTGGCCGAAGGCGCCTATCGCCCGCGCGTCGACAGCAACGACGTGGCCGCTGTGCGCAGCTGGGCCCGCGAACGCTATCTGGCGATGCTGCTGGAGCGCCGCCGATGAACCTGTGGACGACCTATTGGCCATGGCCGGACCTGCAGCTGGCATGGCCACTGGCTTTGCTGGCGCTGCCGTTGCCGCTGCTGATGCGCTGGTGGAAGCGCCGTGCAGAACCCGGCGCCGCACTGCGTGTGCCCTATGCTGCCGCCGAGCTCGAAGCCCTGTCTGGTGGCGGCCGTGTTGACGCGTCGTGGCTGCGCACGCTGCTGCTGTGGCTGGGCTGGTGTGCACTGTGCATCGCGCTGGCACGACCGCAGCAGCTGGGCGAAGCCATCACCCCGCCGCAGCAGGGGCGGCAGATGATGCTGGCGATGGATGTGTCCGGCAGCATGGGCGAGGGCGACATGGTGCTGGGCGGCCAGGCGGTCGATCGCCTCACCGCGGCCAAGGCCGTGCTGGCCGACTTCCTGGATCGTCGTGCCGGCGACCGCGTTGGCCTGCTGATCTTCGGCGACCGCGCCTATACGCTCACGCCGCTGACTGCGGACCTGGCCAGCGTGCGCGATCAGCTGCGCGACAGCGTGGTCGGCCTGGCCGGGCGCGAGACCGCCATCGGTGATGCCATCGGCCTGGCGGTCAAGCGCCTGCGTAGCCAGCCGGAGGGGCAGCGCGTACTGATCCTGTTGACCGATGGTGTCAGCAATGCCGGTGTGCTGGAACCCCTGCGCGCTGCGGAAGTCGCACGCGCCGAAGGCGTGCGCATCCACACGGTTGCGTTTGGCGGCGATGGCAGCATGCGGTTGTTCGGCATTCCGATTTCCACCGACCAGGATCCGGTCGATGAGGCCACTCTGAAGAGGATCGCCAGCATGACCGGCGGCCAGTTCTTCCGCGCGCGTGATACCGCGCAGCTGGCCGGCATCTATGCCGAGCTCGATCGCCTGGAGCCAGTGGCCGCAAAGGGCCCGAGCCTGCGCCCGCGCGAGGAACGCTATGCGTGGCCGTTGGGCCTGGCATTGCTGCTGGGCGCATTGGCATGGCTGTGGCCGGAGCGTCGCCGATGATCGCGTTTGCTTCGAATCTTCCCGACTGGAACGCGCTGCACTTCCTGCGGCCCGAGTGGTTGTGGGCACTGCTGGCGCTGCCGATGATCATCGCGTTGGCGCTGTACCGGCAACGGCGCAGTGATGCGTGGCGGCAGGCGGTGGATGCACATCTGTTGCCACATCTGCTGGCCACCGGCGCGAAGCGTCGTGTGCGCCTGCCATGGGCGCTGCTGCTGGGCTGGACACTGGCATCGCTGGCGATGGCCGGACCGAGCTGGCGGCAGCAGGCGCAACCGATGTTCCAGGCCAGCGCACCGCTGCTGGTGGTACTGGACCTGTCCAGCCGGATCAGCGCAACCGATCTGCCACCGTCGCGCCTGCTGCAGGCGCGCGCGAAAGTGGGCGAGCTGCTGCGCGCGCGCCAGGGCGGGCAGGTGGGCCTGGTGGTGTATGCCGATGATGCCTACACCGTGGCGCCGCTGACTGATGACGGCCGCAATGTTGCGCTGTATCTGGATGCGCTGTCGCCGGACGTGATGCCACGCGATGGCCAGCGTGCCGACCGCGGCATCGACTGGGCAACACGGCTGATGCGGCAGATCGGTGCGCTGCAGGGGCAGATCCTGCTGGTCAGCGACCAGGCGGATGGTGAAGCTGCACTGGCGGCAGCGCAGGCACGCAGCCTGGGCCTGCAGGTGTCGGTGCTGGGCCTGGGCACGCCTGCCGGTGCGGCTTACCGCGATGGCAGCGGGCAGATCCGCCAGGCTGCGCTGGATGAGGGCAGCCTGCGCGCGGTGGCCACTGCCGGTGGCGGCCGCTATGCACGCATCTCCGCCGATGACAGCGATCTGCGTGCGCTCGGTGTACTCGACGCGCGCGAAGGCACGGCGGCGCAGCGGCCGGGCGAAGGCAAGCAGTGGCGTGACGAAGGCTTCTGGCTGCTGCCGCCGGTGATGCTGCTGGCATTGCTGGCCTTCCGCCGTCGTGCGCTGCTGGCCGCGGTGCTCGCGGTCGGCCTCGTGCCATGGATGAATGACGCGCAGGCGCAGGCACCTGCGACGCAGGCCTCGCAACCCGCGCAGGGCACGCTGTGGAAGCGTAGCGACCAGGCGCAGCATCAGCGCCTGGCCGAGGGGGTCCAGGCTTACCGCAACGGCGACTTCGCCACTGCGCGCAGGCAGTTCGAGGGCATCGACAGCGATGCCGGCTGGTACAACCTGGCCAACACGCTGGCACGCGAAGGCAACTACGACGAAGCGATCGCCGCCTACGACCGCGCGCTGGCGTTGCATCCCGGCATGGCCGATGCGGTCGCCAACCGTGCCGTGGTCGATGCCGCGCGCAAGCGCAGGCAGTCGGGTGGCAAAGGCCAGGATCAGCAGAAGCCACCGCAGAACGGGCAGCAGAAGCAGCAGAACGATGCCCCGGGCCAGCAGAACCCGCAGGGCCAGAAGCCGCAGCAGGGCCAGCAGAATCCCGGCCAGGGCCAGCAGGGGCAGCCCAAGGCGGGTGACGACAAGAACCCGTCGAGCCCGCAGCCCGGCGAGCGCGGCCGCGATGGCCAGCAGGCGCCACCACAGGTGGAGGATGCCAAGGCACAGGCCCAGGCCGATGAGCAGCAGCGCCAGCGCATGCAGCAGGCGATGCAGCAGGCACGCGAGGCCGAGGCTGGCAAGGACGGCAAACCCGTACCTGGGGGGGAGGGCCGCACGCCGCGCGAGCGCGAGGAGCAACAGGCGGTGGAAGCGTGGATGCGGCGCGTGCCGGATGATCCGGGCGCGCTGCTGCGGGCCAAGTTCCAGCTGGAAAACGAACGCAGGAAGAGGGAAGGGCGATGACGCGGGCGATCAACATGCACGGGCACTGGTCACGGCCGGTACTGGCGGCGCTGTTGCTGTGGCTGCCGCTGCTGGCCTGGGCGCAACCACGCGCCTGGCTGGACCGCGACCGCATCGCGATGGGTGATACGGTCATCCTTAATGTCGAGAGCGATCAGGGCGCTCCCGACTTCACGCCATTGCGCACCGACTTCGACCTGAGCGGCCAGACCAGCAGCCGCCAGGTGGAATGGAGCAATGGCAGCATGCAGCAGCGCAACCTGTATGGCGTGGCGCTGACGCCGCGGCGCAGCGGTGCGCTGGTGGTACCGGGCCTGCAGGTGGGCAGTGTGCGCACTGCGCCGCTGACGCTGCAGGTCGATGCGGCCGCCGTGGCCAGGCCTGACAGCAATGCGATGGCCTTCATCGAAACCGTTGTCGATGACGATACGCCGTACGTGCAGCAGAGCGTGGGCGTGGTGGTGCGGTTGTATTTCGCCTCGCAGCTGGCCTCCGGCGAGCTGGTGCTGGATACCCCGGCGGGCGCGTCGTTGCAGCGCGTTGGCGACGACCGCACAGATGTGCGCCAGGTCAACGGGCGCCGCTACAACGTGGTCGAACGACGTTTCCTGCTGATCCCCGAGCGCAGCGGCGCGTTGCGGCTGTCCGGTGCGCGTTTCAGCGGGCGCAGCGCCGGAGGTTTCTTCGATGACTTCTTCGGGGGCGGCGATGGCCGCATGAATGCCACTGGCGCAGACCGCACGTTGCAGGTGCAGGCACAGCCGGCACAGGCGCCGCAGCCGTGGTTGCCCCTGCAGAGCCTGCAGCTGCGCTACACCAGCGCGCCCACCAGTGCCCGTACCGGCGAGGCAGCCAACGTGGTGGTCGAAGCGGTTGCCGAAGGCGCCACCCGAGCACAGTTCACCGACCTGCCGGTCCCCGATGTCGGCAACGCAGCGCAGGTGTTTGCCGAGCCGGCACAGTACGAAGAGACCTTCAACGGCAGCACGCCGCGCCTGAAGATCACCCGCCGCTATTCGATCGTGCCGCGCAAGCCGGGTTCGCTGGTGGTGCCGGGACCACGCCTGCCCTGGTGGGATGTGCGCAACGGCAAGGCACAGGAAGCCAAGCTGCCGGACCTGACGCTGGCCGTTGCGGCCGGTACCGGCGCTGCCACTGCCTCGCCGGCAGCGCTGCCACCGATCGACACCGCTGCCGCGCTGCCGGGCAGCGATGGACAGGATGCGCGTATCGCCGCGACCGATCCACGCGCCAGCGGCCTGTCCGAGCGTCCGTGGCCGTGGATGGCGGCGGCCATTGGCCTGGCGCTGCTGTGGCTGCTGACCCTGTTGTGGGGCTGGCAGCGAGGCCGACGCCCGCGTGTGGCGACGCCTGCAGCCGGCACGCCCTCTGTGCCGACCGTGGTGAGCGGACGCGCGGGCCTGGCCGAACTGCGCCGCGCGCTGGATGGTGAGGGTTTCGATCAGGTGGAGGCGCGTCTGTGTGCGATGGCGGGCGTGGAGCGCATCGAGCAGGTGATCGCCCGGCTGGATGACCCGGCCCAGCGCCAGGTGTTGCTGGACCTGCAGCAGGCGCGCTGGGGCGGGCAGGGCGAACTGGCCCCTTTGCGCACGCGCCTGCGCGAGGTCTTCCGTGACGGACCGCACTGGTCGGCGGCTACCGGCGCCGCCGACACTGGCCTGGCGCCGTTGTATCCAACGCGGCGAACCTGAACCGGCGCCGCTTGCGCGCTTTGTTAGAGTGCATTCATTTTTCGAGGAAACCCGCGCATGACAGCAGCTGCTGCCGACAAGAAGAAGTTGCCCCTGCATTGGAAGATGGGCATCGGCTTTGCGATCGGCCTGATCCTGGGACTGATCGTGCACGCCCTGGGCGGCAGCGTCGATGGTCTGCAGGCCGGTGCCAAGTGGGTCATGGACTACGTCACCACCCCGGCGTCGGGCCTGTTCCTCAACCTGATCTTCATGCTGATCGTGCCGCTGATCTTCTCGGCGCTGATCATGGGCGTGTCGGAGATGGGCGACATCCGCGCCCTCGGCCGCATCGGCTGGAAGACCCTGGCGTATACCGTGCTGCTGTCCGGCATCGCGGTGGGCATCGGCCTGGTGCTGGTCAACCTGCTCAAGCCGGGCGCCGGCGTGGATCCGCAGGTCGCCGCGATGATGCTGTCGGAGAACGCCGAACGCAGCAAGGAAATCGTCGCTGGCATCCATGGCACGCCGAAGGGCATGGACATGCTGCTGTCGATCGTGCCGAGCAATGTGCTGCAGGCCGCGTCGGACAATGGCGCGATCCTGTCGCTGATGTTCTTCGCGCTGATGTTCGGCATCGGCATGGTGCTGACCGACAATGAGAAGGTCGCCCCGTTGCGCCGCGCCATCGAAGGCGTGTTTGAAATCTCGATGACCCTGATCAACCTGGTCATCCGCTTGGCCCCCTATGCAGTGGCCTGCTTCATGTTCAATCTGGCCGCGCTGTTCGGCTTCGAGCTGATCATCCGCCTGGGCGCGTACGTGGGCGTGGTGGTGCTGGCGCTCGGCCTGCACATGGTCGTGACCTACGGTACTGCCGTATGGCTGTCTGGCCGCTCGCCGCTGTCGTTCTTCCGCGATACCCAGGAAGCGACGGTGATGGCGTTCTCCACCGCCTCCAGCAACGCGACCCTGCCGACCGCACTGCGCGTGGCGGACCAGATGGGCCTGCCGCAGCGCGTGTCGCGCTTCGTGCTGACCGTGGGTGCCACCGCCAACCAGAACGGCACCGCCCTGTTCGAGGGCGTGACGGTGATCTTCCTGGCCCAGTTCTTTGGCGTGGACCTGAGCATTGGCCAGCAGATCATGGTGATGGCGGTCTGCATCCTCGGCGGCATCGGCACTGCTGGTGTGCCGTCGGGCTCGCTGCCGGTGGTGGCGATGATCTGCGCGATGGTCGGTGTGAATCCGCTGGGCATCGGCCTGATCCTGGGCGTGAACCACTTCCTGGACATGTGCCGTACCGCCCTGAACGTGACCGGCGACCTGGCCCTGACCACGCTGGTGGCCAAGGGCGAGTCGCATGACGGACCGGCGCTGGGCACGCCCCTCGATTGAACGCGCCCTGAATGCCATGGATACTATCCCGACGCATGGAAGGCGTCGGGATTGGCGCCGTGCGAAAGGGAGCAGAAATGAGGATTTCGTACGTGATGGTCGCCGCCCTGGGCCTGCTGGCTTTCGACGCCAGTGCCCAGAAGGCCTGTGAAACCAACTACACCAAGGCCGGCAGCTTCTTCGCCGGGCGCACCTTCACCACCTGGGACGTGGTGCCCAACGTTACCCCGGCCGACGCTCTCAAGCGTATCCAGATCGAGGGCGTGAAGTCGGGCCTGAAGGTGGCCAGCGTGGACAAGGACCTGGGCATGCTGACCCTGGAACAGAACGTCCAGTTCAATGGTGGCCAGACCACCCTGCCGTGGAACGTGCTGGTTGAAGCCGAGGGCAAGGGTTCGAAGATCACCGTGACCAAGACCACCCCGGCCACCTACGCCACTGGCGAGGACTTCCAGAAGAAGTCGATGTGTGGCGTGATCGAGGCTGCCGCGCCCAAGTAATGGGTTGGCGGGACCAGATCCCTTTCACTGGCAAGGGATCTGGTCCTACGCCTGAACCCGGCCCCGGGTCTGTGGGACAATAGGCCGCCCGCACGTCCGCGGCCGCCTCCCGATTCCGACAGAACCATGACGCAGCCTACCCGTCGCCAGTTGGCCAACGCCATCCGCTTCCTCGCCGCCGATGCGGTTGAAACCGCAAAGTCCGGCCACCCCGGCATGCCCATGGGCATGGCCGACATCGCCGAAGTCCTCTGGAACGACTACCTCCGCCATAACCCGAGCAACCCGCACTGGTTCAACCGCGACCGTTTCGTGCTGTCCAACGGCCACGGTTCGATGCTGCAGTACGCGCTGCTGCACCTGAGCGGTTACGACCTGCCGATCGAGCAGCTCAAGCTGTTCCGCCAGCTGGGCAGCCACACCGCCGGCCACCCGGAGCGCCACGAGACCCCGGGCGTGGAAACCACCACCGGCCCGCTGGGCCAGGGTTTCGCCAATGCCGTCGGCTTCGCCCTGGCCGAGAAGCTGCTGGCACAGCGCTTCAACCGCCCGGAGCTGGAAGTGGTCGACCACCGCACCTGGGTGTTCATGGGTGATGGCTGCCTGATGGAAGGCGTGTCGCACGAAGCGGCCTCGCTGGCCGGCACCTGGGGCCTGCACAAGCTGGTCTGCTTCTGGGACAACAACCACATCTCGATCGACGGCAATGTCGAGGGCTGGTTCACCGACAACACCCCGGAGCGTTTCGAGGCCTATGGCTGGAACGTGGTTCGCGATGTTGACGGCCACGACCCGGACAGCATCAAGGCCGGCATCGAGGCCGCGCTGTCGCAGAGCGACAAGCCGACCCTGATCTGCTGCCGCACCACCATTGGTTTTGGTTCGCCGAACAAGGCGGGCAAGGAATCCAGCCACGGTGCCCCGCTGGGCAAGGACGAGCTGGAAGCCACCCGCAAGCAGCTGGGCTGGGAGTACGGCCCGTTCGAGATCCCGCAGGCGATCTACGACGGCTGGCGCGCCAATGGCGCCGGCACCCTGCGCCAGGCCGAGTGGGAACAGCTGTTCGACAAGTACGCCAGCCAGTATCCGGCGGAGGCGGCTGAGCTGACCCGCCGCTCGCACGGCGAGCTGCCGGCCGACTTCGTTGCCAAGGCCGATGCCTACATCGCCCAGGTGGCCGCTGAGGGCCCGACGATCGCCTCGCGCAAGGCCTCGCAGCTGGCCATCGAAGCCTACGCCCCGCTGCTGCCGGAAATCGTCGGCGGCTCGGCCGACCTGGCGCACTCCAACCTGACCCTGTGGAAGGGCAGCAAATCGGTTGCCAGCGACGACGCCAACGCCAACTACGTGTACTACGGCGTGCGCGAGTTCGGCATGACCGCCATCGCCAATGGCCTGGCCCTGCACGGTGGCTTCATTCCGTTCGACGCCACCTTCCTGGTGTTCAGCGATTACGCCCGCAACGGCGTGCGCATGAGCGCGCTGATTCCGGCCCACGCCATCCACGTCTATACCCACGACTCGATCGGCCTGGGCGAAGACGGCCCGACCCACCAGCCGGTGGAGCACCTGGCCTCGCTGCGCTACATCCCGAACAACGACGTGTGGCGCCCGTGCGATGCGGTCGAGTCGGCCGTGAGCTGGAAGGCCGCGATCACCCGCCAGGACGGCCCGAGCTGCCTGGTGTTCAGCCGCCAGAACCTGCCGCACCAGCCGCGCAGCGCCGAGCAGATCGCCCAGATCGAGCGCGGCGGTTACGTGCTGGCCGATGCTGCCGGTACCCCGGACGTGATCCTGATCGCCACCGGTTCGGAAGTCTCGCTGGCTACCGAAGCCAAGGCCCAGCTGGATGCGGCCGGTATCAAGACCCGCGTGGTCTCGATGCCGTCCACCGACGTGTTCCTGCGCCAGGATGCGGCCTACCGTGAATCGGTGCTGCCGAACGCGGTGCGCAAGCGCGTGGCCGTGGAAGCTGGCGTCACCGGTTTCTGGCGCCAGTTCGTAGGCCTGGACGGTGCCGTGATCGGTATCGACACCTTCGGTGCTTCGGCCCCGGCCGACCAGCTGTACAAGCACTTCGGCATCACCACGGCGCACGTGGTGGAGGCCGCCAAGGCGCTGTAAGCAGCCTCTCGGCGCAACAAAGGAAAGGCCGGCGCAAGCCGGCCTTTCTCGTCCCCTTTTTCTCAGGCGGTACGCGCCAGCGCCAGCCGCAGCAGCCGCGCGTCCAGGCGTTCGGCGAAGTCTTTCGGTGCCTGCAGGCCCATGCGCTGCAGGTACACCGCATCGCCGTCGCCGGCCGGTTGCCGCAGCGCTGCCCAGACGGTGCGCAGCTTGTCGCTGCGGGTCTGCGTGTTGGCCTTCAGCCACGCCAGCGCTTTGACCAGCACCTGCTCGATCTCGTTGAAATCGCTGCCCAGCGGGTAGTCCGGCAGGCTGCCATCGGCACGGAATGGGGCCAGTGCCGCGGCCAGTGCCTGCGGCGTGTTGCGCTGCTGGCGCTGCGGGTCGGGCTGGGACGCCGCCAGCAGCTTGCGCGAGGCGTGTGCCTGCTGCAGCAGATCGCCCTGGAAGGGCGCTTCGGTGATCGCGGTCATCGCATGCACGCAGTCTTCGTCGGTCAGGCCGCGCAGATCGGCGATGCCGTATTCGTTGAGGTAAATGTCGCGCAGGTGGCGCGGGATGGTGGTGTGGCCGTAGTTCCAGCGCACGTTCGATTCCCGGTGGCCCTTGTCATCGCGTGCGGCACGGAACATCAGCACGCTGCGCGCTTCCGGCAGGGCATGTGCCATCGCCACGAAGTTGTACTGGCCGCCCACGCCGGACACCACGCGTCCATCGTCCAGCGCGTCCGATACCGCCGCGCCGAGCGCGGTAGCCATCATGCAGGAATTGAAGAAGCGCGCATGGCGGCGCTGCAGGCGCTCCAGTGCCTCGTTACCGCCATACAGCTGGTTGATCTCGCTGATGCGGCGCATGCCGATCGCACGGCATTCGTCTTCCGGCAGCGTGCGCAGCCACTCGTAGAACTCCGGTGAGCCCAGGTAGAACGCACCGTGCAGGTACTCGCCTTCGGCGGCCAGGGTGGCATGGTCGATGGACAGCGTGCTGCCATTTTCGATGCGTTGCATCAGCGCCAGGTCGTCGTGCACCTTGCGCTTGATCACCCCGGTCTGCACCAGCCTGCGGAAGCCCTCGTTGAGCATCTCGCTGCAGCCGTACAGTCCCACTTCGAACGGGTCCACGCCGCCGATCTCCTGCACCAGCGGGTGGCTGGCCAGCTGCGGATCAAGTGCATGCAGCACGCGGCGGTAGCGCGCGTTGTCGGTGTGGCGCAGCACCAGCGCATGGCTGAGCGCGTCGGCCAGCGTGCCGATGCCGATCTGCAGGGTGCCGCCGTCGCGCACCAGGGTGCTGGCATACAGGCCGATGGCGTAGTCGGCATCGCCGACCGGCTGCCGCGGCAGCCCGAACAGCGCCGGGTACGGTGGCGGTGGGGTGATCACCAGATCGAAGAACGACACATCGACCGTCGCCGAGCCGGCCAGGTAGGGCAGCTGCGGATCGATCTCGGCGATCAGCAACGGGCGCGGCAGGCCGCGCGCGGTCATCGCATCGAGCGTGTCCTGGGTGATGTCGTTGTTGCACGACAGCGAAAGCCGGCGGTCATTCGGCCGCATCGCCACCTTCTGCACGATCACCTGCGGTGCGCGCTGAGCGACCGCATCGGCGGCGTGGGTGTAGTTCAGGCTGGTATAGCTGGATTGCGCTTGCCGCGAACCGAGCAGGGCGCCGGACTGCATGTAGAACTCTTCCACCTGCACGTGCGCTGGCAACGCGTCGCGCGCGATCGCATCGGCATAGGCCAGGCGCGGGAAATCGTCGCCGAAGTGGCGCTGCGCAAACGGCGCCAGGAAGCGTGCCTCCAGGCCGTTGCCACGCGCCTTCGGCGGATTCAACGACAGCGCGGTATACAGCTGCAGCGGCCGTGAGGGATCGTGCTCGACGCGCGCATACAGGGCGTTGAGCAGCCGATGTGGCTTGCCCAGCGCCAGCGGTGCCCCGATCCGCAGCGGCCCGTCCACGCGCGCTAACAACCAGTCGACGGCGGCGTCCAGGTCGGTGAGGTGTTCGGTCATGCGTGGCGGTCCTGCGTGCGGGGGAGTGCGGGCATTACAGCATGTCGGGCTTGAACCGCCGTCGACGCGAGACTTCCACGCCGGACACCATGAACTGCCCGTCGCCGCGGTAATGCACCGTGCGCGGCAGTTTCGGCCGGGACGCAACATGGGCGCGCACGATCTCCCAGATGAACAGGTTGCTCGACGCCACCTGGCTGTCGTCGTACAACCGGCATTCGAAGTTCGAGTGGCATTGCCCGACCAGCGGCGCACCGACCTCGCGCGCGGGCAGCGCATCGAGCCCGAAACGGGCGAACTTGTCGACCTCGCGGCCGCTGCAGTTGCCGATGTCCACCACGGTATCGAGCAGTTCCACGCCGGGTACGTTGATCACGCACTCGCCACTGCCGACGGCCAGTGCATGGCTGTGGTTTTCATTCCACAGGTAGGTGGCGACCAGCGACGGCGAGAAGCCCATCACCATGTGCCAGCCCATCGTCATCAGGTTGCGCTGGCCGCGCCAGGCGGTGCTGACCAGCACGATCGGGCCGGGTTCGAGGAAGCGTCGGGCCTGCTCGACCGGGAATTCCTTCTTGGGAAGCGCTTTCATCCGAAGCCTCGGCCGGGAGTGCTCGATGCTGGCGCAAAGCCGATGAATCCGGAGTCGAGGGGCTTGACAGGAGGTTCGATTACGCGCGTAATCAGATTATCGATTACGGATGTAAACAATGATCCCGATCAGCGAAGCCGAAGCCGTTGTGATGGAGGTGCTGTGGCAGCAGGCACCGCGCAGCGCCGATGATGTGGTGGCTGCGCTGGCTCACCGCGACTGGGCCGAGCCGACCATCAAGACCCTGCTCAACCGCCTGCTGACCAAGGGCGCCATCGCCGCTGAGCGCGATGGCCGGCGTTACCTGTACCGGCCGCTGCTGCAGCGTCAGGCGTGGGTGGAGGCGCAGAGCCGGGACTTCATCGGCCGTGTCTTCGAAGGCCGCGTGGCACCGCTGGTGGCGCACTTCAGCGAACGTGGCCAGTTGAGCGCGCAGGACATTGCCGAACTGAAGAAGCTGATCCAGGAGCTGGATCATGACTGAGCTGCTCGGCGGACTATGGCAGGCCAGCCTGTGGCTGGCGGCAGGCGTGATCATGCTGGCTGTGCTGCGTCCGTTGCTGCTGCGGCTGGGTGGCGTTGGACTGGCCTATCGCAGCTGGTGGTTGCTGCCGATGCTGCTGTTGGCGCTGATGCTGCCGCTGCCGCAGGTTGCGCTGTTGCAGCAGGTACCGACGTTGCCGCTGAAAGTGATGCCCGGTGCCATCGATGCGCTGAGCCGGTCGTCGCTGCCATGGGGTGGGCTGTTGCTGGCGCTGTGGGCGACGGGTGCAGGTGCCTGCCTGTTGCGCGACCTGCGCGCGCAGCGTCGCTTCGAACGGCGCATGGGCCAGCTGAAGCCGCGCGCCGATGGCAGCTGGCAGGCCAGTGGTGACCCAGGCCTGCCAGCACTGGTTGGCCTGTGGCGGCCGCGAATCGTGGTTGGCCCGGACTTCGATCAACAGTTCAGCGCACAGGAACAGGGGCTGATCCTGCAGCACGAGCGCAGCCACCGCCGCAATGGCGATCACTGGGCCAATGGTGCGTTGCTGCTTATGCGTGCGGTGTTCTGGTTCCACCCGCTGGTGCCCTGGGCCGCACGCTGCTTCCTGCGCGACCAGGAACTGGCCTGCGATGCCCGCACCATCGCCCCGCAGCCTGCGCTGCGCGGGCTTTACGCCAGCACGCTGCTGAAGGCGCAGCTGGTCCACCCGGTTGCGCCAGCGGTCTGCCATTGGCGCAGCCAACCCGTGTTGAAGGAGCGTATCGCCATGTTGAAGCAGTCCAAGCGGAAGGCATTGCCGTGGGTATCGGGGCAGGTGCTGGTCGTCGGGTTGTGCCTGGGAATGGGCGCAGTAGCGTGGGCCAGCCAGGGCGATGCGATGGCTGGCCGCCCGGCAGCGGCGGTCATGGATCGGGAGATCCAGGTCGTCAAGATGCCACCGCCTTCCTATCCGAAATCCGCGGTCGAGGAGCGCCAGGTGGGCGTGGTGAACCTGCGCGTGGAAGTGGATGCCAGCGGCCAACCCACCGATGTCAGGGTGCTCAGTGCCACCAATCCGGGCGTGTTCGACGCGGTGTCGATCACCGCAGCGCGCAGCTGGACCTATCGGCCGGCGATGAAGAACGGCAAGCCGGTGGCAGGCGCAGTGAAGATTCCGATCACCTTTGCGATGGACAACAGCGAGGACGCCCAGTGAAGTCCGCGCCGCTGCTCGTGGTGGCGGCGCTGATGATGGGGTGTGCGAGCCAGGAACGGCTGGCCACCGTGCACACCCGCAGCGAGAATGTCGGCCACCAGCGACTGCAGCCGCAGGCGGGCGGTGGCAGTGGGCAGTTGCAGGCATATTCGCTGGGTGCGACCGAGGGCTACCGGATGCCGCAGTTGTACGCGGCACCGGCCCCGGAGGTCGGCGATCGTGACCCGCGTGCGGAACTGGCGCCGACCACGATCTGCCTGCAGGTGGTGGTTGATGCCAACGGCGTCGTCGAGCGCAGCCTGCCATTGACCGATCGCCCGGAGTGCGCGGCAGGTGCTGCGGGCGAGAATGCGCCCCTGCTGCAGGCTGCGCAGGAGGCCGTGGCGATGTGGAAGTACTCGTCCGCAGCGGTCTGCCACTTCGCGGCTGGCAAGGTGCCTGCCGACCGCGGTGACTGCCGGGGCGCCGAACGGGTCGAGCCGGTGGCGGTCACCCTGCAGTACGCCTTCACCTTCGAGATCGTGAAGGGCCAGCATGTGGTGCGCACGCGGGGAAAATGAACGCTCGCGGTCCGTGATGGAAACCGATGGCGCCGGGCTCTGCCCGGCGTACGTCAGGCCCCTCCCTGGATGTTGGCCTTCACCGCCGGTTGCATCAGCTTCGGTTCTTCCAGCGTGGCATCGCGGGCCTGGCGCACGCTGACGAACTCTGCCTCGGCCACGCCGTCATGCACGTGGATGTTGTGCGCGCGCTGTTCACCGATGGTGGTTTCGTTGGCGAAATCACGGCCCCCTGGGCCGTAGTCGTGGCAGACGAAAACCCGGGTGGTATCGGGCAGCGCCAGCAGGCGCTGGATCGAGCGGTACAGCTGCGCGGCATCGCCACCCGGGAAATCGCAGCGTGCGGTGCCGCCGTCGGGCATGAACAGCGAATCGCCGGTGAACAGCGCATCGCCGATCAGGTAGGCGATGCTGTCGCTGGTGTGGCCGGGCACGGCGATCACCTGTCCTTGCAGCTCGCCAATGGCAAAGGTTTCGCCGTCGCTGAACAGGTGATCGAAGATCTCATCGGCGGCCGGAAGCTGCAGGCCATAGCGCGGCGCGAACGTGGCCTGCACCGCGCGGATGCCTTCACCAATGGCCAGCGTGGCCTGCGGGAAGCGCTGCTTGAGCCGGCGCCCGGCCGACACGTGGTCCGCATGGGCATGGGTTTCCAGCAGCCAGCGCAGCTGCAGGCCTTGCTGCTCGATGGCCTGCAATGCGGCATGCAGCGGCGCTTCACTGCTGGCGTCGGTATCCGGGTCGTAGTCCAGGACCGGATCGATCAGCGCCGCCTCACCGCTGGCCGGATCGCTGACCAGGTAGCTGAAGGTATTGCTGTCACGGTGGAAGAACGACTGCACCTGGACCGGCATCGGAACTCTCCTCAGCGCGTGCCGAGCACGCGGTTCAGCAACTGCGCCAGGTTCTCGCCGGCCAGTCGCAGCTGCGCTTCGGCCAGCGGCCGGTAGCGCTCGGTGTATTCGTCACCGATTTTACGCGTGGCCGGATAAACGCCAGCTTGCATGGAAATGCGGCAGCTGGCCTCGGCCCAGGTCTGTGGGTCGCGCTGCGGGTTGGACTGGCGCGCCAGCTTCGGCGCGCGCTGGCTCTGCAGCAGCGGCAGGTAGCCGGCGTCGTCCAGCTTGCGGGTGTTGAGCATGCCGCTGTCCCACAGCGAGTGCAGGTTGGTACCGCGGTTGCCGAACTGCAGCTGGAAATCGTTGCCGCCCTTGTCATGAGCGTAACCGGCATGCATCGGCTGGTGGATGTCGCCGACCAGGTGCACGACGAACTTCAGTGCCTGCAGGCGCTCGCCATCGGTCAGGCTGCGGTCGCCCAGGATGGCGCTCTGTGCTTTCAGGGCCTCGACGATGCAGTTGCCGTTCCTGCAGTGCTTCGGTGCTTCGTAATGGCAGTCGTCTTCGGCGATGTTGACGTAGTGCCAGCCGGCCGAACGACGGCCCAGGCCGGGGTCCTTGGCGCGCAGCTGGTCGGCCCACGGCGCGATGCTGGCCAGGGTGGCGTCCGCTTCGGTGGCCAGCAGGCGGTCCACTTCGGCGCGGGCGGCGGGGTTGAGGCGGGCGTCGGCGACTTCGGCAACCAGGCGGTGGCCTTGCGCGCCCCAGGCATGGGCGGGGGCGGAGACGGACAGCAGGGCCGGCGCCAGGGCGGCGGCGAGGAACAGGGAGTGCAGGGCTTTCATGCACACATTCTAGCGGGGTAGGTGGATTGAAGAGCGGCGCGTTCCTGTTCCGAAGTGGGAGCGCAGCGGGAGGGGCGGCGGGACACGCCGTGAATCCGTACCTGGAGGCTCGATGGCGCCATCCATGGCACCAACGGTCCCGCCGCCCCTCCCGCTGCGCTCCCCTCCAAACATGGCCGCGGAGGCAGATGGAAACGTCAAAGGCAGGATTAAAAACAAATGCGGGATCAGAATCGGCCTCCTGCAGTTGCAGGCAACCATTACGCTTCGAATGACCGGGCGTTGCTGCTGCTTTTGCTTGAGCTGGTACGCGCGCGCAGATGGGAAGGGTGGAGAGGGTGAGGTGAGCGGGACCGTTCGCCGCATGGATGCGGCGATCGAGCCTACAGGGACGTATTTACGGCGTGTCCCGATCACCTCACCCTCTCCGCCCAATTCCAGAAGCCGGTGCTTCTCGCACAAACAAAAAAGCCCCGGCAATCACCGGGGCAACATGCTGCGAGGGTTTCTGCGTGCAGCGGGGGAGCGGGGGCGAAGCCCCCGCAATCAACACACCGCTTAGAACTTGAAGACGTACGAAGCGCCGTAGACCAGCGGATCGATATTGACCGTGCCGATCTTCTCGCCGTTCAACTTCACCTTGCTGTCGATGTCGATCCAGCGCATGTCCACGCGCAGGGCGCCCTTCTCGCCGATCGCGAAGTCGATGCCCGCATGCGCGGCCAGGCCCCACGAATCCTGCAGCTTCAGCTTGCTGCCGGCCAATGCACCGGTGGTGTCTTCGCTGAAGAAGGTGGTGTAGTTCACGCCCGCGCCAACGAACGGCGACACCTTGCCCTTGCTGTTGAAGTGGTACTGCAGGGTCACCACCGGCGGCAGCTGCTTGGTGCTGCCGACACGGCCCAGGCCGTTGATGTTGATGTCGTGCTTGAACGGCAGTGCGGCCAGCACTTCGATGCCCAGGTTGTCGGCGATGAAGTACTCGCCGGTAATGGTCGGCTTGACGTCGTTGTCGACGTCGACCTTCAGGGTGCCGCCGGCCAGCCAGCCGTTGTTCGACTTCGGCGCCACCTGGTGCACGCCGGCCGAAACGGTCCAGTCGCCCTTGGACTGGGCCATGGCCGGGGCGGCGGCGAGGGACAGGGCGGCGGCCAGGCTGGCCACGATCAGGGAGGAGGTCTTGCGCATGGGGGTGTTCTCGTTGCTGGGTGGATGGCGACAGTCTCGGCCTCACGCCGCGCTAACGCTTTGATCCGGATCAAATCCTGTCCGCCGACCTGCTGGCGGCCCGGCCTGGCCCACGGTGGCCAGCCCCGGCCTGCTAGACTTGTGGGCCCTATCCATCCCGCCGCACCCGTCGCGGCTGCAGGAGCTTGAGAAATGGCAATCAAGGTTGGTATCAACGGTTTCGGTCGCATCGGGCGTAACGTCCTGCGCTCGGCGGTGCTGAACTTCGGCGACGACATCGAAATCGTGGCCATCAACGATCTGCTGGAGCCGGATTACCTGGCCTACATGCTCAAGTACGACTCCGTGCACGGCCGCTTCAAGGCCGACGTAGCGGTGCAGGGCAACGACCTGCTGGTCAACGGCAAGAAGATCCGCCTGACCCAGGAACGCGACCCGGCCAACCTGAAGTGGGACGAGGTCGGCGCCGACGTGGTGCTGGAAGCCACCGGCCTGTTCCTGACCAAGGAAACCGCGCAGAAGCACATCGATGCCGGCGCCAGGAAGGTCATCATGTCGGCCCCGTCGAAGGACGACACGCCGATGTTCGTGTTCGGCGTGAACGACAAGACCTATGCTGGCCAGGCAATCATCTCCAACGCGTCGTGCACCACCAACTGCCTGGCTCCGCTGGCCAAGGTCATCAATGACAAGTGGGGCATCAAGCGCGGCCTGATGACCACCGTGCATGCGGCCACCGCCACCCAGAAGACCGTCGATGGCCCGTCCAACAAGGACTGGCGCGGCGGCCGTGGCATCCTGGAAAACATCATTCCCTCGTCCACCGGTGCGGCCAAGGCCGTCGGCGTGGTCATCCCGGAACTGAACAAGAAGCTGACCGGCATGAGCTTCCGCGTCCCGACCTCGGACGTGTCGGTGGTCGACCTGACCGTCGAGCTGGAGAAGGAAGCCACCTACGCCGAGATCTGCGCTGAAGTGAAGGCACAGAGCGAAGGCGCGCTGAAGGGCATCCTCGGCTACACCGAAGACAAGGTCGTGGCCACCGATTTCCGCGGCGAGACCTGCACCTCGGTGTTCGACGCCGACGCCGGCATCGCCCTGGACGGCACCTTCGTCAAGCTGGTGACCTGGTACGACAACGAGTGGGGCTACTCCAACAAGTGCCTGGAAATGGCCAAGGTCATCGCCGCCAAGTAAGGCCGGTGTAGATCGCAGACGGACCCCGGCCTGGCCGGGGTTCGTCGTTTATGGGACCCACCCTGTCGTAGCATGGGGCGGTCGACCGCCGCCGCTGGGGCGCGGGATCGCATTGGAAGCACGCAATGGAAGCACTGATAGCCCTGGTCGTACTGGTTCTTCTGGCCATTCCGCTGTTGCTGGTGGTCGCGCTGGTGATGATTGCCGGCCTGCGCCGCCGCGTCGCTGCGCTGGAAAGCGCGATGGCCGCCGCGCCGGCCGCCGTCAGGCCGGCCGCCACCGCACCCGCGCCTGAACGGCCTGTGGCCGCACCTGCTGCCAGCGCCGATCCACCGTTCCTGCGGCCGGCCGCCGCTGCTGCTGCGCCTCAGCCCCCGCAGCCACCGGTGCGCGAAGCAACGCCCACCGAGGTGCCTGTCCCCCGTCCTGCTGCGCCACCGCCGGTGCCGCCGGTGCCGGTGCAGCCGCCGCTGCCTTCCGAACCGGAACTGCCCAATGTCATCGAGCGTGGCATCGGTGCGGTCAAGCGCTGGTTCACCGAAGGCAACGTGCCGGTCAAGATCGGCATGCTGGTGCTGCTGGCCGGTGTCGCAGCGCTGCTGAAGTACGTCAGCGACCAGGGCTGGCTGGTGCTGCCGATCGAACTGCGCCTTGCCGGCATCACCGCGGCTGCGCTGGGCCTGCTGGCCTTCGGTTGGCACCAGCGTGAACGCCGGCGGCTGTTTGCCCTGGCGCTGCAGGGCGGTGCCATCGGCGTACTGCTGCTGACCATCTTCGCGGCGTTCAAGCGCTTCGACCTCATTCCGCCGGCCTTTGCCTTTGCCAGTTCGATCGCACTTGTGGCCGGGCTGTGCGTGCTGGCGGTGGTGCAGAACTCGCGCACGCTGGCCGTACTGGGCATCCTGGCCGGCTTCATGGCACCGCTGTGGCTGTCCACCGGCAGTGGCAACCACGTGGGGCTGTTCAGCTATTACGCCGTGCTCAATGCGGGCATCTTCGCCATCGCCTGGTTCCGCCCGTGGCGCGCGCTGAACCTGCTGGGCTTCGCCTTCACCTTCGGCATCGGCACCTTCTGGGGCGTGCTGCAGTACGCACCGGACAAGTTCAGCAGCACTGAGCCGTTCCTGGCGCTGTTCTTCGTGTTCTACCTGCTGATTCCGCTGCTGTACGCGCGTCGCCAGCCGGCCGGCCGGCGCGACCTGATCGATGGCAGCCTGGTGTTCGGCACGCCGCTGGTCGCGTTCTCGCTGCAGGCAGGCATGCTGCACGCGCAACCGATGACGCTGGCACTGTGCGCGCTGGGCCTGGCGGCGATCTACGCGGTGTTGGCCCGGGCGCTGATCGCACGTGCGTCGTACACCGTGCTGGCGCAGTCGCATGCCGTGCTCGCGGTGGGTTTCGCCACGCTGGCGGTGCCGCTGGCATTGTCGGCGCGCGCCACGGGCGCCGTGTTTGCACTGGAAGGCGCTGGCCTGGCGTGGTTGGGGCTGCGCCAGAAGCGGTGGCTGCCGCAGGTCTCCGGCGCGTTGCTGCAGATCGGCGCCGCATTCGCCTTCGTTGCCGGTGGCGACCACTGGCACGAAGACCTGCGCTTCCTGATCAACCCGACCGCCGTTGGCGCGCTGTTGCTGGCCCTGGCCGGCTTCGCGTCGGCGTGGAGCTACCAGCGCAGGCCGCGTCATGAGGTCGCACTGGTGTATTACCTGTGGGGCCTGCTGTGGTGGCTGGGCGGCCTGGTCCATGAGATCACCCGCTTCTTCCCGTACCGCACCGAAGTGGACGCGTTGCTGGTGCTGGCCGCGGTCACTGCCTGGCTGGCGGCCGAAGCGCAGCGTCGCCAGCCGGCGCGTGCGCTGGGCGTTACTGCGCTGGCCATGCTCGCGCTGGGCTTCCCGCTGGCCCTGATGCAGAGCGATGCACACCACCAGCCGTTCGCCGGCCATGGCGCGCTGGCCTGGGCGGTGTTCGCGGTGCTGGGCGTGCGGACCCTGCTGTGCCTGCGCCAGGGCGGCGATACCGTGGCCCGCATCGCGCAGTTCCTGTGGTGGCTGCTGTGGCCGTCGCTGCTTTCGCTGCTGGCCTTGTGGGGTGGTGGCGAGGCCGGCCTGGCGCAGGGTTGGACGACCCTGCTGGTGACCTTGCCGTGGCTGCTGATGGCGGCGCTGTCGCTGTGGCGCTGGAACGCATTGCGCTGGCCGCTGGGCGCGGCATTCGACAGCGCGCGCGTCCCGCTGCAGTGCGTGCTGTTCGGCCTGCTGGCGATCGGTTGGCTGCTGGGCCAGCTGCTGCCGGGCGACGCCGCACCGCTGCTGTGGCTGCCGGTGCTGAATCCGGCCGAGATCGGCCAGTGGCTGAGCCTGCTGCTGCTGGCGCGCTGGCTGTACGGCAGTGAGGCACCGCAGGCATTGCTGAACATCCGCATGCCGCTGCTGGCACTGGCGGCCTTCCTCGCGTTGACCAGCCTGGTGCTGCATGGCGTGCACCAATGGGGTGGACTGGCGTGGAATGCCTCGATGATGCGCTTCAGCCTGGCGCAGACCAGCCTGACCGTGTTGTGGAGCGTGCTGGGTGTGATTGCCTGGGTGTGGGGTTCGCGTCGCAGCCAGCGTGTGTTGTGGATGGTCGGTGCCGTGCTGATGGGCGTGGTGCTGGCCAAGCTGGTTATTGTCGATCGCCAGCACCTGGGCAACCTGCTGGGCATCGCATCGTTCATCGCCTACGGCCTGCTGTGCACGGTCGTGGGTTATCTGGCACCGGCACCGCCAAGCGCGGCGCCGACCGTGGAGGAAACGCAATGAGGAAGTGGAGCAGGGCGCTGCTGCCGGCGATGTTCGGCATGCTGGCCGCCGTCGTGGTACAGGCGGCTGATTACCGCACGCAGTATGCCGAGCAATGGCCGCTCACATTGTCCAGTGCGCAGTCCGGTGCCTACCGTATCGTGCTGGAGCCGGCGATCTACCGCCGTGCCGTGACCGCCGATCTCAGCGATCTGCAAGTGTTCAACGCGGCCAGCCAGTTGTTGCCGTCGGCACTGCTGGCGCCGGACCAGCCGCTGGCGCAGTCGCCGGTGCAGCGTGAACTGCCGTGGTTCGTGCTGCCGCCGCTGGCCGATGCACAGCGCAACGACCTGCAGCTGCTGACCGAGCGTGATACCGATGGGCGCGTGCGCCGGGTCGAAGCGCGGGTGGGTGGCGGGGCAGGGTCGAGCGGGCAGGGCGGCTGGCTGATCGACGCCAGCATGCTCGATCAGCAGCCGCTGGCGGCACTGGTGCTGGACTGGAACGACAGCGGCCAGCCGCTGCAGGTGCAGGTGCAGCTGGATGCCAGTGACGACCTGCAGCACTGGCGATCGATTGGCCGCGACGTGCCGCTGGTGGATCTGCAGCGCGCCGGCAAGCGCCTGCTGCAGCGCCGCCTGCAGGTGGACGGCGCTGCACGCTACCTGCGCATCCTGGCGCAGGGCGACTCGCGCCTGCCGACCCTGCGCGGCGTACTGGCGGAACTGCCGCCAGCACCGGCCACGCTGCCCTGGGAATGGCTGTCGCTGGAGCCGACGTCGTCGGGCAAGGGCGAGTACACCTTCGAGATGGATGGCCGGTTCCCGGTGGCACGTGCCGATGTCGCCAGCACCGATAACAGCCTGGTGCAATGGACGCTGTTCAGCCGCGATGACGAGAGTGCGGAATGGCAACGTCGCAGCGCGCCGTGGATCGCCTACCAGGTGCAGCAGGGCACGCAGGGCCAGCGCCAGCAGTCGGCGGCACAGCCGCTGGGCGGGGTGCACCGCGACCGCTACTGGAAACTGGTGGCGAATCCGGCGGAAACCGCCACCGCGCCGACGCTGCGCCTGGGTTACCAGCCGGAAGTGCTGGTGTTCCTGAGCCAGGGCGCGGCGCCCTACGCACTGGCGGTGGGCAGCGCGACCGCGCGCCGCACGGACGCGCCGATCGGGGTGCTGATCGAGGAACTTCGGCAGCGCAACGATCCTTCGTGGCAGCCAACACTGGCGCGCCTGGAAGGCAGCCCGGAGCCGCTGGCCGGCGATGCGGCGCTGAAGCCGCAGCGCGATTGGAAATCGTGGTTGCTGTGGGCGTTGCTGGGCCTGGGCGTACTGGTGGTGGGTGGCCTGGCGCTCAGCCTGCTTCGGCAGAAGCCTGCGCCTTCGGAATAGGCTCCAGCGAACGGCGCAGCCCCTCGTGGGTGGGCGGTTGGTCGCGTAAAGCAAAAGCAAAAGCAGCGCTTGACCGGGCGGGGCGGGTTCGCGGGGGACGCCGCAAGTACGTCCTTGTAGGCTTGGCAGCCGCATCCATGCGGCTTACACCCCCGCGAACCCACCCCGCCCGGCCTCTGACAATTTCCGTGTGCGTCCACCCACGGAAAGAAAAAAAGAAGAGCAAAAGCTGCTTGGCAGGGCGCTCTTTGTAGAGCCGAGCCCATGCTCGGCTGCTGTTCGCGATAGACCCAGCCGAGCACGGGCTCGGCTCTACATTTTTCTCCGACACTAGAAACCGCTTTTGCCTTTGCCATCTGCATCACCTCAGGTGCCTGTCGAGGCCGGGGCGGTGTGGGCTGGCAGGGGTGTCAGCCGCATGGATGCGGCTGCCAAGCCTCCAGGGATGGATTCACGGCGTCCCCTGCCAGCCCACACCACCCCGGCCCACTCACAGCACCACGAAGCGCCAGCGCTTTGGCAGTTGCTGTTGCTGTTGCATTTGCCCTGCGCCTCTGCCTGCCGCAGGCATCGGCCCTCCCACCAGCCGCACCCGATACAATGGCCGTCTGCCGCAGACCGGCATCCCGTCCCCGAGCCAAAGAGTTGCCCATGTCCATTGTCCGCATGACCGACCTCGACCTCTCCGGCAAGCGCGTGCTGATCCGCCAGGATCTGAACGTGCCGATCGAGAATGGCCGCATCACCTCCGAACAGCGCATCACCGCTTCGTTGCCGACGCTCAAGCGCGCGCTGGAGCAGGGCGCGGCGGTGATGGTCACCTCGCACCTGGGGCGCCCGAAGGAAGGCGTGTGGAGCGAGGCCGATTCGCTGGCACCGGTCGCCCAGCGCCTGTCCGAACTGCTGGGCCGCGACGTTCCGCTGGTGCGCGACTGGGTCGACGGCGTCGACGTGCAGCCGGGCCAGCTGGTGCTGCTGGAAAACTGCCGCATGAACGTCGGCGAGGGCAAGGATGACGAGGCCCTGTCGAAGAAGTACGCCGCCCTGTGCGACGTGTTCGTGATGGATGCCTTCGGTACCGCGCACCGTGCGCAGGCCTCCACCCATGGTGTCATCCGCTTCGCACCGGTCGCGGCCGGTGGCCCGCTGCTGATGGCCGAGCTGGACGCGCTGGCGCAGGCGCTGGATGCACCGGCCAAGCCGCTGCTGGCCATCGTCGCCGGCAGCAAGGTCAGCACCAAGCTGGAGTTGCTGGCCAATCTGGTTGGCAAGGTCGACCAGCTGATCGTCGGTGGCGGCATCGCCAACACCTTCATCGCCGCAGCTGGCTACAACGTCGGCAAGTCCCTGTACGAGCCGGACCTGCTGGATACCGCGAAGAAGATCGTGGCCGATGCCAAGGCACGCGGCGCCGACATTCCGCTGCCGGTTGACGTGGTCACCGCCAAGCAGTTCCTGCCCGACGCTGCCGCGGAATTGAAGGCGGTCGATGCCGTTGCCGAAGACGACCTGATCCTGGACATCGGCCCGCAGACCGCCGCGCAGTACGCGCAGCTGATCGAGAAGGCCGGCACCGTGGTCTGGAACGGCCCGGTCGGCGTGTTCGAGTTCGAGTCCTTCAGCAAGGGCACCGAAGCGCTGGCCCGCGCGATCGCCAGCTCGAAGGCGTTCTCCATCGCCGGCGGTGGCGACACCCTGGCCGCAGTCGACAAGTTCGATATCGCCGGCGACGTCAGCTACATCTCCACTGGTGGTGGTGCGTTCCTGGAATTCCTGGAAGGCAAGACCCTGCCGGCTGTCGCCGCACTCGACGCGCGCGGCGCATGAGCGCCGAGCGCGGCAAGGATGTGCTGTTCTTCGATCTTGACGGCACGCTGATCGATTCGCAGGTGGGCATCACCGCCTGCATCGCCTATGCGCTGCAGAAGATGGACCATCCGGTGCCGCCGCAGGAAACCCTGCTGGGCTGGATCGGTCCTTCGCTGCGCACCACCTTCGCGCCGTTGTTCGTCGAACCGGCGCGGGTGGAACAGGCTGTGGGCTACTACCGGGAGCGCTTCGACGTCGAAGGCTGGCGCGAGCACACGGTGTACCCGCAGGTGGAAGGCACGCTGCGCACGCTGCATGGCCGTGGACACCGGCTGGCGGTGGTCACCGCCAAGAACGAGCCGCACGCGCGCCGCATCCTCGCCCACCTGCCGTTCGGTGGGCTGTTCGAGGAGATCGTCGGTTCAACCCTGGATGGCTCGCGCAGCCACAAGCCGGAACTGGTCGGCGAGGCACTGCGCCGGCTGCAGGTGCAGCCTGCACAGTGCTGGATGATCGGCGACCGGCGCATGGACATCGAAGGCGCGCGCCACCACGGCCTGCGTAGTGTCGGCGTGCTGTGGGGCTTTGGCGGAGAGGCGGAATTGACCGAAGCCGGTGCCAGCCAGCTGGCACGTGAGCCGGCGCAGCTGGAAGCGCTGCTGGCCTAGCTTCCTGTGGAGCCGAGCCCATGCTCGGCTCCACAGAACCGCCCCCCTGCGCCAGCGTATGTCCGGATGATGTCCATTCCATGACCCGCGAAGTCAGGCGGCACAAGGCTGTAACCGTATACATGCGGCGTGAAGGATGTGCTAATTTCCGTTCTTTATCGGGAGAGGCCCATCCACCATGTTCGAGCGTCAGCGTCGCACCAAGATCCTTGCCACCCTCGGTCCGGCCACTGACCCGCCGGGCGTGCTGGAGGATCTGTTCCGCGCCGGCGTCAACGTGGTGCGCCTCAACTTCAGCCATGGCGATCCGTCCGGCCAGGCCAAGCGTGCCGCCGAAGTGCGTGCCGCTGCGGCCCGCGTGGGCGTGGAAGTGGGCATCCTGGCCGACCTGCCGGGCCCGAAGATCCGCATCGAGCGCTTCGCCGAAGGCAAGGTGCAGCTGAAGGCGGGCGACCGCTTCGACCTGATCGCCAGCGAGAACGCCGGCCCGGGCACTGCCAGCGAGGTGGGCGTGAGCTACCTCGGCCTGCCGCAGGACGTCGGCCCGGGTGATGTGCTGCTGCTCGACGACGGCCTGATGCAGTTGCAGGTGGTGGAAGTACAGGGCGACCGTATCGTCAACACCGTGCTCAACGATGGTGTGTTGTCCGACCGCAAGGGCCTGAACAAGCAGGGCGGCGGCCTCTCGCTGGGTGCGCTGACCGAGCGCGACAAGGAGCTGATCGGCATCGTTGCCAAGATTGGCGTGGACTTCATCGCCGTGTCGTTCTGCCGCAATGCGCAGGACATGAACGATGCGCGCGACATCGCCCGTTCGCACGGCTGTGATGCCGCGCTGGTGTCGAAGATCGAGCGCACCGAGGCAATCGAGAACCTGGAAGAAATCGTCGAGGCCAGCGACGTGGTGATGGTCGCCCGTGGCGACCTGGGCGTGGAAATCGGCGATGCCGAGCTGCCGGGCCTGCAGAAGAAGATCATCAAGGCCTCGCTGGCGCAGAACAAGGTGGTGATCACCGCCACGCAGATGCTGCAGTCGATGGTGGAAAGCCCGATCCCGACCCGCGCCGAAGTACTGGACGTGGCCAACTCGGTCATCGACGGCACCGACGCAGTGATGCTGTCGGCGGAAACTGCCGCTGGCGCCTACCCGGTCAAGGCCGTGGAGGCGATGGCACGCATCTGCCTGGGTGCCGAGCGCCAGTTCCAGACCGAGACCGACTTCAACGCGTCGCCGCGCAACCTGGAACGTGCCGACCAGGCGATTGCCATGGCCACCATGTTCCTGTCGCAGCACGTGGGCGTGCGCGCGATCGTGGCGATGACCGAATCCGGTGGCACCGCACGTTACCTGTCGCGTTTCAGGGCCAAGGCGCCGGTGTTCGCGGTGACCCGCCATGACGGTGCGCGCCGGCAGATGGCGCTGATGCGCGATGTGTTCCCGATCAACTTCGACAGCCGCGGCCTGACCCCGCGTGAAGCCGCGCGCGGCAGCATCCGCCTGCTGGTGGAATCGGAACTGCTGCAGGCCGGTGATCGCGTCGTGTTCACCAGTGGCGAGCACATGGAAACCCACGGTGCCACCAATACCCTGCGCCTGCTGGAAGTGGGTGAGGACGGCCGCGCCATCGGCCTGGGCGACCTGTAAGTAGTGCTGCCCTGGGGCCGGCGCCGCGTTGTGGATCCGACCCCGGGGTCAGATCCCGCAGGGGCCCTGACCCCCGACGGCAGGACACGGCGTGTCCGGTGCGGACATTGGAAGCGTTTCCATCCTGTCCTCCACGGCGAGGCAACGGGCCGCGGGGCTATACTTGTGTTTTTCCCGCACCCGCCACAGGAAATACATGAGCATCGAACAGCTGGCTGAAACCGCCCAGGCCATGGTCGCACCGGGCAAGGGCATCATCGCGATCGACGAATCCACCGCTACCATCGCCAAGCGTTTCGCCGGCGTCGGTATCGAGAACACCGAGGAGAACCGTCGCGCCTACCGCGAGCTGCTGCTGACCACGCCGAAGCTCAACGAGCACATTTCCGGCGCCATCCTGTTTGACGAAACCATCCGCCAGTCGACCAAGGACGGCGTGCCGTTCGCCAAGTACATGGCCGACCACGGCATGATTCCGGGCATCAAGGTGGACAAGGGTGCGCACCCGCTGGCCGGCTGCCCGGGCGAGCTGGTGACCGAAGGCCTCGATGGCCTGCGTGAGCGCCTGCAGGAGTACTACAAGCTGGGCGCGCGCTTCGCCAAGTGGCGTGCAGTCATCAACATCGGCGAGAGCATCCCGTCGGGTACCTGCATCGAATCCAACGCCCATGCGCTGGCCCGCTATGCAGCGCTGTGCCAGGAATGCGGCCTGGTGCCGATGGTCGAGCCGGAAGTGATCATGGACGGCGATCATGACATCGAGACCTGCTACGAAGTCACCGAAGCCACCCTGCGTTCGCTGTTCGACGCCCTGTATCAGCAGAACGTGCTGCTGGAAGGCACCATCCTGAAGGCGTCGATGGTCATCTCCGGCAAGGGCTGCGATGAGCAGGCCGACGTCGAGGAAGTGGCCGAGTCGACCGTGATGTGCCTGAAGAGCACCGTGCCGGCGATCCTGCCGGGCGTCGTGTTCCTGTCCGGTGGCCAGAGCGACGAGCAGTCCACCGAGCACCTGAACGCGATGAACCAGCTGGGCAACCTGCCGTGGCCGCTGAGCTTCTCCTACGGCCGCGCCATGCAGCAGGCCGCGTTGAAGCTGTGGGCCAAGGACATGAAGGGCAACTACGCTGCTGCCCAGAAGACCGTGTACGAGCGCGCCAGGGACAACGGCCTGGCGGCGCTGGGCAAGTGGAACGGTTGATCCGTCCCATCGCTGGATGAACAAGGCAGCGCCGGCATCACGCCGGCGTTTGCTTTTGCGGGTATCTTTTCCGCCCCCATGCGCCTGGCCGGTGCGTGGGAACCACATGGAAGGCCAAGGAGAAACAACATGCGTTTGGCAGCAATCACACTGGCCGTAGCCACGGTCCTGGTCGCCGGCGGTTGCAACCGCATCGGCGGCGGCGCGGATGCGGGCAAGGCCGCGTCGCTCGATTTCGACAAGCCGGTATCCGGCGAGATCACCTCGCGCAGCGGCATCAACTACAACGACGGCAGCCACCACCAGCTCTACCAGATCAAGCTGGAAGACAAGCAACTGGTCGGACTGAAGCTGACCGGTTCGTTGAGTGGCTCGATTGCCGTGTTCAACAACGGCAGCCTGGTGGCCAGCAGCAACACCGGCTACGAGCGCGAAGGCGACGTCTCGCTGGCCTTCCGTGCCAACGGTGGCGGCATCTACCAGGTGGCGGTCAACGCCAACGGCTCGACCGACTATGGTCCGTACCGCCTGCGTGCCGAGAAGCTGGTGCCGTACGACGGCAAGCCGCTGGCGGGCAGCGGCGAGATCGTCGACATGCTGGCCGGTGGTTCCCAGGACTACACCCTGCAGGTGGACAAGGCCGGCCTGTACGAGATCCGCCTGGTGTCGGAGGTCTTCGATCCAGTGCTGAAGCTGTCGGGCCAGGGCGTGGATGCCGAGAATGACGACGGCGGTGACAGCACCAACTCGCGCCTGACCCTGTCGCTGAAGCCGGGCAAGTACACCCTGACCGCGCGTGGCCTGGGCGACGGCGTCAGCGGCATGTTCACCCTGTCGGCCACCCGCATCGAGCTGCCCGGCAATCTGGTCGAGCGCGATGGTACGGCGCTGCCGAAGTCGGGGAGCGTGTACACGATGCTCGACAACGATGGCCGCCGCCGCTTCCTGCTGTCCCTGGACCGCCCGGCCGATGTGCGCCTGGATGCGATCTCCAGCCAGGTCGATACCCTGCTGCGCGTGGTTGGCGGCGATGTCGAGCTGACCGACGACGACGGCGGCAACGGTACCAATTCACGCCTGGAAGAAACCCTGCCGGCCGGTCACTACACCGTCGATGTGTCCAGCCTGAACAATGGCGCAGGCATGGTGGAAGTGCGCGTGCAGGTGGATGGCGCGAGCGCCGACGGGGCCGCAGCCTCGGCGGCACGTGCCGCAGCCGATGCAGCCGCCGTGGCCGATGATGCCGCCGCGGTGGAAGCCTCCAGTCGCTGAGTGTGATCCACGCCGTGCGTGGAAGAGCACTACGCTGCAACGGAAAAGGCCGGGCAATGCCCGGCCTTTTCTTTTACCTGAAGCACCACGGTTCAGTGCGCGGCGGCAAGGCCCGCATCGCCCAGCGGCGGCAGCAGCGACCCACGCGGTTCGCTGTCAGCACTTTGCCCGGCGGCGCTCAACGCCTGCTGGTAGGCCTTGGCCGTTGCGGTATTGAACGCCACCAGCACGATGCGCATCGGTTGCGCATGGCTGCGCTGCCAGGCCAGTGTTTCGGTGACCGCGATCTGCGCGGCCTGGTACAACGGGTAGCCATACACGCCGCAGCTGATCGCCGGGAAGGCGATGGAGTGCACGCCCAGTGATTCGGCCAGCTGCAGTGACTTCCAGTAGCAGTTGGCCAGCAACGCCGGTTCATCGCGCTGGCCGTCGTGCCAGACCGGGCCTACCGTGTGCAGTACATGGCGCGCCGGCAACGCATGGGCACCGGTGGCGCGCACTTCACCCGTCGGGCAACGCACGCCCGGGCGCAGCTCCGGCAACTGCTCGCATTCGGCCCGCAAGGCGGGCCCGGCCGCACGATGGATCGCGCCGTCGACACCGCCGCCACCGAGCAGCGTTTCATTGGCCGCGTTGACGATCGCATCCACCGCCAGGGTCGTGATGTCGCCCTGCCAAACCTCGATCTTCATGCGTCCGTCTCCTGCCTGTGAGGTGATCCGCGCAGCATCTGCGCCGGCTGTTCCCACGGTAGGGGACAGGGCATCGATGCTGCGTCATGACCGTCTCACGCGCTGCGATCCAACGGCCTTCGCGCACGATGGCGGGCGACGCCTTCACGCAGGCTGAAGCGGGAAGGGGGCGGATCCTTTTCCGCACGGAAAAGGCTCTGACCCCTGCTGTTACGGCAGGCCGGCCAGCCAGTCGTCGTCGGATCCTTCGTTCACATCGGCGAACAGCGGCGTGGAGAAGTAACGTTCACCGGTGTCCGGCAGCATCGCAAGGATCACCGAGCCCGGTTCAGCGCGGGCAGCGATGTCCAGCGCGCTGGCCACGGTGGCGCCGGCGGAGATGCCGACGAAGATGCCTTCCTCGGCGGCCAGGCGACGCGCGGTGGCGATTGCACGATCGTCTTCGACCGAGACCAGTTCATCCACCACGTCGCGGTTGAGCACGTCCGGCACGAAGTCCGGGGTCCAGCCCTGGATCTTGTGCGGCTTCCAGTCATCCCCCTTGAGCAGGGCGGCGCCGGCCGGTTCGGTGGCGATGATGCGGGTCTGCGGGCGTGCCACCTTCAGCACTTCGCCTACGCCAGTGAGCGTGCCGCCGGTGCCCCAGCCGCTGACGAAGTAGTCCAGCCGCTTGCCGGCGAAGTCGCGCAGGATCTCGGCAGCGGTGGTGTTGCGGTGATACGCCGGGTTGGCCGGGTTGGCGAACTGGCTGGCCAGGAACCAGCCGTGCTGCTCGGCCAGCTCGGCCGCCCTGCGCACCATGCCGCTGCCGCGCTCGGCGGCCGGGGTCAGGATCACCTTGGCGCCGTAGGCACGCATCAGCTTGCGGCGCTCGACCGAGAAGGTTTCGACCATGGTGGCCACGAATTTGTAGCCGCGCGCGGCGGCGACCATCGCCAGTGCTACGCCGGTGTTGCCCGAGGTGGCCTCCACGATCGTGTCGCCCGGCTTGAGCAGGCCGCGTGCTTCGGCATCGAGGATGATCGCCAGCGCCAGGCGGTCCTTCACCGAGCCGCCCGGGTTGAACGACTCGACCTTGGCGTAGACGCTGACCTGTGGCGGCGCCAGGCGCTGCAGCCTGACGATGGGGGTGTTGCCGACGGTATCGAGGATGGAGTCGTACAGGGCCATGGGAGCGCTCCGGAAACGGGGCCGCGACGGGTCACGGCGGGCGAAGGGGAGAGGGCTGGCCGTTCAGGCCAGCGGCTGCCGGCTGACCGTAGCGCCGGCATATGACGCCCGGAAATGACCAGATACCTTTCTTAAACAACCTTTGGTTATAAGCTGGTGACGGCAATTGACCCTAGAGTGGACGTCCGCCCCATGCCGCCTGCCTGCCCATGACGCTGACCCAGCTGCGCTACCTGGTAGCCATCGCCGACGCCGAGCTGAACATCACGCTGGCCGCCTCGCGCGTGCACGCCACCCAGCCCGGCCTCTCCAAGCAGCTCAAGCAGCTGGAGGACGAGCTCGGCTTCCTGCTGTTCGTGCGCAAGGGGCGCAGCCTGGAGTCGGTTACCCCGGCCGGAACCGAAGTCATCGCGCGTGCCCGCGCAGTGCTGGCCGAAGCCAACAACATCCGTACGTACGCGGCAAACCAGCGGCGCGAAAGCCAGGGCCAGCTGATCCTGACCACCACGCACACCCAGGCGCGCTTCGTGTTGCCGCCGGCGGTGGCGGCGATCAAGCAGGCCTATCCGCAGGTCAGCGTGCACCTGCAGCAGGCCGGTGAAACCGACGCGCTGGACCGCTTGAACCAGGGTGACGCCGATATCGCCATCATCAGTACCGCAGGCGGTGAGCCAACCGACGGCATCGCAGTGCCGCTGTTCCGCTGGCGGCGCCTGGTGGTGGTACCCAAGGGCCACCCGTTGGACCGCGCCGGCCGCGCACCGGACTTGGCCGCGCTGGCCCGCCAGCCGTTGATCAGCTACGAATCCTCGACCCGACCGAACTCTTCCCTGCAACGCGCCTTCGCCGCCAATGGGCTGGTGCCCGACCTGGCGCTGACCGCGCTCGATGCCGACCTGATCAAGACCTACGTGCGCACGGGCCTGGGCGTAGGCCTGCTGGCCGAGATGGCGGTCAGTTCCAATGACGAAGACCTGAGGTCGTGGCCGACGCCGGATCCGATCAGCGAGTGCATCGCCTGGGCGGTGTTGCCGCGCGACCGCGTGCTGCGTGATTACGCGCTGGAGCTGGTGCACGTGCTGGCCCCACAGATTGATCCGCGCGACCTGCGGCGGGTGCTGGATGGAAACCAGGCCGCAGTGTGGCCGGTGCCACCGACCTGGGAGTCGCTGACCCAGACCATCACGGTGTGAGGTGGGTCGAGCAGGGCGTGCAGCCCTGCACCTGCCGAATCAAAGGCAAAAGCCGAAGCAACTGCAACTGCTGGCTTCCGTGGGGCGGCGGGGCGGTGTGGGCAGGCAGGACACGCCGTAAACCCATCCTTGGGGGCTCGATGGCGCCATCCATGGCGCCAACGGTCCTGCCTGCCCACACCGCCCCGCCTCTGACAGATTCCGATGGCTGTTGGTAGGTGTCGACCTTGGTCGACACGGTAGATCCACGCCATGCGTGGATGAAATCTGTCAGATATGGAAATGCATCTGGGGTCAGATCCGTTTTCCTGCGGAAAACGGATCTGACCCCAAGAGCCGTTTCAACAGACCGCAGAAGACTGTCGAAGGCGGGGTGGGTCCGGTTGCGGGGGCGTGAGCCGAGCCTGCATGGACGTATTTACGGCGTCCCCCGCAACCGGACCCACCCCGCCTACCCACAGGAAACCGCTTTTGCTGTTGCTTGGGCTCTTGCCGTGGACGTGGTCTCTGCAGGTGCAGGGCGCAGCCCTGCCGAACACCCCCGCGACGGGGTGTCGCAAACGCCTGCGACGGTTCGTCGCACGGGCAACCCTGGACCCGCCTCTACACTAGCGGGGTGACCCGCCTGTCCCGCCCGCAGCGCCTCCTGCTGCAGCTCGCCGTCCTGGCGACGCTGCTGATGGTGCTTGCGCCACTGGTCAGCCGCGCGCTGCAGGCGCCGCCGATGGACCACGCGGCGATGGCAGGCATGGACCACGCGCACATGCACCACGACGCTGCCGCAGTGGGTCAGAGCCCTCTGCACGGGCAACGGAGTCCGACCCCACCGGCCGATCCCCACGCCATGCATGGCGAAGCCTGCGAATACTGCGTGCTGGCCATGCGCCTGCTGCCGTGGCTGGCTGTACTGGTGCTGCTGTTGCCACTGCTGTGGCGGCCGCGGCTGGTATTCCCGTGGTCACAGCAGGTACTACCGGCACTGCGCTGGCCGGCACACGCCGCGCGTGGGCCACCGCGCGCCTCCATCGTCCGCTGATTTTCCTGTCGAATCTGCCGCACGACGCCTGACCGGGCGCCGTGCGCGCGTGCGTACCTTGGAGCTGTTCCGATGAAAATGACTTCCCGCCCCGCGGGCGCCTGCGTGCGCCTGCCGGTTGCCCTTGGCCTGGCCGCAGCTGCAACGCTCGCCCATGCCGCGCCCGCCGAAGAGGCGCGCACTCTCGATACGCTGGTGGTCACCGCCGCCGCGCCTTCGTCGCCACTGCACTGGGTGACCGATCCACGCCTGCCGCGGCAGCCGGTCCCTGCCAGTGACGGCGCCGATTACCTGAAGACCGTTCCTGGCTTCTCCGCCATCCGCAACGGCGGCACCAACGGTGACCCGGTGCTGCGCGGCATGTTGGGTTCGCGCCTGAACATCCTCAGCAATGACGGCAACCTGATCGGCGCCTGCCCCTCGCGCATGGACAACCCGCTGTCCTACATCGCACCGGAGAGCTTCGACCGCCTGACCATCATCAAGGGCCCGCAGAGCGTGCGCTGGGGGGCAGGTGCCTCGGCCGGCACCGTGCGCTTCGAACGCGATACACCGCGCTTCGAGGAACCGGGCCTGCGTGCCGATGCCAGTACGCTGGTCGGTTCGCGCAACCGCAACGACCAGGTGCTGGACCTGACCCTGGGCAACCCGACCGGCTATGTGCGCGCCAGCGGCAACCGTTCCGAAGCCGATGACTACAAGGACGGCAACGGCGATGTGGTGCCATCGAAGTGGCGCAAGTGGAACGGTGACGTGGCGATCGGCTGGACGCCGGATGCCGACACGCTGCTGGAAATTTCTGCCGGTGCCGGCGATGCGATCGCACGCTACGCGGGGCGCGGCATGGACGGTGCCGCGTTCGAACGCACCAGCTACGCCGCGCGCTTCGAGAAGCGCAATCTGCCGGGTGCCTGGGACACAGTGCAGGCCAACGTGTACTACAACGAGGCCGACCACGTGATGGACAACTACACGCTGCGAACGCCGAATCCGCACAGCATGATGCCGATGCCGATGGCATCGAACGTGGACCGACGCACCCAGGGCGGCCGGGTCAGTTCCGAGTGGCGCTGGCAGGACGTGCAACTGGTGGCGGGTGTGGATGGCGAGGACAGCCGCCATCGTGGGCGAATGGGCATGGGCCGGGGCACCTATCGCCAGGCGGCGTGGCAGACCGATGCCAGCTTCCGCCGCTATGGCGTTTTCACCGAGTTGACCCTCGGCGCCGGCACCGATCAGCGCTGGATCAGCGGCCTGCGCATCGATCGTGCCAGCGTGCGTGATGAGCGGCAGTCGATCCGTGGAATGATGGGCAGCCGGCCCAACCCAACGGCCGAGCAAAAGCGCAAGGCGTGGCTCGGCAGTGGCTTCCTGCGCTACGAGCAGGACCTGGCCGACGGCCTGACCTGGTACGCCGGCCTCGGCCACAGCGAACGCATGCCCGACTACTGGGAGCTGTTCTCGCCCGACCACGGACCGGCCGGTGCAATGAACGCGTTTGCCGGCATCCAGCCCGAGCGCACCACCCAGCTCGACGTGGGCCTGCAGTACAAGGGACCGCGCGTGCAGGCCTGGGTCTCGGCCTATGCCGGGCAGATCCAGGACTACATCCTGTTCACCTACCACGGCAGCGGCATGATGGGCATGAGCCAGGCCAGCAACGTCGAGGCGCGCATTGCCGGTGCCGAGGCCGGGTTGGAAGTGAGCCTGACCGAGCAGTGGAAGCTGGGCGGCACGCTGGCCTATGCCTGGGGAGAGAACCGCGACCAGCAGCGTCCGCTGCCGCAGATGCCGCCGTTGGAAGCACGCCTGAGCGCGAACTGGGAGGGCCAGCGCTGGAGTGCCGGCGCATTGCTGCGCGCGGTGACCCATCAGCATCGTGTCGCAGATGGACAGGGCAACGTGGTCGCGCAGGACCTCGGGCCGAGCGCCGGGTTTGCCACCTTCGCGCTCAATGCCGCGTACCGTTTCAGTTCGCAGCTGCAGCTCAGCGCCGGCGTCGACAACCTGTTCGACCGCGCCTACAGCGAGCACCTGAACCTGGCCGGCAGCGCCGACTTCGGCTTCCCGGCCGACCCGGTGCGGATCAACGAGCCGGGGCGGAGCGTGTGGATGAAGTTGAACTACCGGTATTGATCCGCCGGGCATAAAAAAACGGGGCCGGATCCCCGCCAGGATCCGTCCCCGCCCGACGCCCTCGGTCGGGCAGGTTCGACTCTACGATGACGGCCGCGGTGGTGCACCACTGGATACACCCCGACACACGCCGACACTGCCCATGGCAGCCTTGCACGGAACGGGTTCAAGGCGCTATCGCAGCCTAGGTTCCACGCCGGTAAACGCTTGGCACATACCGCTTTTATGGGCACTTGCCTACACTCGGCGGCCGTGGATCAATCAGGACCGTTCATGTTGGCTCGTATCGCTTCGACCCTGGCCCTCGGCCTCAGCCTGGCCGTGCTGGCCGGGTGCGCAGGCAAACAGGAGGCCGCCGCACGTCGGCAGGGCGAAGCGGTGCCGGTCACCGCGCAGGTCGTGCAGCCCACGCAGTGGAACGACACCCTGCAGGCACTGGGCACGGCCAGGGCGCGCGAGTCGATCAGCGTCACTGCCAAAGTCAGCGAGATCGTCGAGAAAGTGCACTTCGAGAGCGGCCAGCACATTGCGGCCGGTGCGCCGATCGTGACGCTGCGCGGGCAGGCCCAGGAAGCCGCACTGGTGCAGGCGCAGGCCACTTTCCATGAAGCCGATCAGCTGTACAAGCGCCAGCGCGAACTGGCCGCCCAGCGGCTGGTGTCCAGCGCCACGCTGGATACGCAGAAGTCGATCCGCGACGCCGCCGAGGCGCGCGTGATGCAGATGCAGGCAGACATTGGCGACCGCCGTGTGCGTGCGCCCTTTGCCGGTGTGCTTGGCATCCGCCAGGTCAGTCCGGGATCGCTGCTGACCCCGACCACGGTCATCGCCACGCTCGACGACATCGAGCACATGCATGTCGATTTCCAGGTGCCGGAAGTGGAGCTGGCTGCGCTGGGCGTTGGTGACAAGGTCAGTGCCACCAGCGTGGCCTGGCCGGGTCGCACCTTCGAGGGCGTGGTCAGCACCATCGATGCGCGTATCGATCCGGCCACCCGTGCGGTGACCGTGCGCGCCGATTTCGCCAATGGCGACCACGCATTGCGCCCGGGCATGCTGCTGGACGTGCGCCTGTTCCGCCCCGAGCGCCCGGCGCTGGTGGTCCCGGAAATCGCCGTGGTACAGGTCGGCCGCGATACCTTCGTGTACCGCATCAAGGCCGACGACAGCGTCGAGCGGGTGGACGTGGTAACCGGCGCGCGCCGTGCCGGCGTGGTCGAGATCCGGCAGGGCCTGGAAGCAGGCCAGCGCATCGTGGTCGATGGCACCGGCAAGCTGCGCCCGGGCCTGAAGGTCGCTGCGAAGGACGCCGCACCGGCCTCTGGCGCCAAACCGGCTGACGCGCCGGCGCCGGTCGCGACCGAGGGCCACGGCGGATGAAGCTGTCCGACATCTCCATCCAGCGGCCGGTGTTCGCCGTGGTGATGAGCCTGTTGCTGCTGGTGCTGGGCGTGATGTCCTTCACCCGCCTGACCCTGCGCGAACTGCCCGCCATCGACCCTCCGATCGTTTCGGTGTCGGTGGACTACACCGGCGCGTCGGCGGCGGTCATCGAAAGCCGCATCACCCAGGTGCTGGAAGATGCGCTGGCCGGCATCGAAGGTATCGATACGATCAACGCGCGCAGCACCAACGGCCGCTCGCAGGTCAGCATCGAGTTCACCTCCAACCGTGATATCGAAGCGGCGGCCAACGACGTGCGCGATGCGGTCAGCCGCGTCGCCGACCGCATGCCGGAAGAGGCGCGGCCACCGGAGATTGCCAAGGTCGAGAGCGATGCCGACCCGATCATCTGGTTCAACATGGTGTCCTCGACCATGGACACGCTGGAGTTGAGCGACTACGCCGACCGCTACGTGGTCGATCGTTTCTCCAGCCTCGATGGCGTGGCCCAGGTCCGCATCGGCGGCCGCCAGCGCTATGCGATGCGGATCTGGCTGGACCGTGACCAGCTGGCCGCGCGCGGGCTGACCACCGGCGACGTGGAAACCGCACTGCGCAACGAGAACGTGGAGCTGCCGGCCGGCCGCATCGAGTCGACCGACCGCGATTTCACCCTGCGCGTGGAACGCAACTACATCAAGCCCGAGGATTTCGCGACCATCCCGCTGGGCAAGGGCCGCGACGGCTACGTGGTGCGCATGGGCGACGTGGCGAAGATCGAGCTGGCCTCGGCCGAACGCCGCGCGTACTACCGCAGCAACGGCGAGCCCGGCATCGGCCTGGGCATCGTCAAGACCTCCACCGCCAACTCGCTGGACGTGGCACGCACTGCGCGCGCTGAGGCCGAGCGGGTGGCGCTGACCCTGCCCAAGGGCACGCAGATCTTCGTCGCCTTCGACAACACCACCTTCATCGAAGCTGCAGTGGACCGCGTCTACGCCACCCTGGTGGAAGCGATGATCCTGGTGCTGGCGGTGATCTGGCTCTTCCTCGGCAGCTTCCGCGCCGCGTTGATTCCGGCGGTGACGGTGCCGGTCTGCCTGGTGGCGGCGTTCATCGCGCTGTATGCGTTCGACTTCTCGATCAACCTGCTGACCCTGCTGGCGCTGGTGCTGTGCATCGGCCTGGTGGTGGACGATGCGATCGTGGTGGTGGAAAACGTGCAGCGCCGCATCGACCTGGGCGAACCACCGCTGGTGGCCTCCAAGCGCGGCACCGCGCAGGTCGCCTTCGCGGTGATCGCCACCACTGCCGTGCTGGTGGCGGTGTTCCTGCCGGTCGGCTTCCTGGAGGGCAACACCGGGCGACTGTTCCGCGAACTGGCCGTGGCGCTGGCCGCTGCCGTGGCGTTGTCCGCGTTCGTTGCGCTCACACTGACGCCGATGATGGCTTCCAAGCTGCTCAAGCCGCATACCGGGCAGGCCCCGCGAGGCCTGCACGGCTTCATCAACCGCAACCTGGAACGCCTTGCGGGTGCCTATGGGCGGGTTCTCGATCACCATGTCGACCGCACCTGGATCTACCTGCTGGTGATGGTGGCTGCGCTGGCCGCCAGCTGGGGCCTGCTCAAGCTGCTGCCGTCGGAACTGGCGCCAGCCGAAGACCGTGGTTCGTTCCAGATCATGATCGACGGCCCGGAAGGCGCCGGCTACGACTACACCGTGCAGCAGGTGCAGCAGGTGGAAGCGCTGCTGGCACCGCATGTCGGCCCGGACAAGCCGATCGTGCGTGCCAACCCCCGCGTGCCGGGCGGCTGGGGCGCCAGCGAGGAAATGCATACCGGCCGCGTCAGCATCTTCCTGCAGCCGTGGCGCCAGCGCAGCGAGGGTACGCCCGAAGTCGCCAACGAACTGCAGAAGGAACTGGATACCATCCGCGGCGTGCGCGTACGCACGCAGGTGGGTGGTGGCCTGGTGCGCAGCGGCGGCCAACCGTTCCAGATCGTGCTGGGCGGCCCGGAATATGCCGAGATCGCGCAGTGGCGCGACCGCATCCTGCTGCGCATGGCCGACAATCCCGGCCTGGTCGGCCCCGATTCCGATTACAAGGAAACCCGGCCGCAGATGCGGGTGAACATTGACCGCCAGCGTGCGGCCGATCTCGGCGTGCCGGTCACCGCGATCGGTTCGGCGCTGGAAACCATGATGGGCTCGCGTCGCGTCACCACCTTCGTCGACAACGGCGAGGAGTACGACGTGCTGGTGCAGGCCGGTCGCGATGGTCGTGCCAGCCCGGCCGACCTGGCCGCGATCCGCGTGCGCGCCAACTCCGGCGAGCTGGTGCCGCTGTCCAACCTGGTCACGCTGAGTGAAGTGGCCGAGGCCGGCACCCTGAACCGCTTCAACCGACTGCGCTCGATCACCATCAGTGCCGGCCTGGCGCCCGGTTATCCGCTGGGCGAAGCCATTGCCTGGGCACAGAACGTAGCCCAGGAAGAGCTGCCGCAGTACGCGCAGGTGAACTGGAAGGGCGAATCGCGCGAGTACCAGAGCGCCGGCGGCGCGGTGCTGCTGACCTTCGCGATGGCGCTGCTGGTGGTGTACCTGGTGCTGGCGGCGCAGTTCGAGAGCTTCATCCATCCGCTCACCATCATGCTGACCGTGCCGCTGGGCGTACTCGGCGCGCTGGTCGGGTTGTGGGTGAGTGGCGGTACCGTGAACCTGTTCAGCCAGATCGGCATCGTGATGCTGGTCGGCCTTGCCGCGAAGAACGGCATCCTCATCGTCGAATTCGCCAACCAGCTGCGCGACGATGGGCGCAGCGTGCGCGAGGCGATCATCGAGTCGGCGATGGTGCGCCTGCGCCCGATCCTGATGACCTCGATCGCCACCGTGGTCGGCGCGATCCCGCTGGTGGTCGCCGGTGGTCCTGGTTCGGCCAGCCGTGGCACGATCGGCATCGTGATTATCTTCGGTGTGACCCTCTCGACCTTCCTGTCGCTGTTCGTGGTGCCGGCGTTCTACGCGCGGCTGGCGCCGTACACCCGTTCGCCGGAAGCGGTGAAGCGCGAGCTGGAGAAGCAGGAAGCGGAATCGCCGTCGGTGGGTGGTCATGCCTGACCGGCCTGTCGACGGGGTCGGATCCCTTTCCCAAGGGGAAAGGGCTCTGACCCCACCACTGCAGGGAGAAGGCTTCACTCTGCGCCCGTGGCAGCCCGGCGACCTGGAATCCCTGCTGCGCCACGCCAACGACGCCGAGGTGTCGCGCGGCCTGCGCGACCGCTTCCCGTATCCGTACACGCGCGAGGATGGCGAGGCCTTCCTCGCGGGCCGCGTACTGGCCCCCAGCACCCTGAACCTGGCCATCGAGATCGACGGCCAGGCCTGTGGCAGCGTCGGTGCCCAACAGGGGCTGGCCGAGCGTGGGCATACCGCCGAACTGGGTTACTGGCTGGGCCGGGCCTATTGGGGGCACGGCCTGATGACCCGCGTGGTCGGCCTGTTCGCCCCGTGGGTGATGGATGAGCTGCGCCTGTTCAGGCTGCAGGCCACCGTGGTCGACTTCAACCTCGGCTCGGCCCGGGTGCTGGAGAAGAACGGCTTCCAGGAAGAGGGCGTGGAGCGCTGTGCGGTCTACAAGCGCGGCGTGTTGCACGACCTGCGCCGTTTCGCCCGGGTGCGCACGCAGCTGCCCTGAACGGCCCGGGGTCAGATCCCTTTTCCAGTGGAAAAGGGATCTGACCCCTTCTCCGCTCTCCGGTCATGGCCCGGCGCGACCAATGGCGCTACCGCAGCGGCCTTCGATCAGGGAGAATCGACCGGTCCCCTCCAGCCGACGGGACGTCCTTACAACCCGCCGACTGGAGAGAGCGCGCGTGGAAGCAACCGTACACTTCATCAACAGCATCATCTGGAGCAAGGCACTGATCTTCGTGTGCCTGGGCGCCGGCCTGTTCTTCAGCCTGCGCACGCGCTTCATGCAGATCCGGGGGTTCCTCGAGATGTGCCGCCTCACCGTCAAGGGTGAGAAATCCGACGCCGGTGTGTCCTCGTTCCAGGCGCTGGCCATGTCGATGGCCGGCCGCATGGGTATCGGCAACATCGCCGGTGTGGCCACCGCCATCGCATTCGGCGGTCCCGGTGCGATCTTCTGGATGTGGGTGATGGGCTTCCTCGGCGCGTCCACCTCGTACGTGGAATGCACCCTGGCGCAGATCTACAAGACCAAGGACGCCGAAGGCCGCTATCGCGGTGGCCCGGCGTACTACATCGAAAAAGCCATGGGCCTGAAGTGGTACGCGCTGGCCTTCGCCATCGCCACGATCATCGCCGCAGGCTTCCTGATGCCGGGCGTGCAGGCCAACGCCATCGCCGACAGCATCATCAACGCCTGCCGTGGCACCGCGCTGTGCGGTCCGCTCGATGGCCAGGCCTTCGGCATGGAATCGGTGCAGGCGCTGAAGCTGGGGATCGGCATCGTGGTGGCGCTGCTGCTGGGCGTGGTGATCTTCGGTGGCGTCAAGCGCATCGCCAACTTCGCCGAGGTGGTGGTGCCGTTCATGGCTGCCGGTTTCATCCTGATGGCCATCATCATCATGATCATCAACTACGACCGCGTGCCGGAAATGTTCGGCATCATCTTCAAGAGCGCCTTCGGCACGCATGCCGCGTTCGGCGCGATGATGGGCCTGGCCGTGGAGTGGGGCATCAAGCGCGGCATCTACGCCAACGAAGCCGGCCAGGGCTCGGGCCCGCACGCGGCGGCCGCCTCGGAAGTCTCGCATCCGGCCAAGCAGGGCTATGTGCAGGCCTTCGCGATCTACTTCGACACCATGATGGTGTGCACCGCCACCGCGTTCCTGATCCTGGCCAGCGGTACCTACAACGTGTACTCGCCGGTGGAGGGCGCCGCGCCGATCTTCCAGGGCCTGGCCGGCATTCCGGAAGGCGCCGGTTACGCCCAGGCCGGCGTGGAAGCGGTGCTGCCGGGCTGGGGTTCGGCGTTCGTATCGGTGGCCATCTTCTTCTTCGCCTTCACCACCATCATGGCGTACTACTACATGGCCGAGACCAACCTCAGCTATGTGAACCACAACAGGAAGCGGCCGCTGACCGTGCTGCTGCTGCGCCTGGGCATCATCGGCATGGTGGTGTTCGGCGCGTTCCACAATGCCACCCTGGCCTGGGCGCTGGGCGACATCGGCGTCGGCCTGATGGCCTGGCTGAACATCATCGCCATCCTCATCATCCAGAAGCCGGCGATGCTGGCCCTGCGTGACTACGAACGACAGAAGAAGCTGGGCCTGGATCCGGTGTTCGACCCTGATGCCCTGGGCATCAAGAACGCCGATTTCTGGCGCCAGCGCAAGCAGGAGAGTGTGTAAGTGAACAACCCTTGGAACAACCGCCGCCCGTCCGCCCGTCCGCCGCGCGCAACGCCGTTGCCGCGCCCGGAGGTGCCGGCCACGGGCGGTGGTGGGCGCGGTGGCAGCGATGAGCTGCGTCTGTACGGCCTGAATGCCGTGCTGGCTGCGTTCGAAGCGCGGCCGCAGGCGCTGCGCAAGCTGTACCTGCTGGAAGCACGCATCCCGCGCCTGCAGCCGCTGTTGAAGTGGTGCGTTGCCAACCGCGTGGGCTACCGCGTGGTCGAGGATGGCGATCTGAACAAGCTCGCCGGCACCACCCATCACGAAGGGGTGGTGGCTGATGTGCTGCGTGCACCTGCACTGCCGCTGGCGCAGTGGCTGGAGCAGGTCGGCGAGGCCCCGGCGCTGGCACTGTGGCTCGATGGCGTGGGCAACCCGCACAACCTCGGCGCGATCCTGCGCTCGGCCGCGCACTTCGGTGCCAAGGCGCTGCTGTTGCCGGCCGGCAGCACGCTGGCCCTGTCCGGCGCCGCCGCGCGCGTTGCCGAAGGCGGTGCCGAAGCGGTGCCGCTGGTGCAGCTGCCGGAGACCGATCAGGCAATGGCGCAATTGCGCGCAGCCGGTTTCGGCCTGGCCGCGACCCTGGTCGAGGGCGGTGATGACGTGTTCCGCAGCTCGCTGCCGGCCCGCCTGGTGTATGTGATGGGTGCCGAAGGCGAGGGCATGGACCGCAGCCTGGCGGGGGCGTGCGACCTGCAGGTCTCGATTCCCGGCAGCGGCGCGGTGGAGAGCCTGAACGTAGCCTCGGCCACGGCGGTACTGCTGGCGCAATGGGCCAGCCGTCGCGGCTGATCCGACCCCAGCGGCTCGCCATGTTCGGGGTCGGATCCCTTGCCGCAGGCGAGGGCTCTGACCCCTTCCGGGGCCGGCAATTGCGTCAAGCACGCATGATGTTTTGAAAGTTTCCTTATTGGTCAGCCGCTTCTGGCGACGCAGGGTGGAATTCCATCCCATGCTGTCCAGGAGTGGCTGTCATGCATCATCCTCGCCGTATCCTCGTCGCATTGCTGGTGCTGGCCAACGTCCTTGCCAGTGCCCACGCAGCGGCTGACGAACGCAGTCTTGACGGTGTCAACTTCACCGGCCCGCTGATCACCCCCAATCCGGCCGGCCTGCCGCAGGGCAACTGGTACATCGAACCCTATCTGGTGCGGATCGACAGTCGCGATCATTACGACGATGGCGGCCATCGCCGCCGCAGTGGGCAACGTAGCGGTGCATGGGCCACGGTGGTGCCGATCATCTATGGCTTCAGCGACCGGGTGATGGGCCAGGTCAATCTCAGTGCATCGCGCTCGGAGTCCGGCGGTGCGCGCAGCAGCGGCTTCCGTGCCGGTGACACCACCGCGCGGCTGCAGTACCTGCTGCAGGCGCCGAATGCCGATGGCACCCGTCCGGCCATCTCGGTCGCGCTGGTGCAGCGTTTCAGCACCGGCAGCCACGATCGCATCGCCGGCAATCCGCTCGATGCGCAGGGCGACGGCGTTCAGCGCACCACTGCAGCGCTGGGCGTGCAGCAGGTCGTGTGGCTGGGCAATGACCGCCCCGTGCGCTGGCGTGCCCAGCTCAGTGCCGGGCCGGCACCGTCGCGCACCGCCATATCCGGCACCAGCGTCTACGGCACCGATGACAGCTTCCAGGGACATATCTCCCGCGGGTCGGTGCTGGGCCTGTCGGTCGGCGCCGAGTACAGCTTCAATTCGCGTTGGGTGGGCGTGATGGAGGTGGCCGCCAGCCGCGAGACAGGCCAGCGCCTCAGCGGCTTCGCACGCAACAGCAGCGGTGCGATCGAACGGATCGAAGAGCATCGCCCGGCCAGCCGCAGCGTCACCCTGGCGCCGGCCGTGGAGTACCACTTCAGCCCGACGCTGGGCCTGATCGCCGGCGTGGAGTTCAGCGTGGCGGGCCGCAACACCAGCCATATCGTCAGCCCCCAGATTGCCTTGGGCATGTTCTTCTGAGGGGCCGCCGATGAACATCGAATCCATCGTCAACACGATCCTTGGCGTCGTCTGGAGTCCCTACCTGGTGGTGCTGTGCCTGCTCACCGGCCTGTACTTCAGCGTGCGCACGCGCTTCATCCAGTTGCGTGCGTTGCCGGACATGCTGCGCCTGATGTTCCGCCATGAGCGCTCCGATGCCGGCGTGTCGCCGTTCCAGGCGTTGTCCATTTCGCTGTCAAGCCGCGTGGGCGTCGGCAACATCGCCGGCGTCGCCATGGCCATCGCCTTCGGCGGCCCCGGCGCGATCTTCTGGATGTGGATCGTCGCCTTCCTTGGCGCATCCAGTGCCTTCATCGAATCCACGCTCGCGCAGATCTACAAGGATCGCGACGGCAAGGGGCAGTACCGGGGCGGCCCTGCGTATTACATCGAAAAAGGCCTCGGCCAACGCTGGTATGCAGTGCTGTTCGCACTGGTGACGGTGCTGGCGGGCGCGATGCTGGCTGGCACCCAGTCCAATGCGATCACCAGCGCGGTGAACGAAGCCTGGGACGTCCCGGTGATGACCACCACCGCGGTTCTGCTGGTGGTGCTGGGTGCCATCCTCATCGGCGGTGTGCGGCGCATTGCGCGCGTGGCCGAATGGGTGGTGCCGCTGATGGCCGTGGCCTACCTGCTGGTTGCGGCGCTGGTGATGGTGCTCAACGCGGAAAAGGTGCCGGAGGTGATCATGCTGGTGCTGCGCAGTGCATTCGGCGTGGACGCAGCGTTCGGCGCGATGATCGGTACCGCTATCCAGTGGGGCGTGCGTCGCGGCGTGCTGTCCAACGAGGCCGGCATGGGCAGTGGTGCGCATCCGGCCGCCGCCGCGGAAGTCTCGCATCCGGTCAAGCAGGGCCTGGTGCAGTCGTTCTCGGTCTACATCGACACGATGGTGGTGTGCAGTGCGACCGCCTTCCTGATCCTGTCCACCGGCCTGTACAACGTCTACGACCCCGCGGTGAACGGCATTCCGGATGAGGCGCGCCTGTTACTGGGCAATCTGCCGGGTGTCGAGGCCGGGCCACGCTTCGTGCAGCATGCGGTGGAATCCGCGCTCCCGGGCTTCGGCCGTTCGTTCGTAGCGCTGGCGATCCTGCCGTTCGCGTTCACCACCATCCTCGCGCTGTACTACATGGCCGAGACCAACGTCAGTTATCTGTGCCGCGATCGGCCGACGCCGTGGGTGATGGGCAGCTTCCAGCTGCTGTTCCTGGCAGCGACCGGGTACTCGGCGGTGAACAGTGCAACGGTGGCCTGGTCGCTGGGTGACATCGGCGTCGGCCTGATGAGCTGGTTGAACATCATCGCCATCCTGCTGCTGCAGAAACCGGCCTTGGCGGCGCTGCGTGACTACGAGCAGCATCGCCAGGCCGGCAAGGATCCGCTGTTCAACCCGAAACTGCTGGGCGTGCGCAACACCAGCGTGTGGGAAGGCTGACAGGATCGGGGTCAGAGCCCTCGCCAAGGGCGAGGGCTCTGATCCACGCCATTGCCCGGTGGGTGGGAACCGCGGTTCGCACCACTTTTCCCGCTGCGCTCGCCGGGCATGGCCCGACGCTACAGCATCATTCGTTCGGCGGCGTGGTCGCCTTGGCCTCGCTGCCGAAGCTGCCATCCGCTTCCGCCGCCAGGTAGGCGAACACGGTGTACGCGGCTACGTTCTGCGCCAGTGCCTTCGGGTCGATCTTGTCCAGCGTGTCGTCGGCGGTGTGGTGCAGGTGGAAGTAGTCCGAGCCATCCTGCGCCAGCCACGCCCACGCACCGCCCTTGGCGGCCAGTGGGCCGACGTCCGGGCCCGGGCCACCCTTGTCGGCCTGGTACTCGATGCCCAGCGGCTTCATCACTTCGGCAATCTGCTTCGTCGCTTCACGCGAGCCGTCCGGATTCGGCGAACCGGTATTGAAGGCGTAGATGCGGCCTGCGCCGAAATCGCTCTCGGCGGCCAGCTGGTGCAGGGCCACGTCCTTCGCGTGCGCTTCGGCATAGGCCTTGCCGCCATACAGCCCCTGTTCCTCATTGGCGAAGGCGATCACGCGGATGGTGCGCTTCGGTGCCTGCTTGAGCTGGCCGATCAGGTGGCCGGCGGCCATGGTGATGCCCACGCCCGCGCCGTCATCCACCGCGCCAGTGCCCAGGTCCCATGAATCCAGGTGACCGCCGATCACCACCACTTCCTTCGGCAGGCTGCGGCCGGTGATCTCGCCGATCACGTTGTAGGAGGTGGCGGTGCCATCCCAACCGCAATCCAATGCCATCTTCACCGTGGTGCTGCCACGCGCCAGCAGGCGGGCCAGCTGGTCGGCATCGGGCACCGACAGCGCGGCCGACGGCACTGGGGTCAGGCCCTCATCGAAACGGGTGATGCCGGTGTGCGGCACGCGGTGCGAGTCGGTACCGGCCGAGCGCATGAGGAAACCGACCGCGCCCTTGCGGATCGCTTCGGACGGCCCCTTGCTGCGGATCGCACCGCCGCGGCCGTAATCGCGGCCATCGCGGAACGGCAGCATCTGGTAATCGACGAAGGCGATCTTGCCCTTCAGCGAACCCGCCGGTGCGGCCTGCAGCGCGGCCAGGTCGGCGAAGCGCACCACCTCGGCTTCCACGGTGCCGCCTGGGCTGCCGCCCAGCGCAGTGATCTGCAGCGGCTGCGGGTTCCTGCCGGTCACGGCGGCGTGTTCACTGCGCCGCTCCCACTTCGGGAATGTCACCGGCTCCTTCCACACCTTGTCGAAACCGAGGGCCTTGAACTTGGCTTCGGCCCAGGCCACGGCGCGGGCGTCGGCTTCGCTGCCGGCGATGCGCGGACCGATCTCGGTGGTGAGCGACTCGACCACCTTCCAGCCGGTGTCATCGGCCAGCGCCTGGTCGCGCAGCTGTGCGGCGGTGGCCAGCGACGCCGGGGGCAGGGTAGTGGTGTGCGGCGCCGCGAAGGCCGGGGCGGCCAGCAGGGCGAGGGAGGATGCGATGGCAAGGACGCGGCGACGCATGGACAACTCCGGGAAGGGACCTAAGCCTTGGAGCTTAACAGTCGTTCAGCCCGGCGCATGGGCGGGAGGTCATGGCTGGCGCGAACGCTGTTTTCCGCCATGACCGGCAAAGCGAAAGCCCCGCCAGGACGGGGCTTTCGCCTGCTTCTGTAGAGCCGAGCCAATGCTCGGCTGCCTTTTGCAGATCAGCCGAGCGTGGGCTCGGCTCTACAGGTGGGAGGGGCGCCCATAGGCGCCCGATACCTCATTTCTTCAGGCTGTCGCGGATCTCGCGCAGCAGCACCACTTCTTCGGCCGGCGCCGCCGGGGCAGCTTCCTTCTTCCGCGACAGCCGGTTGATCGCCTTGACCACGATGAAGATCGCGAAAGCCACGATCACGAACTGGATGACGGTGTTGATGAAGTCGCCGTAGCCAACCACCACCGCCGGGATCTCCTTGCCATCCGGTCCGAGCCGGGCTGGCGACAACGTCCAGGCCAGGCTGGAGAAATCCACGCGCCCGATCAAGTAGCCCAGCGGCGGCATGATGATCTTCTCGACCAGCGCCGTCACGATCTTGCCGAAGGCCGCGCCGATCACCACGCCGACGGCGAGGTCAATGACGTTGCCGCGCATGGCGAATTCCTTGAACTCGGTGAGCATTCCCATTGTTGTTTTTCTCCGGTGGGGAAGTGGACAGCGCGCAGGGTAGCGCAGGTGATGTCAGCCGGCGATCACGCCGTGGCGCTCGGCCACGTTTTCAAGGCGGGCACTGAAGCGGTCGCCGGGCTTCAACGCAGCCACCCCGGACGGGGTGCCCATGAACACCAGGTCGCCGGCACGCAGCTGCCACAGCTTGGACAGCTCATGCAGGATCTCCGGCACGTTCCAGATCATCTGGTCGAGCAGTGCCTGCTGGCGCACTTCGCCGTTGACCTCCAGCGACAGGTTCAGCGCGGCCAGGTCGCCGACTTCCTCGGCGTGGACGATTTCGCTGATCGGCGCGGAGGCGTCGAAGCCCTTGGCCGCGTCCCACGGGTGGCCCTTGTCCTTGGCCGCGGCCTGCAGGTCGCGGCGGGTCAGGTCCAGGCCGACGGCGTAACCATAGACCAGCGCATCGGCGTCGGCCACGGCCAGCTCGCCGGTGGGCGCATCGCGCCCGATCGCCACCACCAGTTCCACTTCGTGGTGCAGGTTGGCGGTTGCCGGCGGGTAGGGGATGGCATCGTCGTGGCCGACCACGATCGCATCGGCCGGCTTGCTGAAGAACATCGGGCGGCCGCGGTCATCGGCGGCCGGCACCGCCGCGCCCATTTCGCGGGCGTGGTCGGCGAAATTGCGGCCGACGCAGTAGATGCGGTGCACGGGGAAGCTGCCGCCACCGGCTACCGGTACACGCGGCAGGGCTACGGCAGGGATCACATCGGAGACATCGGACATGCGGGCATCCAGGAAGGGCGTGCCCGCAGTCTAGAACGCATGGCGCCCGCCGTCAGCGGGCGCGGAAGGCCTGGATCAGCGCGAGGCCGGCAACACCGGCTTGCGCACCACGCGATACTCGCCTTCAACCACGGTCGGGTCAACCGGACGCGCAACGCCCGGCTTGCGCGAAGCCAGCAGCTTCCACGCCAGGCCGACCAGGATCATCGCCGCGCCAACGAACACACCGATGAACACCATCGCCGCCAGGATCGCCAGGCCAAGCAGGCCCACGGCGACGCGCACCAGCGGATGACGCGGCTTACGCGGCGCGAACAGGGTGCGGAACTGGTTGAAGGCGGATGCGCGATTGAACATGGCGGCTCGATAGGCTGGGATCAGCGAAAACAGAGTATCGGGACGCGCCACTGTCATTGAGTGAAAAACTCGTTAAATATAGCCTGTGCTTATTACGGATCAATGACTTGTGTTCATGTCGCAGCCAGTCACCTGAGCAGGCATGCGACAATTCCGGTTTACCGTCCGAGCCTTCGCCATGACTATCGCTGCTGCCCTGATCGCCCTTGATGCCATTGCCGATGGCGCGTTTGCCGAGGTCGAAGCGGTGGTCGATGGCGATGCCGAATCGCTGGTGCTGTACCGCGACGGCGCGCAGGTGCGCGCGTTCCTGAACATCTGCCCGCACGCTGGCCGCCGCCTGGACTGGGCCCCAGGCCAGTTCCTGAAGAGCCGTGAGGGCCACCTGGTATGCGCCGCGCATGGCGCCTCGTTCACGCTGGACAGCGGCGACTGCATCGCCGGCCCGTGCAAGGGTGACCGCCTGCGCGCGGTGCCGGTGGACGTGCGCGACGGGCAGGTCTACCTGGCTTGAGGCCAGCTAGTGGGTCAGAGCCGTTTTCCGCAGGAAAACGGCTCTGACCCCATCAAGCCAGGAGCAGTCGAGCATGGCTCGACGCTACAAAGGCATCCACGCATGGCGTGGATCTACCGTGTCGACCAAGGTCGACACCCACCAGCGGCACAGAATGGCGTTTCGACAGTTCTCCGCCAGCTGTTGCCGTTGCTGTTGCTGGCGCTTCTGCAGGTGCAGGGCGCAGCCCTGCAAACAGCCCCCAACCTCAGAACATCAGGTTGATCATCAGCACCACCACGCAGGTATAGATCAGCGACAGCGGGCCGCCGACCCGCCACATCTCGCGCGGGGTGTAGTTGGCCGGGCCAGTGATCATCGAGATCACCGGGTTGGAGGCCGTCATCAGGTTGTTGGACGCCGACAGCGCCACGATCAGCGCGAACGCGGTCGGGTTGCCCCCCGCCGCCAGTGCCAGGTTCACCGCGATCGGCACCATCACGATGGTCGCACCCACATGGCTGATCACCAGCGAGAACGCCGTGGTCAGCAGCGCCAGCGCCACCTCCAGCACCCACACCGGAATGCCGGTCGGCAGCTTGTCGATGGTATGGCCGGCCACCCACGCGGCCGCACCGCTGGAGTCCATCGCCCAGCCGAGCGGAATCAGCCCGGCCATCATGAACACCGTCTTCCAGTTGATCGAGGCATACGCCTCGTCCATACGCAGCACGCCGGTCAGCAGCATGCCGGCCACGCCGGTCATCAGCGTCAGCGCCACCGGCAGCTTGCTGGTCAGCGCGATCAGGATGGTCAGCGCGAAGATCGCCATCGCAATCTTGAACTTGTGCGGGCGCTGCTCGCCGGTCGGATAGTCGGTCACCACCACGAAGTCGCGGCTGCGCGCGGCCTGCGCCAGGTCGGTCCAGATGCTGTGGAACACCAGCATGTCGCCGGCGCGCAGCTGCACGTCGCGCACGTCCTCGCGGATCACCTGCTTGTCGCGGTTGATCGCCAGCAGGCTGATGCCGCGCTCCTTGCGAAGTCGCAGATCGGCCGCACTCTTGCCGATCACGTTCGAGGTCGGTGGCACCACTGCCTCGGAAATGCCGGCGCGGCTGGGGTTGAACAGGTCACCCAGGTGCTTCAGGCGCGAGGACATGCGCAGGAACTGGTTCTGCGCGAAGTCGCTGATCTGCTGGCGCGGTCCCATCGCACCGAGCACACTGCCGACCCAGATGCGCATCTCCGCCGGCGGTGCCAGGCGGGTGTCGTTGCCGGTCTTCAGGGCCAGCAGCAGTGGCGCATCGTGCAGGGTCTCGGCCTCGCCCAGGGTCATGCCCACCAGCGGGCTCTCGGCGGTCACCACCAGCTCGAACACATCGCCTTCGATGCCATAGGTCTTGGCGAAGTAGCTCTCGGTGCGCGCCGGGGTGACCCCGTCATTGACCAGGCTTTCCTCTTCGATCAGCTTGCGGTCGCCGTAGTAGCGGAAGTACAGCAACGAAGCGATCAGCAACGCCACACCGATCGGCAGCGGCGCGAACATGCGCAGCGGCTCGATGGTGGCCAGGCCGGAGGGAAGGTTGTTGTTGGCCGAGGCCAGCAGATCGTTCAGCAGGATCAGCGGCGAATTGCCGACCATGGTCAGTGCACCGCCCATCACGATCGCCGCCGAGATCGGCAGCAGCAGGCGCTGCATCGTCAGCCCGGTGCGCGCTGCCAGTCGTGAGGCAACCGGCAGATACAACGCCATCACCGACGGGTTCTGCATGAAGGAGGAGTTCAGGCCGGCGATGGCGGTGGTCATCATCAGCAGCCGTTGCTCGACACCGTGGCCGCGCCGCAGCAGCCAGGCCGCCAGCCGGTTCAGCGCCCCGGTGCGGTCCAGGCCCGCACCGAGGATGGTGGTGGCGATGATGCTCATCACCGCGTTACCGGAGAAACCGCCGAAGATCTCCTCCGGCGCGATCAGCCCGGTGACACCAAGCACCACCAGCACCACCAGCGCGACCACGTCGGCGCGGATGCGCTCGAACAGGAACATCGCCATCGTGAAGCCGACCAGCCCGAGCACGAGCTTCATGTCGTTGGTCAGCGTCAGCGCGGTATCCATGTGGGGCGCGGCGTCCTCAGGCGATCGTCAGGTGCGGTCGTACAGCAGGTCCCAGACGCCGTGGCCCAGCTTCTGGCCGCGGGTCTCGAAGTGCGTCTGCGGGCGCCAGTCCGGGCGCGGCACGCTGCCCCGCGGGCCGGCGCGGTTGACCAGCCCGGCGGTTGCGTCGAGCACGTCCCACATCTGCTCGGCGTAGTCTTCCCAGTCGGTCGCGCAGTGCAGGCGGCCCCCCGGGCGCAGCTTGCGCACCAGCAGTTCGGCGAATGCCGGCTGCAGCAGGCGGCGCTTGTTGTGGCGCTTCTTGTGCCACGGGTCCGGGAAGTAGATGCGCACTTCATCGAGTGCGCCGTCGGCGATCTCGTTCTGCAGCACTTCCACCGCGTCGTGGTGGTACAGGCGCACGTGGTCGGCATCGTCCTCGGCCAGCGCGTTCAGCAGCCGGCCCACGCCCGGGGCGTGCACCTCGATGCCGATGTAGTCGCGCGATGGGTCGTGCTGGGCCGCGAAGCGCAGCGCGGCACCGTTGCCGAAGCCGATCTCCAGCACCTTGTGTGCCGGGCGGCCGAAGGTGGCGTCCAGGTCGCGCGGCTGGCCGTTGTAATCGATGCCGAAGCGCGGCCAGCGTTCGTCGAACGCGCGCTGCTGGGCGGGGGTGAAGCGACCCTGGCGCAATACGAAGCTGCGCACCTCGCGGCGGCCCTCGCTCACGGTGAAGGGCTTGGGCGGGGCCTTGGAACCGGCGCTGTCAAAAGGATTGGTCATCAGCCGATCAGCCCGTCCACCGGCGAGGAGGCGCTGGCGTAGCGCTTGCGCGGGATGCGCCCGGCCAGGAAGGCCTCGCGGCCGGCCTCGACCGCCTTGCGCATCGCGCTGGCCATCAGCACCGGGCTGCGCGCACCGGCAATGGCGGTGTTCATCAGCACGCCGTCGCAGCCCAGCTCCATCGCGATCGCCGCGTCCGACGCGGTACCCACGCCGGCATCAACGATGATCGGGACCTTGGCGTCTTCGATGATCTGCAGCAGGTTGTACTTGTTCTGGATGCCCAGGCCCGAACCGATCGGCGCGGCCAGCGGCATCACCGCAGCGCAGCCGATCTCTTCCAGGCGCTTGGCCAGGATCGGGTCGTCGGAGGTATAGACCATCACCTCGAAACCGTCCTTGACCAGCTGCTCGGCGGCCTTCAGGGTCTGCATCACGTCCGGGTACAGGGTCTTCTGGTCGCCGAGCACTTCCAGCTTGGTCAGGTTGTGGCCGTCCAGCAGCTCACGGGCCAGGCGGCACGTACGCACCGCGTCCTCGGCGGTGTAGCAGCCGGCGGTGTTGGGCAGGATGGTGAAGCGCTCCGGCGACAGCACGTCCAGCAGGTTCGGCTCGCCCGGGTTCTGCCCGATGTTGGTGCGGCGGATGGCCACGGTGACGATCTGGGCACCAGCGGCCTCGGTCGCCAGGCGGGTTTCTTCCAGGTCCTTGAACTTGCCGGTGCCGGTCAGCAGCCGCGAGCCATAGGTCTTGCCGGCGATTACCAGCGAATCGGGGGAGACATGAACGTTCATGGCGCAATTATCGCTTATCCGCCTGAAGATGGGGTCACGTAGAGGGCGGGGTCGAGCGTGGGGTCAGATCCCTTTGCCACCGGCAAAGGGATCTGACCCCTGAACACCCGCGCAGCCTCAGCCCCCACCCAGCGCGTGCACGATCTCCACCACGTCGCCCTCGGCCAGGACGTGCTCGCCATGGCGGCTGCGGCTGACGATCTCGCCGTTGACCTCGACCGCGACCCGGCGTTGCAGCAACTGCTCGGCCTGCAGCAGATCGTGGAGGGTCGCCGAGGCGGGCAGGGTACGGGGTTCGCCGTTGAGCTGGATGTTCATCGCCGCATTGTCGCCTACGGCCTGCGCGGATCGGAACCCTTGCAAATTGCCTCGGCCGCCAGCCCCGGCACAGCGTTGTCCGACGCTGCCGGGCGACAATCCATGCGGCGGCGCAGCGTGAGCAAAACGCGGCGCAGTGAAACCATTCACCGTGCGCCGGCGTACGTCCGCCGGGTCCTCAACGATATCCCCACAGGAGTTTCTTACATGCTGCTCAGCAAACGCCCGATCCGCTCCCTGATGGCGGCCGCGATCGCGCTGGCCGCGGTTCCGGCCATGGCAGGCGAATCCCCGTATTCCAAGGCCGTGTTCTTCGGCGACAGCCTGACCGATGCCGGCTATTTCCGCCCGCTGCTGCCGGCCGATGTGCGTCCGGTCACCGGCCAGTTCACCACCAACCCGGGTTGGGTGTGGTCGCAGCAGGTCGCCAACTACTATGGCCTCAATGGCGCCGCCAACGGCAACGGCCAGAGCGGTGACAACTATGCAGTCGGCGGTGCCCGCGTGTCGGTGGACGAGGCCGGTGGCCTGGGCGTGATTCCGTCGCTGAAGTCGCAAGCAACCCGCTACCTTGCCGCGAACGGTGGCAAGGCTGACGGCAACGCCCTGTACACCGTATGGGGAGGGGCCAATGATCTGTTCGCGGCCACCCGTGCGGCGGCAGGTGGCGCGTCGCAGGCCCAGGTGCAGGGCATCATCGGCGCAGCGGTCACCGACCAGATCGCGCTGGTGGGTGCGCTGAAGCAGGCCGGCGCCCAGTACGTGCTGGTACCGAACCTGCCGGATGTGGGCATCACCCCACAGTTCCGCGGCCCCAATGCCGCCGCCGCCACCGCACTGTCGGCCGGCTACAACAAGGCCCTGTACGGTGGCCTGAAGCAGGCGGGCATCGAGTTCATTCCGCTCGATACCTTCAGCATCCTGCGTGAAGTGACCGCCAACCCGGGCATGTACGGCTTCACCAACGTCACCAGCACCGCCTGCAAGATCGATCCGGCCAACTCGACGCAGAGCATCCTGACCTGCAACCCGACCAGCTACGTCAGCCCGGATGCGGCCAACACCTACCTGTTCGCCGATGGCGTGCACCCGACCACCGCCGGCCATCAGCTGCTGGGCCAGTACGCAGTCTCGGTGCTGGAAGCGCCGCGCCTGCAGCAGGTGCTGAGCCACTCGGCGCAGACCATCGGCCGCTCGCGCGCCGACCAGGTCAGCATGCACCTGGGCGGCCGTCCGGCTGACGGCCTGTCCTGGTGGGGGGGCGTGCGCGGTGACCTGCAGCGCTACGACCACGCCGACCTGTACGACGGGCTGGCCCCGGCCGGCCTGTTCGGTATCGACTGGGCACGCGACGGCATGGTGTTCGGCGGCTTCGCCGGTTTCGGTCGCCTCAACGCCGACTTCGGCAACAACCGTGGCGACTTCACCCAGAAGGACACCTCGGCCGGTCTGTTCGCTGGCTGGTACGGCGACCGCATCTGGGTGAACGGTCAGGTCAGCTACACCTGGCTGTCCTATGACGTGAACCGCAAGGTCCAGCTGGGCCCGGCCACTCGTGAGCATGGTGGTTCGCCGGACGGCAGCAACCTGACCGCCGCCCTGAACGCCGGTTACGAGTTCGGCACCGAAGGCGGCTTCCGTCACGGCCCGATCGCTTCGGTGATCTGGCAGAAGGTGAAGATCGACGGTTACACCGAAAGCGCCGCGGCCGGCACGCTGGCAACCGCGCTGGGCTACGACCGCCAGAATGTCGATTCGACCGTCGGCCGCATCGGCTGGCAGGCCCGCTTCGATGGCGGCACCCTCAAGCCGTACGCGCAGGTGACCTACGACCACGAGTTCGAGGACACCAAGCAGGCCAGCGCCTGGCTGCAGACCCTGCCGGAACTGGGCAGCTACCGCGTGCCGGGCCTGAAGTTCGACAAGAACTACGCCACCGTCGTGCTGGGTGCCCGCACCGAACTGTTCGGCCTGCAGAGCAACTTCGGCCTGAGCGCGTCGACCGGCCAGAAGCGCGCGCAGGACGCCACCCTGTTCGCCAACTTCAGCGGCACGTTCTAAGCAGCAACCGCCGGGGTCGGATCCCTTTCCGCGAGGAAAGGGCTCTGACCCCTCGCGGATGCGGTGGCCGCCATTGCGCAACACCGGGCCAACCGCATAGACTTTCACCGCGCACTGCGGGCGTAGCTCAATGGTAGAGCTGTAGCTTCCCAAGCTACTGACGTGGGTTCGATTCCCATCGCCCGCTCCATTTGTCACGTGATCTGCGCTTAAGTTGTTGATAGCGCACGTGTGAACTGGCAGAAGAACGAATGCTCAAACGACCTGTTTAGGTATCGTTCGAGGTATCGTTTTTGCCCAAGCCGCTGCTTCTTGCTCGTCCCAGTGGGCTATACGCCCGCTTTCTTGTGCCCATCGATCTGCGTGGCGCCGTCGGTTCGCGTTTCCTCGTTCGTCCTCTCCATGAGCCTGCCGGCGATAGGGCACGGCTGGTGGCCGCCTGCATGGGCGTGGCACTCTCTCAGGCATTCGAAGCGATACGCCAGGGGGACGCGGTGGATCTGAAGAAGGCACTGGAAGCGGCACGCGCTGCTGGGCGCAGGGACCTGATCATCAGAGGCATGACCCTGCGCAACGGAACACATGTTGCTGAGGCTCAGCTGGAAACACTCCAGGACGTGGAGATGCTGGAGCGGCTGATGGGCCAAGTGGCGGAGAAGGATCCGCTGGCTGCTGCGGTGGCCGGCTACCCTCCTCAGGTGCCCACGTCGGCTGCGGCCCCGTCAGGACCACTGCTCTCCGCCTGCATCGACAAGCATCTGGCCAGCTTGGGAAAGCTGGCGCCGAAGACCATCATCGAAAGTCGGCACAGCCTGCGAATTCTGTTGGGCCTTGTTGGGGACATTCCTGTCGCCACACTGGACGCTGACCACGTGCAGGCCTTCATGGACGCAGTGGAGCATTGGCCCAGAAACGCAACCAAGAACAAGTTGTATCGCGACCTAAGTGTGCCTCAGGTGCTTGCGCTGTCGAAACGCAACGCAGAGAAGCCGCCGGCCAGTGCGACGCTCAACAAGCATTGGGACAGATTGGGGGTGTTTATTTCGCACCTGCGCAAGCAGCGGCTTCTACAGCTTGACCCGATGGAGGGCGTCGCCTCACCGTCGGAACGGCGGGGAGTGGAGGAGCCGGAAACGGGTCGCCCGTTCACGCATGACGAACTGAAGGTGGTATTCGGGGCAGGTTTCTTGCGCTGGGCCTCGAAGTATCCGCACCGCTTCTGGGGGCCGATACTGGCCTCTACAGCGGCGCGCGCGTGAACGAGGTGGCGCAGCTGCGCGCAGCAGATGTGATGCATGTGGATGGGGTTGCCGGCTTCCTGGTCACAACTCGGGGAGAAGGAAACAAGGTCAAGAACACGAGCTCACTGCGGTTTGTTCCATTGGCTCAACCGGTGCTGGATGCAGGTTTCCTCCATTTCGTAGATGAGGTGCGAGCGTCCGGCGTGGATCGCCTTTTCCCGGACCTTCCCAACAGCACAGGACTGGGCTTTGGGCGTCAGCTGTCACGTCAGTTTTCGACCTACATCAAGCGGCAAGGTGTCACCGAAGAGGGCATGGGATTTCATGCCTTTAGGCATTACTTCATCACCCACACGGATCGAGCGCTGCTGGCCACCGGCATGGAGGTCAGTGCCAGGGACGTGGCCATTGGCCGCATCACCGGACATGGCAAACCGCCCAAATCGGTCTTGCGAAAAGTCTACGTGGACAACAGCGGGTTGGCCGTGCCAGCGGCAGTTCAGCCAGAGACCTTGCCTCTGCGGGTGGAGACGTTGGCGATGTTCAATCCGCCGGTGACCCTGCCGTCGCATGTGCCGGGTCAATTTGGGGAGAACTTGCAACGGGCCGCTACGGAAGCCAAGCGAATTGCGCGAGAGGCAAAAAGAAACAAAACATCCGCATGACTGCCGCGGCTGGGATGGCGTTGGCCCGGCAAGACGTGGAAGCCGATGAGGCGCGGTTTCCACTCACTTCGAAAGCAGAAGTTCAGCCTCTCGGACGCGCAGGCATACCGTCCGAGTTGCGGGTCCAGGTGGTTGAGCGAGCTGACGACGAGCACCAAGCCACGTATAGCCGCGAATTCACCGTCCAAGAAGATCTGCATGGCCCGGGCGTGAACACCCCTGGGCTGGCAGTGCTGGACTTCAACTTGAACCTACCGGTTCTCAAGGCACTCCTGTCCGAAGGTGCTCCGCGAAAGCGCGCGAAAGCAAAGCCCGAGCACGCTCCAGCCTGAGGCGGCAGGAGCAGGGCAAGAGTTTGGCTTCCGTCGGAGCTGGCCAGACGAGGCATTGGTCGGCCCGCTGCGAAGTCACAGGTGCATCAAGCAACACAGTGGCCCGAGGCAGCCTCGGCTGCGGACAGCCCGTGAACATATATTGTTATGTCATAACATTTCAAGTGGCCTCAGTTGGATTGTGCGGAAGGCCGTCACAGTCTTGAATGAAAGCGCCTGCTGGGTGCACCAATGTGAACCACGAAGGCCACAGCGCGTCGCTGACGAAGCTCCGGCGCATCGAGAATATTGGTTAACTCGATGCCGCCACGCTTGGTCTCGAGGCGAATTCGCAACTCTCATTACTCCGACAGCATCGCAATGGAGGCTATATGCGTGATCTTAGTCAATTGGAACTTGCAGAAGTGTCAGGCGGTACGAAGGGCATCAACATTCAGATTGGTTCGAGCGAAGGAAGCCACGTCAGCGGAACTCTCCACAGCTTCATGGAGACCGCGTATATGTATGGAAGGGTTGCGCCCTTCAGTGGAATCGGCGCTGCTGGTCTAATCTACCATCACCTCATGGCTCAATGATCCAGAATGCCTGATCGGGCGCCAGCGTGAATACGAGGCCGAACCTCTGAGGCACAATTCAGAATGATGTAGGCGCGTTAGCTAAGGCCCAGGCCCAATTCCGGGCCTGGGCCCTCGGGAGAAAGTTCTTGCTCAGGAGAATCGCGCACTGGAGGCCTCGCCCCATAGCGGAGAACAAGATATTCGTAGCTGCAATTGCAACTGTGGGCGCCGGTGCGGCACTTGGAGTTCTGAAATACTTCGACGTTTTTGGATCAAGAGCGATCGTCGAACTTCTCGCCTTCGCGGTTTGTGTCTGGCTACTTCCCAATGAGCCCAGGAGAGAGTGGACTTTCCGGCTTGGCGCTGCCTTGGTGGCCATGGGGATCGCTGGAGGCGCGATTTGGGTTTACGTCGTTGGAATCCCTGCAATACCACACACAAAATTCATCCCCTTTAGCGAAATTCCAATCAATTTCTATTTTCTTGGCTTGATTTCGACCTGCATCATCGGACCTCTTTTCGAGGAGAAGGTAGTGAGACACCTGCTCTTTGATGGCGTATCTCACTACTTCGGGCGCGTATTGGGAACCATCATGGTTAGCGCGGCATTTGCTGCGGTTCACGTCGACGCCGTTATCTCGTCATTCCTATTTTCGATACTGCTATGCATTTTGGCCTATCCATTCAACCTGAGCATAACCCAGCTGGCTACAGTCCACGGCACAATAAATCTCACAATAACGCAGTGGGTCATATTCTACCCGACGCTCAGGGACTACGGAATTCAGTCGTGAGCACCAGCGGACCTTCCCATGCAGCGCCGTGCGTTCAAGCCAGCGACTCGCGCAGGCAAGCACGAATGTCAACGCGGAGGAGCCTTTGATTCAAATGACCAAGCACAGTGACGCCAGCATCCTTGCTTTCGCTCTTGTAGCAGCCTTTGCTTTTTTTGTAGCTGGCTACCACGGCGGGAAATACCTCGCAAAGCAAGAAGATTCTGATAAGCGATCGGAACAGTCTCAGTAGTTTGAATTCACGATTAAAGGGGCGGGGAGTTCTACCCCGTCCCTTCTCGCATCACGCGCAATTCTGCAGAACCTCCAACAACTACCCTGTTCAATTCGCCATTTCTAGCGATAGAGAGATGCTATCTTATTGACGCCGTGATTCAATCCGAGGCAGCGGAATGCGGTCTTGCATGCTTAGCCATGGTCGCGTCGCATCATGGCAACAACATTGGACTGCGGGAACTCCGCCGCCGCCATGCCCTCTCACTTAAGGGCTCGACGCTTGCTCAAGTCATTGAAATTGGAGGCGCGCTAGGCTTTCGCTGCCGCCCGCTACGCCTGGACTTGGAGCACCTGAGCCAACTTCAACTGCCCTGCATTGCACACTGGGACCTCAACCACTTCGTTGTAATCAGCAATGTCCGTCGCAATGTCGTGACCGTTCTGGATCCCGCCTTTGGCAAACGCAAGCTTTCTCTGGATGAAGTCTCGCGCCATTTCACCGGAATTGCGCTGGAGTTGTATCCAACTGCCGAGTTCCGGGCCAGTCCTCGCCCGCCAGCCGTCTCGCTCGCGCAGCTGACGGGCAAGATCGAGGGATTCTGGCGTGCACTAAGCCTGCTGCTGCTTCTGTCCATTGCTCTTCAGGTGTTTGTTCTGATAGCACCATTCTTCATGCAATGGACCGTGGATCAGGCCCTCATTGCCCATGACAGGGACTTGCTGACCGTGCTGGGCACCGGGTTTGCCCTGGCGCTGTTGCTGCAAGTCTGCATCGGGCAAGTCCGAGGACGGGCGGTCATCTACCTGTCAAACCGGCTCAACCTGCAATGGACCGGCAACGTCTTCCGGCACCTGTTGCGTTTGCCCCTGGACTTCTTTGAGAAGCGCCATTTGGGCGATGTCACCTCACGCATGGGAAGCGTCCAGGCTATCCAGCAAACGTTGACGATCAGCTTCGTAGAGGCGCTCATTGATGGCCTCATGGCGGTGGTGACGCTGGGAATGATGCTGCTCTACAGCTGGAAGCTGGCGCTGGTTACGTTGATTGCAGTTGCTCTGTATGCAATCGCGCGTGCTTGTGCCTTCGCCCCGCTCAGGCGAGGCACAGAGAGGCAGTTGATCGCCGGGGCACGGCAGGAGAGCCACCTGCTCGAGTCCATCCGGGGGGTTCAATCGGTGAAAGTTGCTGGCCGAGAGTCCATTCGCCAGGCCGGCTACTTCAATCTCATGAACGAAACGGTCAATCACGACGTTTGGCTAGCAAAGTTTGGGCTGAGCTTCGGCGGGGCCAATCAGTTGCTGTTTGGACTGGAGCGCATTGCGGTGGTTTGGCTGGGAGCACTGCTGGCAATGGAGAACGTGTTCTCCGTGGGCATGCTGATTGCCTACATCGCCTACAAGGACCAGTTTTCACAACGAGTGGGAGCCTTGATCGACAAGTGGGTGGAGTTCCGCATGCTCCGTCTTCACGGCGAACGGCTCTCCGACATTGTTCTTACCGAACCAGAGAACCTCGCTTCCAGCACCTGCGCTCTGTCGCCGGACGGCATCCGAATTGAGGTCGAAGGGCTTGGATTCCGCTATGCCACCGGAGAGCCCTGGGTGCTGAGGAACTGTAGTTTTGTAGTGGATCCTGGTGAGTCAGTCGCCATCATCGGCCCATCTGGCTGCGGAAAGACCACGCTGATCAAGATTCTCCTCGGCCTTCTCCAGCCGACGGAAGGTGAGATCCGCATCGGAGGCGTGCCCTTGTCAAAGGTCAGCGTAAGCGAGTATCGCAGCATGATCGGCGCGGTGATGCAAGATGACCAGCTCTTCGCGGGAAGTGTCAGCGAGAACATCGCCTTCGAAGACGATCACCATGATGAATCCAGGGTGCGTGAAGCCGCAGAGTTGGCCGCTGTGCATGACGACATCGCAGCGATGCCCATGGGCTACAACAGCCTGATCGGCGACATGGGGACGACCCTCTCTGGTGGTCAGAAGCAGCGGGTGATCCTTGCACGCGCCCTGTATCGCAAGCCCCAGTTGCTATTCTTGGACGAGGCAACCAGCCATCTGGATGTTGAGCGGGAAAGGCTGGTGAATGAAGCCGTCCGACAACTTGAGCTGACCCGGGTGATCATCGCCCATCGGCCAGAGACCATCGCCAGTGCAGACCGGGTGCTGATCATGCACGCGGGCGCGGTAGCGCGCGAGTTGGTGCAGAACGCATCAAGCTCCGCGAAAGCCGCACGGGACGGCCTTGAGGAGGTCCTCGCATGAGCGGCCTCTTCCGCAAGGAAGCCATCGATGCCCAGCGACGAAGCTGGCTCGGTGGAGTGTCCTTGGCGCAACCGCTCCGTTTCTGGATTCTTGCGGTGTTCGCAGCGATGGCTGCCTCGGCCATCGTCGGCTTCCTCTACCTGGGCGAGTATTCACGCAGATCCAGGGTTATGGGCGAGCTTGTGCCTGATCTCGGGCTTTCCACCGTGGTCGCTCCGTCGGCTGGCGTGGTTGCGAGACTGGATGTCGAAGAAGGCGACCACGTCCGGCGCCAGGACGGGCTGCTGACGATCAATGTGCCGCGGGTCACCTCCACAGGGCAGGATGCCGTGTCCACGTTGCTTGACGCACAGCGCTCCCGTATGACCAGTGTGGAGGCGATGAGCGAGTTCCAGGACAGGCAGCTCGCGGCACAACAGGAGGGAGCCAAGGCCCAACGCTCGGCGATGCTGCGCGAGCTTTCGCAGATTGAGGCAGAGATCCACACCCGCGGCGAGCAGGTGCGAATTGGTCGCGAGACCCTCGCCCGATTTCGGAGCGTCGAGGATGAGCGCTACGTAAGCCTGGTTCAGATCAACCAACAAGAGCAATCGATACTCGAGGCGGTCAACGCGCAACAAGCCCTTCAACGCCAAGCGACCTCGATTCGGCGGAACCTGGCTGAACTGGAGCAGCGGCTAGCAGAAATTCCCCATCAGAGGCTCTCCGCCAAGGCGGCCTCGGAACGTGATCTGGCTGCATTGAGCCAGGAGACCGTCCGGATGGAGGCCGACGGGGAGCTGCTGCTTCGCGCACCAGTAACTGGACTGGTAGCAAATCGACTCGTCGAGGCCGGCCAGGCGGTGCAGCCGGGCCAACCCATTCTCAGTCTACTTCCCAAGGGATCCGAGCTTCGAGCACAACTGCTGGTGCCCAGCTCGGCCATTGGGTTCGTCAAATCAGGCGATCGGGTTCTCCTGCGCTATCAAGCCTATCCTTACCAGAAGTTCGGTGCCCACGAAGGAACGGTCATCCGCATCTCTCGCAGCGCGTTGACAGGATCCCAGAAGGACGGCGATGCAAGGCAGTCCTTGTATCGGGTCCTGGTCTCGTTGGACCAACAAGGAGTGCTGGCATACGGGAAGATGGAGACGCTCCGCCCAGGCATGCAGCTTGAAGCCGATATCATGGGCGAGCGCCGCAAGCTCTACGAATGGCTGCTGGAGCCTCTCTACTCCGTGACTGGAAAACTGGGAGGCTAGTAGCGGGTGCTAGCGATGCTGTCCCGGAAGTCAAAATCGTTTGTTTACCGGAAGAGCAGCGGATAGACGACAACCGCGGTGCCAGCAGCGCTGGTCAGCACGCCCAGCACTTCGGCCTGCGCCGTAGCGGGCGGCGTTGAGCAAGCCGTTGGCGGCTTGGGTCAGGCGGCGTTGGTCGGCGGTCGTCATGCCCAGTGTTTAGCGCATTCTTGCCGATGCGCGAGGGCGGGCTGCGCAACAATTTTTGCCGGATCTGCTTATCCAGAACAGGAAAAGCCTAGGAAAGCCTTTCTGTAACTCCTAAAAGCTTTGCCAACGCCCCCCTGCTTTGCCCTTCAGCTGTCGGGTCCCCTCCGGGGCCCCTCCAGCCGAAGGGCAAAGTCTCCCCTAGGACCGGCACCGAATGGCGCCCGGGGATGACTTTGGCCCAGTGAGTTGGCCTCCTGCGGAGACCTCCAGCACTCAGGGCGCGGTGATAATCAGACGACACCGCTTCAACAGGTTCAGGCAGTCTGACTGCCCCGGCTCTGGGTCCTGTCACCAAGCTCTCGCCTGGCGTCTCTCCAGTGGGCTACCCCGCCCCCAGGCGCGTTCTTCCTGGGATAACTCCTAGCTGCATTCCATTGACCACAAACCCGCTGGTGGACGGACAGAGAAGGGGATACGCTCCCGGGCCAGATTGAGCACTCCCGGTTACCCCTCGACAGATGATCCACTTGGGTTGGCGCAAGTTGCAGGCCATACAGCGCCCTGTCCCCTTGCTTCAAAGCTCATGCGCTCCGGTGGCGGTCAACCCAAGCCCCGCAATGAGGCTCCCGTTCCTTGTGCATGACCCGGCTTGTTCCATCCGGGCACCGTGATACGGCTACCAACGGCCTTTGGGCTGGACAGACGGGGAGGAGAGAAGGAGGAGAGGCTTGCGGTCCATCCAAGGCTTGCTAATGTGTGCTCATGGTTCTGAGCCCAAGCCAGGGCACGCCGGATCAGATCGGCCACGTCTTTTTCCACCTGAGCCAGCCATAGGTTGGCCAGGTGGGCCGCTTGTTCGCTTTCCCTCGTTCCATTACCGGTGACCCGGGTGTGACTTGTGGAGGCAGTTTGGCCGCTGCCTCTTTCCCCCGGTGACCGATCACCCGAGTGGTCCTTTTGGGCACTGAGGATCCGGCTTGGAGGGAAGCGGGTCGGATCTCATGTGCTGGAACGCCCGCCTTGGCTTTGGGGGTGTCTGGAACGAGAAGGGCTTCGGTCGCAGCCTAAAACCGCTGAGCCCCTGCTTTAGGGCGTTCAACCAAGGCGCGCGCATGCAGGGCTTGTTCGTCCACGGTTGCCAATCGGCCTTCGACGGCGGCCTTGGCTTTGATTTCCTCGAAGCGACGGGAGTGCTGGTTGAACCGCCGTTCCCCCGCCGTCTTCAAGCGATCGTTGCGTTTTGCACGAGGGAGGCGCTCCCCCCTTCGGCGGGCTTGCGTGACCGCTTTGCCTTCGTGCCTGGAGGGCAGACGGTCCAGCTTGGCGGCGGTGCAGAAATCGCCCGCTTCGATGGCGCTGCCTCGCTGGTCTCGCAGGCTGCGGTGGTCCACGCGTGCCGATTGGCAGGCATCGCTTAGGGCGCCGTTGATGCGCTCACCGATCAAGGCCCGCAGTGCTTTCAGCTCCTGAGCACCTGCCTTGAACTCATCCAGGACCTTGGCCGCGCTGTCGCCAAACCCGGTTGGACCCACTTGGCGAGGGGTCATGAGAATGTGCGCGTGGTAGTTCCGGTCATCGCCTCCCTTGTCCGGGGCGTGGAGAGCGATCTGCGCGGCCACGCCGTAACGTTCCACCAACAGTTGGCCAACCTGCCGAGCCAGCAGCCGGCGTTGTTCGGGGGTGAGTTCGTGGGGCAGAGCCATCAGCACCTCGCGCGCGACACGCGCGTTCTTCCGTGTCTCGTGTTCTTCAACCTTGGACCAAAGTTGGTGCGGATCCAATGCCCACGCCGGCGCGTTGGTGGGGGCCAGCATGTCCACGGAAAGCACGCCGGTTTTGCGGCTGTAGCTGTGGCGTGCGCCGCTGGGATCGTCCAGGTCGAGACCAGCCCGGTAAGCGGCGGCAGCGGTCGCGCTGTCGCCCTTCCCACGGCTGAGACTTTTCACTTGAACGCTGTAGATCGCCACTGCCCAAAGCTCCGATGCACCGCAGCCCCCTCTGGGGGCGAGGATTGGGGGGAAGGCGACGCGCATGGCGTGGCGTTCGGGTGTCGGGGCGAAGCCCTGACCGCACGGTTTTGCGAAGCAAAACCATAAGTGCGCTATTGCTGGGTTGTTGGGGTCGAAATCGCCCCCTGCCAACTGCATAGAACCGGGCCGCTCGCTGCCGCTCGCCGGGCCCCCTTCTCAGGGTTACATGCACGTCAGAACTGTCAACTTTTTAGCCAAGAGCAAAAGCGATGCTCGCTAACCGCTCGCATCCATGATGGGGCAGGCTGATCTGGCCCCCCCTTGCGCTCCGTGCCATTTCTGGTTGCATGGATCAACGAAGCAAGAGCAAGCGTGCTGTGGGAAACGTTGAAAAGCAGAAGCTGAAGTTGGAGCGGATGGTCGGAGCGCTGGCCAAGGAGCAAGCCAAGCTGCTGCTCGTCGAACGCGAAGAGCAACGCAAGCGCCGGCGTGCAGAACTGAAGCAACGCGAGGCGGATCGCCGTGCCGATGCCCACCGGAAGATCGAACTGGGTGGTCTGGTAATCGCTGCCGGGGTGGACAGTTGGGATCCGGCAGAAGTTGTCGGAGAATTGTTGGTTGTGAGCGAGCAGCTGTTGCTACAACCGACCCGACGAAATGCCCTGCGCGAGAAAGGCATCGCCCATTTGGAGGCGAGGGCTACCACTCGAAGGGCAGGACAATCATGACTTGGACGCCATTACACGAGGCCGTGGTCATGGGCGATGTTGCCGCGCTCACGCCACTAGGTTCCTGGAGGCGTGGGAACGGCGTGACCCTGCCGCCACGTGTGCGACGCCCCTTGCCGCAGGCGCTGAGCCAAACGCCCCGAATTGCCGACACGAGACGCCGTTCGGTCTGGCTTACCCGCGAGCTTTGAAGGCCTTCCTCTCGGCGTGAACTGAGACGCGTTTGCAACATTCGCAGCTGCGGAGTGAATTGGCGTGTTTTTTTGTGAATTAACTATATCTGGTGTTGATTTTGTAATTTTTACACAAGATCATGGGTTTGGGCGGTCGTCGCCCAAAACCATTGTCGAGGTCGAAATGGGCAAGAATCAGCACGTGGTGAAGCGGCCGGATGGCTGGGCGGTGCGTGGCGAAGGCAACTCGCGCGATACCTCTCACCACCGGACCCAGGAAGAGGCAAGGCAGCATGCGCGTGAGATCGCCATCAACCAGCGCAGCGAAGTGGTGATCCACGACCGTCAGGGCCTTATCCGGGACAAGGACAGTTACGGGAACGACCCAAATCCTCCTAAGGGTTGATCAACAAGGCCGCCGTTTGGCGGCCTTGTCTTTTGCTGGAGCTTGGGTTACCGACGGGGCAATGCGCACTCGAGCCATCCCCACCAGTGGGAGCAAGTGGACGCATTGCCCTGCTGGTTGCTGGCCCTTCTGCAAGCCTGTTAGGCTTCTAGGTATCGTTTGAGGTATCGTTTTTCAGTCGAATGTTCCGGACATTTTTCTTATGGAACAGTCGGTTAAGCGGATTTGGGTTCGATTCCCATCGCCCGCTCCATCCTTCAAGACCGCGCCGCTTTCCGCCGCGCAGGTCCCTCCAGACCGCCTCAGTACGCCGCGAACACGCTGGCCAACACGTCGGCATCCAGCACGCGCCCCTGATCGCGATTATGCGTGTGCAGGTACCAGACCTCGCCCGGTTCCAATTGCCGTGTCAGGTGCCACTGATTTTCCCGGGCCAGAATATCCACCCGGCCCTGGCAGCCGAGGCAGAAGCGGGCCAGAGGCTTGATCGCGGCGGCCTTGCCATTGACGTTCAGGGTCAGTGCGGGGGCCGCGTAGGTTTTCAGTTCCCCGGATGACGGATTCTCGGTGATGGTGACCGTGTCCCGACGCAGCGTGGCCACCTGCGCCTGCACCAACGGTTGCAGCCACAGTTCGATGGTGTCGAACAACACATGCAGCGATTGGATCCAGTCCTGGTACTGCTTTTCGACAGCGGCGGCCCTGGCCTGCTCCGCGTGTGCGGACTGCTGCAGCTTCTGTGCAAGTTGCTCCATTTTCGACATCGGGATTTCCGCTTTGGGAGGGGCTTCCATGGTGATCGGCACGCTCGCCTGCTTCCAGCCGAAAGCGACATTTTCGTAGAACTCCTAGAGGCGCTGCGGAGGGGCGCGTAACGCTTCAAACTTTTCCCATGGGCAGGCCCGCACTGAGCAACTAGCGTGAGCGGATACTGATCAGGAGCTGCCTTCCATGAACTGCCGGAACGACGTCGTCGAGCGCATCCATCGGATCTTTCTTTCCGCCGGCGTCGGCTCGAACAAGCAGCTTGAAGCCGTGCGCGCGCTGGGGCGTGCCGGTGGTCCCAAGGCCGCGGAACTGCTCGAGCAGATCTACCAGCAGGCGTTCAGCAATTCTGCCCTGCAGATGGCCTGCGTGGCGGCGCTGGGCGAAGCGGCCCGTGGCTTCCAGGTCAGTGCTGAACGGGACAGCTGAAGCTTCATCCACAACGCTCGAGATCGTCGGCGACGGGCATCATCCGCCCGCCACACGCCCGCGCTATGCTTCGCGCCTGCCGACCGATCCCGCCGCGATGAAGCTCGCCATCCTGTCCCGCAACAGCTCCCTGTATTCCACCCGTCGGCTGGTCGAGGCGGCGCGCGCGCGCGGCCATACCGTGCGCATCCTCGACCCGTTGCGCTGCTACATGCGCATCGCCGCCGATGGCTTTTCCATGCACTACAAAGGCCGGCCGATGACCGGCGTGGACATGGTCATTCCGCGCATCGGCGCCTCGATCACCCGCTACGGCACCGCCGTGCTGCGCCAGTTCGAACTGATGGGCGCACGCACGCCCAATCCGTCCGATGCCATCCTGCGTTCGCGCGACAAGCTGCGCGCGCACCAGCTGCTGGCGGCCAAGGGCATCGACATGCCGGTTACCGTGTTCGGCGACAACCCCGATGACACCGTCGATCTGCTGTCCATGCTCGGCCCGCCGCCGCATGTGGTGAAGCTCAATGAAGGCACCCAGGGTCGCGGCGTGATCCTGACCGAAAAGGCCAGTGCCTCGCGCGGCATTGTCGAAGCGCTGCGCGGCCTGTACGCCAACTTCCTGATGCAGGAATTCATCGGCGAGGCCAAGGGCGCCGACCTGCGCTGCTTCGTGGTGGGCGACCAGGTGGTGGCGTCGATGCAGCGGCAGGCACCGGAGGGTGACTTCCGCTCCAACCTGCACGCTGGCGGCACCGCCGTGGCGGCCAAGGCCAGTCGCGCCGAGCAGCAGGTGGCGGTGCGTTCGGCCAAGGCGCTGGGCCTGTCGGTGTGCGGCGTGGACCTGATCCGCTCCGCGCGCGGCCCGCTGGTGCTGGAGGTCAACTCCACGCCGGGGCTGGAGGGCATCGAAGCGGCCTGCGGTGTGGACGTGGCCACACGCATCATCGAACACGTAGAGAAGATCAAAAAGCCTTGATTATTCATGGGGTTGTGATTCTCATGGGTAAATGATCCGGGGCTTTAACGAGGCTTTAATCGGCCCCGGCGTAGGCTTCAGCGAACCGCAGCTCTGCCTCTCAGCAGGATCGGTATCGGGATACGACTTCAGGCCCAGGCGGGTGCACCGCCTGGGCCTTTTTTATGCCTGTCGGCTCTGTGCCCAAGGTCTCTTGTGGAGGCCGCGTGACGGTCGTAGAGTTGGCCCTTCGTTCCGGGATGGATCGGGAGGTTGGCGATGTACCGCATCATGACGATCGCGTTGCTGCTGGGCCTGTCTGGCGCTGTTGCCGCCAAGCCGGAGAAAGTCGCTGTACAGATGGACCGGCAGGGGTCGGTCGCCGAGCAGATGCGCCAGGTGGAAACCGCGCTGGCTGCCCCCGACTATGCCGAACTGTCTGCCGAGGATCGCGGCCAGGTGCAGCAGGCGCTGTCGCGTATCCGCCAGCACATGGGCGAACGCCAGACCGTGCAGGAGCTGCCGCCGCAGTTGCAGGCCGAGGTCTTCAACGAGCAGGAACGCATCAACACCCTGATGGCGCGTGGCCATGACGACAGCCGGCAGATCTGCAGGTACGAACGCACCACCGGCAGCAACATGCCCAGGAGCCGCTGCCTGACCGTGGCCGAACGGCGCCGGATCGAAGAGAAAGGCAAGGCGCTGATCAACGACCAGCGCAGCTACAACACGCTCAGCCCACCGCCCGCCGGGCGTTGACCGCACCGCCTTTCGGTCCACCGGGGTGCCGTAACGGCGTATCGGTGGCACCGCAGGGTCGGTGTTCCACTCATGGAAGAACCTGGAGGTAACAATGCAGCGCATGACCCCCTTCGCCCTGATGCTGGGCCTGGCACTGGCCACCACCGCGCACGCCAAGCCCGAGAAAGGGCAGGTGAAGTTCGACGCCAACGCACCGGTGGCCGAACAGATCCGCAACGTTGAGACGGCGATCAACACCGAGGACTACAGCGAGATCGGGCTGGAAGACAAAAGCCGTGTGCAGCAGGCGCTGGGCCGTATCAAGATCAAGATGGGCGACCACGAACGGGTAGAGCAGTTGAGCCCGCAGGACCGCACCGAGATCTTCAACGACCAGGAAGTGATCAACACGATCATGACCCGCGCCCATGCCGACAGCCGCATGGTCTGCCGCCGCGAGCGCACCACCGGCAGCAACATGCCGCAGAGCGTCTGCCTGACCGTGGCCCAGCGCCGCAAGGCGCAGGAAGACAGCCGCAAGGCCCTCAACGACAACCAGCGTTTCAACAACTACAAGCCGTAACCGTGGTTGGACCGGTCGCAGGCCGCCATCGGTCACCCTGCCGTGCGTCCCTTGTGGACGCATCGGCGCAACCGTAAAGTCGAGACCCTATTCATGGACGAACATGGAGCTCGTCATGTACCGCACCACTACGCTCGCCCTGATGCTGTCGCTCGGCCTGGTGGCCACCGTGCAGGCCAAGGCGCAGAAGGACACCGTGCAGATGGATTCCTTCACCCCGGTATCCGAGCAGATCCGCCGCGTTGAAACGGCCATGGGCAGCGAGGACTACAGCGAGATCGGGCTGGAGGACAAGAGCCGCGTGCAGCAGGCGCTGAACCGGATCCGGATCAAGATGAATGGCCGCGAGAAGGTGGATGAGCTGGCCCCGCAGGAGCGCAACGACCTGTTCAACGAGCAGGAGATCGTCAACACCATCATGACCCGCGCCCAGGCCGACAGCCGCATGATCTGCCGCCGAGAGCGCCTGACCGGCAGCAACATGCCGACCAGCGTCTGCCTGACCGTGGCCCAGCGTCGCAAAGCCCAGGAAGAGAGCCGCCGGGCGCTGACCGACCAGCAGCGCATCAGCCGCTGAGCGCTCGCCCCGGGGGCGTTTGCCGGTGTCGTCCCTCCGGTACGAAATGTTAAGAATGGAACCTGTATCGTTCAGCAGGTAGACGTCGCGTCCACCCGCACAGGGGCATCCTGAGCAGGTGGGCCTGGCCCCCCGACGACCCTTCAAGAACCAGAGGTCCCAGTGCGCATTCTCGTAATCGAAGACAACAGCGACATCGCCGCCAACCTTGGCGACTACCTTGAGGATCGTGGCCACACCGTGGACTTCGCCGCCGACGGCGTGACCGGCCTGCACCTGGCGGTGGTCCACGAGTTCGACGCCATCGTTCTGGACCTGAACCTGCCGGGCATGGACGGCATTGAAGTCTGCCGCAAGCTGCGCAACGAAGCGCGCAAGCAGACCCCCGTACTGATGCTGACCGCCCGCGACTCGCTGGACAACAAGCTGGCCGGTTTCGATTCCGGCGCCGACGACTACCTGATCAAGCCGTTCGCGCTACAGGAAGTGGAAGTGCGCTTGAACGCTTTGTCGCGCCGCGGCAAGGGCGTGCAGACCCGCGTGCTGGAAACCGGCGATCTGGAATACAACCTGGACACGCTGGAAGTGCGTCGCCAGGGCAAGCTGCTGCAGCTCAACCCGACCGCGCTGAAGATTCTGCAGGCCCTGATGGAGGCCGCGCCGGCCGTGGTCACCCGCCAGGAGTTGGAAACCCGCGTCTGGGGCGAGGAGCTGCCCGACTCGGATTCGCTGCGTGTCCACATCCACGGCCTGCGTGCGGTGGTCGACAAGCCGTTTGAAGTGCCGCTGATCCAGACCCGCCATGGCATCGGATACCGCATCGCCACCCCGGAAGCCTGATTCCGTGGCAACCAAGGGGGAGCGCCGGCGTTCGCCGTATCGGCGGCGCCTGCGCAGCCGCATCATCGTCTCGTTCGTGTTGTTGGGCTTCTGCCTGACGACACTGTTCGCGTTTGCCACCAACTGGGCCCGCATGCGCGTGGAAAACCAGCTGGTGGAAGACGTGATGAACCGCAACATCAACGAGTACGTGCGGCGGTTCTACGAGAGCCCGGATCGCAACCCCGACCTGCCCGTGCAGCAGATGCGTGCGCGCCTGATCAAGCCTGACAAGTTCGAGGCGCTGCGCGAGGAAGAGCCGGACTGGTACGAGTTCAAGGATGGCCTGTACAACATGGGTGGCGTGGACGAGCGCGGCCAGCGCTATTCGTACAAGCTGGCCGTGCGCAAGACGCCCGACGCCTGGGCATTCCTGGCTTACGACATGACCGACAGCGTGCGCGGCGGGCAGCAGCTCAACCGCGCGCTGGTACTGTCGGTGCTGGTGTTCAGCCTGTTGTCGCTGGTGCTGGGCTGGTGGTCGGCCTCGAAGGTGATGAAGCCGGTCTCGGACCTGGCCGCGCGGCTGCGTGCCTATCGCGGCGGCACCAGCGAGCCCGAGCCGCTGGCGCCACGTTTCCCCGATGACGAAGTGGGGCAACTAGCGCAGGCGCTGGATGATTATTCGTCGCGGCTGACCGAAGTGGTGCAGCGCGACCGTGAGTTCAATGCCGACGTCAGCCACGAGCTGCGCACGCCGCTGGCGGTGATCCGTGGCGCCACCGAACTGCTGCTGACCCGGCCCGGCCTGGATGAGAAGGTGCTGCAGCGTCTGCAGCGCATCCAGCGCGCCGAACAACAGTGCAGCGACCTGATCGGCGCACTGCTGCTGCTGTCGCGCAATGAACGCGGGCAGGGCACCAGCAACGTCGCGCGCGTGGCCGAACAGCTGCTGGACGCCCACCGTGCACAGCTGGGAGGCAAGCCATTGGAACTGGCACTGGAAGGCGAGCGCAACCTGGTGATCGATGCGCCGGAAGCCGCGTTGTCGGTGGCGCTGGGCAACCTGATCGGCAACGCGGTGAAGTACTCGCAGGATGGCGAAGTGCGCGTCTTTGTCGGCAGCAATTCGGTGTCGGTGACCGACAGCGGACCGGGGCTGAGCGAAGAGGATGCCGCCAAGCTGTTCCAGCGCGGCTATCGCGGCACGCATGCCGGCCATTCGCAGGGCGGTGGCATCGGCCTGTCGATCGTCAGCCGCCTGTGCGATCTGTATGGCTGGCAGGTGAGCGTGCGCCCCGGTGGCGAGCGCGGCGTGATCGCCACCCTGACATTCTCGCCGAAGCCGTTGTAAGGGCCTCTGCTTTGGTGGGTGCCGACCTTGGTCGGCTATGGCTCTGCTTTGGTAGGTGCCGACCTTGGTCGGCACGAATCCGGCCGGCGCCGTATAGCGCCCAGTGTCGCTTGTGCCACCGAATCCCCCTCGCAGGAACCCAGGGCCAGAAGCCCAACACGACATCACCGTGATCGCCGCCACGCCGCGTGCGTGTCCGCATGCACGCATTCGTACCCTCAACTGCGGCTTGAGAATTTCCTTACAGATCACAGCGCTGCGTGATGGCCAGATGGGTCGGCCGGGGCAGGTGCCCTGGCCGGGATTGGCGTCCCGAAAAAAACCGACAATTCAAAAGCTCCAGATGTGCAGCGGCCATCATGGAAAATGCATCACCTGCCTCGTTTCGGCGGATGGTGCGTGGGGATTCGTCAGAATCCGCTGGAGTCTTTTTCCTTAGCTTTTGAATTGTTGGGTCTCCGGTACGCCAACCCGCACCGTCCGCCACCTTGCATCCGCAGGTGGCTCGTCGTCTGCGAGGAGATTCACTATGTCCGCACGCCCCTTGTTCCCCCAGCTGCACGCCCTGATCGGCGAAGCTGCCGACCTGCTGCCGGCCGACGTCGCCGAGCGCGTCGAAACCCTGCTCGATGATCCCAAGGATCTGCTGCCCACGCTGCTGGCCCGCATGGACGGGCGCGATGCAGCCGACGGCCGACGGCTGGAAGCGGAGGGACTGAGCCCGGCACAGGCGGCCACCATGGCCGGCCTCAGTCGCACCCTGGCCGGCTTGAATGCACTCATGCAGGTGCTGCACGCCGCCGAGGCGGCCCGCGAGCAGGGTGGTGCGCACCAGCAGCTCAGCCCCGACGTCGTCGACGGTTTGTTGCTTGGCGCACGAGAACTGGCCCGCTATGCGCGCCTGCAGCTGGAGTAGATCCACGCCATGCGTGGATGCAGAACACTTTGTAGAGCCGAGCCCATGCTCGGCTTGATGATCGCTGCCGAGCATGGGCTTGGCTCTGCAGCAGTTCCACGCTGGCGCCGGGTAGATCCACGCCATGCGTGGATGCTGTTCGGTAGTGCCGGCCGCTGGCCGGTAGCCAGGCCTCAGCCCCCAGCCAACCCCAGATACCGCGCATGCAGCGCTTCCACCTGCGCCTGCAGGTCCTCCGGGTGGCCATCGTTGACCACCACATCATCGGCCAGTGCCAACCGCTGCGTGCGGCTGGCTTGGGCGGCGATCATCTTGTCGGCCAGTGCGGCGTCGATGCCGTCGCGCTGCATCAGCCGGGCGTGCTGCACGGCTTCGGGCGCATCCACCAGCAGCACCCGGTCCAGCCACGGGTAGGCGGTCCGCCCGCCGACCTCGGTCAGCAGCGGAATGGCGGCAATCGCATAGGGGCTGGTGGCCTGCTCGCACTGCTGTTGCATCAGAAGGCGGATGGCCGGATGGGTGATCGCTTCCAGTGCGGCCCGTTCGGCCGGATCGGCGAACACGTGGGCCCGCAGGCGCGCCCGGTCCAGGCTGCCATCCGCCTGCAGCATGTCGGCGCCGAAACGCTCGGCGACGCGGCCCAGGGCAGGGCTGCCGGCAGCAACCACCGCGCGGGCGGCCAGATCGGCGTCGGCCACCACGATGCCCAGCGCCTCGAAGCGCCGGGTCACCTCGCTCTTGCCGGCGGCAATGCCACCGGTCAGGCCCACCACATACCGGCTCATGGGGATTCCCCTCAGCGCAGCCCGCTCAACACCAGGTACTGCTCGACCACGGGCGCGCCCCACATGAAGTACAGCCAGCCCGCGATGGCCAGGTAGGGGCCGAACGGGATGGGCGTGGCGCGGTCACGGCCCCGGGTGTACAGCCAGATCGAGCCGATGATGGCGCCCAGCACCGACGACAGCAGGATGATCGGCAGGATGCCCTTCAGCCCGCACCAGGCGCCGAGGGCGGCCAGCAGCTTGAAATCGCCGTGGCCCATGCCTTCCTTGCCGGTCAGCTGCTTGAACAGCCACCAGACCATCCACAGCGACAGATAGCCCACCGCCGCGCCGACCAAGGCAGGCTTGGCCGGCATGTACAGGTTGTCGATGTTGCCTATCAGGCCCAGCCACATCAGGGGTAGGGTCAACTGGTCGGGCAGCAGCTGGGTGCGCAGGTCGATGCCGGACAAAGCGATCAGGAAGCAGGTCAGCACGATGGCGCCAAAGCCCTGCCAGCCGAAGCCGAACTGCCAGACGCAGGCGAGCACCAGCACCGAGGTCAGGGCCTCGACCAGCGGGTACTGCAGCGAGATCGGCGCCATGCAGTGGCGGCACTTGCCGCCCTGGATGATCCAGCTGAACAGCGGGATGTTCTCGTACCAGCTCAGCTTGTGCTTGCAGTGCGGGCAGTGCGAGGGCTCGACCACGATCCCCGGTGGTGGGGGCTCGTAGAAGTCCGGTTCTTCCAGGACCTCCCGCGCATCGCGCTTCCACTGCCACTCCAGCCGCTTGGGCAGGCGCAGGATGACGACGTTGAGGAAACTGCCCAGCAGCAGCCCCAGGGCGGCCGCGGCGGGGTAGCCGAGGCCGGGATGCTGGTCGAGAAATGCCATGTAGTGATTATCCGACGACGGAAGCGAGCTTGAAGATCGGCAGGTACATGCCGATGACCATGCCGCCGACGATGGTACCAATGATCACCATGATCACAGGCTCCAGCAGGCTGCTCAGGGCGTCAACGGCATTGTTGACCTCCTGCTCATAGTACTCGGCCACCTTGAACAGCATGGCGTCCAGGGCACCGGCCTCTTCGCCGATGCCGGTCATCTGGATGACCATGTGCGGGAACAGGGCGGTCTGCTTCATGGCCATGTTGACCGGGTAACCGACCGACACGTCGTCGCGCATGCGCAATACGGCATGCTCGTAAACCGTATTGCCGGTGGCGCCGGCCACGATGCCTAGGGCCTCCACCAAAGGCACGCCGGCCTTGAAGGTGACGGCGGTGGTACGGGCGAAGCGAGCGATCGAGCTGTTGTGCATGATCTGCCCTATGACTGGCAGCTTCAGGACCAACCGGTCCATGCTGTGCTGCATCTTGGGCGATCGTTTGTATGCTGCAATGAAGCCGACGATCGAGCCAATGATGACCAACAAGATCAGCCACCACCACGAGACCATGAACCTCGACATGTTCACGATCATCTGGGTAAAGGCTGGCAGGTCCGCGCCAAAGCCCTTGAATACGTCCTCAAACTGCGGGACTACCCAGACCAGCAGGATGCCACTCACCAGCAGGGCAACCGCCAAGACCATGGCGGGATAGAACATCGCCTTCTTGATCTTGCCCTTCAGCGCTTCAATGTTCTCTTTATACGTGGCGACGGTGTCCAGCACCGTCTCCAGCACGCCGGCGCCTTCGCCGGCACGCACGAGGTTGCGGTAGAGTTCATCGAACTGCACAGGATGCTTGCTGACGGCCTCATACAGTGAAGAGCCGCCTTCAATATCCGTTCGGACTGAGTCCACCATCTTCTTCATGCGCGGGTTCTTGTGCCCGCTGGCGATGATGTCCAGCGCGCCGACGATCGGCACCCCCGACTTCATCATGGTGGCCATCTGACGGCTGAAGAACGCGATGTCCTTCGGTGAAATCTTGCTGCCGGCCGCGCCGAACAGCGGTTTGGACTTCAGCTTGACCACGCCAGGATTGATGCCTTGGCGGCGCAGTTCGGCCCGCAGCAGGTTCGCATTCTTCGCGGCCTGCTCCCCTTTCATCTTCACGCCCCGCTTGTCGGTCCCCTCCCAGACAAACGGTTGCAGCTCCGTGGTGCTGCGCGCCACGGGCTCCTTCTTGATCGCACTGCGACTGACAGACATATCGGCTCCCCAAGACCCGCCATCCCCAGGCGGGCATCTAGCCCCTGATGGTAGCGGGTTCATGCCCGTCTGGGCAGTTGCCAAGGGGCCCATGATGCGAATTCGTGCCGGGTGCCGACCAAAGGTGACGCACTGCGTCACATTGCCGCGTCCATCGCAGATTCGCATCCAGGGGGTTCCCATCCGAGAAATAGCTGCCATCATGGGCGCGGGGAAATCCAGGGGGAGGCGTGCCGGGGTTGGCACGCAACCTGCGTTGATCCACCCGCAGGGGGCAGGACCCGCTCAGCTGACCGCTGGTCAGACCGATCCTGTGCTCTGAAATCAACCACCACTTATCTTGGGGATGTACCAAAATGAAGAACCAGAAGGGCTTCACCCTTATCGAACTGATGATCGTCGTTGCGATCATCGCCATCCTGGCCGCCATCGCCCTCCCGATGTACCAGGACTATGTGGCCAAGTCGCAGGCCACTGCTGGCCTGGCCGAAATCACCCCCGGCAAGACTCAGTTCGAAGTTGCCATCAATGAAGGCAAGACTTCGACCGATATCGCAAATATCGCTGCGATTGGCCTGAAGAATTCTGATCGTTGCACCATCACCATGAGCTTCGCTGAGACGGGCAATATCGTTTGCACCCTGAAGGGCAGCCCGAAGCTGACGACCTCGAAGGGTGCAATTACCCTGACCCGTGCTACTGACGGTACTTGGGCCTGCACCTCGAACGTCGACGCGAAGTATCTTCCGAGCGGCTGTAAGGCTCCGTAATTCGTAATAGCTTTTCTGTTCAAAAGAGGCCCCGCGAGTCGGGGCCTTCTTTTTGGGAGCGTCCTAAATAGAGACGCTGTGGGAATCCTTGGGGAGGATTTCGTATGCGTGAAGAACGTGGTTTTTCATTAATTGAGTTGATGGTGGTAGTCGGTGTCTTGGCAATTCTCGCGCTGATCGCGCTACCGATCTATCAGAACTACATGTCCAAAGCCCAGTTAGCCGCGGCATTTGCAGAAATACGACCTGGAAAGACCACCGTTGAAACTGTGGTGCAGGACAGTCGGGACACTGCGCTCGTAGACGCTGCCTATATAGGCTTGAAGCGCTCGGATATCTGTTCCGCTGTAACGGCCGAGCTGGATGTCAGTGGTGTGGGAAGCATCACTTGCAAAGTTGGTGGCAGCCAAGCAATCAGAGGCAAAGACCTCATCCTCCGTCGCGCAGCCGACGGCACCTGGACCTGCGACGGCAGCGCCTTCGAAGCGCGCTATCGCCCAAACGGCTGTTGATCACACTTCGGCCTGCCAATGGGATGTTGGCGGGCCGTTGACGGGGCTATCATCCCCGGGGGAGTCAGGATCGTGCCTGCCGGGCTGGGAGTGCCGGGCGAGGCAGTCATGCTGAAGGATTGGCGTCGTCGTCGGCCAGCGGGTCGCGGCAGGTTCTGCTGCCCTGTGCGGTGCCCCTGGAAGGCGCGCCGCACTGCCTGACCCATGATGAGCCAAGGATCCATATGAACGCCGTAACCACCGCCAATCTCGTCGGCATCACCGGCCTGGCCCGTCGCCTGGTCCAAGATGGTGCGCTGGACGAGGCTTCCGCCCGCGACGCGATGGCCAAGGCCGCTGCGGCCCGGCAGCCGCTGCCGACCTGGTTCGCGCAGAACAAGGTGGTCGGGCCGGCCCAGTTGGCGGCCGCCAATGCGGTCGAGTTCGGCATGCCGCTGTTCGACGTGTCCACGTTCGACGCCAGCCAGAACGCGATGAGCCTGGTCAGCGAAGAGCTGCTGCGCAAGCACAACGTGCTGCCGCTGTTCAAGCGCGGCGGCAAGCTGTTCGTGGGCACCAGCAACCCGACCCATTCGCTGGACGAGATCAAGTTCCACACCAATCTGGTGGTGGAGCCGATCCTGGTGGATGAGGACCAGATCCGTCGCACGCTCGAGCAGTGGCATGCCAGCCATGACACGCTGGGCGACGCGCTGGGCGGTGACGACGATGGCATGGGCAACCTCGATGTTGCAGCCGGAGACGAGGATCTCGGCGCCGGCGGCGACTCCGGCATCGATGCCAAGGGCGACGACACCCCGGTGGTGAAGTTCGTCAACAAGGTGCTGGTGGACGCGATCCGCAAGGGCGCCTCGGACATCCACTTCGAGCCCTATGAAGACGACTACCGCGTGCGCCTGCGCATCGACGGGTTGCTGAAGATGGTGGCGCGCGCGCCGGTGAAGCTGAACCAGCGCATCGCCGCACGCCTGAAGGTGATGGCGCAGCTGGACATCGCCGAGAAGCGCGTGCCGCAGGACGGACGCATCAAGCTCAACCTGTCCAAGACCAAGCAGATCGACTTCCGCGTGAGCACGCTGCCGACCCTGTTCGGCGAGAAGGTGGTGCTGCGTATCCTGGATGGCAGCGCGGCCAAGCTGGGCATCGACAAGCTGGGTTACGAGCCGGACCAGCAGAAACTGTTCCTGGAAGCCATCCACAAGCCGTACGGCATGGTGCTGGTGACCGGCCCGACCGGTTCGGGCAAGACGGTGTCGCTGTACACCGCGCTGGGCATCCTCAACGACGAGACGCGCAACATCTCCACCGCCGAAGACCCGGTGGAAATCCGCCTGCCCGGCGTCAACCAGGTGCAGCAGAACAACAAGCGCGGCATGACCTTCGCCGCGGCCCTGCGCTCGTTCCTGCGACAGGATCCGGACATCATCATGGTCGGCGAAATCCGCGACCTGGAAACGGCCGAGATCGCGATCAAGGCGGCGCAGACCGGCCACATGGTGCTGTCCACGCTGCACACCAACGATGCGCCGCAGACCATCGCGCGCCTGATGAACATGGGCATCGCGCCGTACAACATCACCAGCTCGGTGACGCTGGTGATCGCCCAGCGCCTGGCGCGCCGGCTGTGCAGCAACTGCAAGCGCCCGGCCAATCTGCCCGAGCATGCGCTGCTGGCCGAAGGCTTCACCCAGGCGCAGCTGGACGCGGGGATCGAGCTGTACGAAGCGGTCGGCTGTGATGAGTGCACCGAGGGCTACAAGGGCCGTACCGGTATCTACCAGGTGATGCCGATGACCGACGAGATCGCCACGATCGTGCTGGCTGGCGGCAATGCGTTGCAGATTGCCGAGGCCGCACAGCAGATCGGGGTGAACGATCTGCGCCAGTCGGCGTTGAAGAAGGCCGCTGCGGGCATCACCAGCCTGGCCGAGATCAACCGCGTTACCAAGGATTGAGGTAGATCCACGCCATGCGTGGATGCCGCGATGCATGAGGTTGCCGGCCAGCGGCCGGCACTACCACATTGGTGGGTAGATCCACGCCATGCGTGGATGCCGTGATGCATGAGTTTGCCGGCCAGCGGCCGGCATTACCAGGTTGGTGGGCCCGCGTCGGGCCCTGTGCTTACTCCATGCCCAACTTCTTCAGCTTGTAGCGCAGCGCACGGAAGGTGATGCCCAGCTGCGCGGCGGTGCGGGTCTTGTTCCAGCGGTTCTCTTCCAGCGCGCGCTGGATGGCGCTGCGCTCGAGCTGTTCGATGTATGAGGGCAGGGCGGCGCTGCCGGGCTGCAGGTCCACGACGGCTTCGGCGTGCGCTGCGCTGCCGGGCGTGCGCGGGGCATGTTGCGGCAGGCGCAGGTCGTCGGCGCCGATGCGGTCTTCTTCGGCCAGTGCCAGTGCACGCTCCAGGATGTTCTCCAGTTCACGCACGTTGCCGGGGAAGGCGTACTGGGCCAGTGCGTCCAGTGCCGACGGCGCCAGCAACGGCGTCGGGCGGCCATGGCTGCGGGCCAGCCGTGCCAGCACCGACGCGGCCAGTTCCGGCAGGTCCTGGCGACGCTCGCGCAGCGGCGGCACCCTCAGCTCAATCACGTTGATGCGGTAGTAGAGGTCGTGGCGGAAACGGCCGTCCTCGACCAGCTCGGCCAGGTCCTTGTGGGTGGCCGAGAGGATGCGCACGTCCACCGGCTCCTCGTTGGCGGCGCCGACCGCACGCACCGACTTTTCCTGGATCGCGCGCAGCAGCTTCACCTGCATCTGCAGTGGCAGCTCGGCCACTTCGTCCAGGAACAGGGTGCCGCCATGCGCGGCCTGGAACAGCCCGGGCTTGTCGGCGTGGGCGCCGCTGAAGCTGCCCTTGCGGTGGCCGAAGAATTCGCTCTCCATCAGCTCGCCGGGAATGGCGCCGCAGTTGACCGGCACGAAGGGGCCGGCCGCGCGGGCGCCCTGGGCGTGGATGGTGCGTGCGACCAGTTCCTTGCCCACGCCGGATTCACCGAGGATGTAGACCGGCGCCTGGCTGCGCGCGACCTTGCCGATGGTGGTACGCAGCACGTCCATGGCCGGCGAGTCGCCAAGCAGGCGTGCGCCCTGTTCGGCGGCAGGGCCGGGCACGGGGCGCTCGGTGTTGTTGAGTTCCAGCGCGTGCTTGACCAGGCCACGCAACACGGCGATGTCCACCGGCTTGCTGACGAAATCGAAGGCGCCGGCCTTCAGCGCTTCCACGGCCAGGTCCATGCTGCCAAAGGCAGTGATCATCGCCACCGGCGTGCGCGGGTAGTGCTGGGCGATCTCGCTGACCAGCTCGATGCCGTTGCCGTCCGGCAGGCGCATGTCGGTGATGCACAGGTCGTACGGATTGCTGGCCAGCAGTTCGCGCGCTTCGGCAAGGTTGGCTGCGGTACTGATGCGCAGCCCCATGCGGCCGAGCGTCAGTACCAGCAGTTCGCGGATGTCGCGTTCGTCGTCGACGACGAGGGCGCTGCGGGTTTCGTTCATGGGCGTGAAAGATAAACGAGGGGGCTGGAAGCGACAAATGTTTGACGCACAGAATCGAGATCAGGTGGGCAACAGCGTATGCGGGCCGGGCAGCACCAGGCGGAAGCAGGAGCCTCCAGCGGGAACCGGGATGTAGTCCAGCCGCGCCTGGTTGGCTCGGCACAGCTCGCGGGCGATATACAGGCCCAGCCCGGTGCCATGCTCGGATGTGGTGAAGAACGGCCGGAACAACTGCGCGGCCACGCTCTCGGGAATACCGGGGCCGCGATCCATCACGTCGATGACCGCACTGCGCTCGTGCTGCGCCACGCGCAGGCGCACCCGCGCCGGCTGCTGGCCAATGCGGCCATATTTGAGCGCGTTGTGCACCAGCACGGTCAGCACCTGGTAGAGGTGCTTGCTGTCGACCTGGGCCAGTACCGAGGTGTCGTTGATGATCGGCTCGATGCTGTCGGTCTCCAGCGTTTGACCCTGCTTGTACTCCAGCACGAAGCGGCGCACGAAGGCGGCCAGGTCGACGTTTTCGGGCGTGGCGCGCTCGCGCCGGGCCAGGCCCAGCACGCTTTCGACGATGCCGTTGGTGCGCTGGCACTGCTGGCGGATGATCTGCAGCAGGCGGCGGTCGCTTTCGTTGAAGCCGGTGCCTTCTTCCAGCAGCTGCACCGCGTAGTTGATCGCGGCCAGCGGGTTGCGGATCTCGTGGGCGAGGCTGGCCGAGAAGCGTCCCATTGCTGACAGGGTGAGCGACTCGGCACGGCGCGAGACCACGCTGGAGTCGTCCAGGAACACCAGGGCCAGCTCGCTGCCGGCCAGCAGGCGCGCAAAGCGGGGCTGCACTTCGGGCTGGTCGGGGTTGAGCTGCAGCGGCAGTTCGTCCTGCGCCCAGCCGTTGCGCCAGCGCTGCAGACGACGGGCGAGTTCCGGGGCGGCGCTGGCCAGGTCCAGGCGGCCGCTTTCGCCGCTGCCGTCGCTGTCACCGAGCAGCATCGAGGCGGCTTCGTTGGCCAGGGTGACGCGGTTGTCGGCGTCGACCACCAGCACGCCGGTACGCATGCGGCGGATGATCAGCTCGTTGATCTGGAACAGGTTGGCCACTTCGTCGCCGCGCTGGTTGGCCAGCTGCTGGTTGCGGCGCGCGCGGCTGCCGACCTGGTAACTGATGAAGGCCAGCGCCAGGTAGCTGGTGGCGAACATCGCCAGTTCGGCCAGGGTACGGGTGGGGTCGCCGCCTTCCAGCAGCTTCCAGGTGTATTCCACGCCGGTGGCGAGGCTGGCGGCCAGCGCCAGGCCCAGCCCCAGGCTGAGCGGCAGCAGGGTGGCGGCAGCGGCGATGTTGAACAGCAGCGACATCGAGATGCCGGCGCTGGCACCGGGCAGGGCATGCGACAACAGGGTGGCGGCGACGATGTCCACCAGCACGCCGCTGACCACGATCGGGCGCAGCCAGCGTTCGTTGCGGCCGATCACCAGGGCCAGCAGCGACAGCACCAGGTAGATGGCGGCGACGGTGTCGGCCAGCCGCGGGTGGTGGGCTTCGCCGACCATCGCCGACAGGGGGCTGTAGAGCAGGGCGGCGATGACCGAGGCGATCAGCACCCGGTACAGCGCGAAGAAATACAGCTCACGCCGCGGAATCGATTCGATGCGGTCGATCAATGAAGCACTGGGTGACACGCCGGAACTCCCCTTCTGGCTGCCTGGGTCTGGAATCTGCGGCGGGCCTGCCCGGCGTCCCCTGAGGCCGGGCGGGCACGTCGCTTCGATGTGGCCTGGGGTGGACGCGGCCGAGCAACCCCGACGCGACGCACCCTGGCTGACCAGTATAGGGCCCCCGGCAGGGCGCCGCCGGCGCGGTTCGGATCGCGCATTTGGCCCGGGATCGATACCGGTAGCCAGCGTGCGCCCGGGCGCAACTGCCTGAATGACGGCGGAAATCTGGCCGGGTCTGGCGTTTTGTACAGACTTCTTTGCGCCCCGGCGCCGGCTCGGCCACAATAGTGGGCCCGCCGCGGTCCGTGCCGGTGCCTCTTCCAGGGGGCCCTGAGGAATTGCGTGCGGTCGTTCCTATTCCCACGGTGACGCATGAATTTCCACGAATACCAGGCAAAACAACTGCTTGCCGAATACGGCATCCCGGTCCCGGCCGGCAAGGTCGCGGCGACCCCGGACGAGGCGGTTGAAGTCGCCCAGTCGCTGGGCCAGGGCCCCTGGATGGTCAAGGCGCAGATCCACGCTGGCGGCCGCGGCAAGGCTGGCGGCGTCAAGTTCTGCAAGACCGTCGACGACGTGAAGGCCGCAGCGGCCAAGATGCTCGGCACCAAGATGGCCACCTACCAGACCGCCGGCGTCGAGCTGCCGATCAACCTGGTGCTGGTGACCACCGCCGGTGAGATCGTCAAGGAGCTGTACCTGTCGGTCCTGGTGGATCGCGGCACCCGCACCATCAGCTACATCGCCTCTTCCGAAGGCGGCATGGAAATCGAGCAGGTCGCTGCCGAGACCCCGGACAAGATCCACACCCTGAACGTGGACTTCGTCGAGGGCGTGCAGGGTTACCACGGTCGTGACATCGGCTTCAAGATGGGGCTGACCGCCAAGCAGGCCGGCCAGTTCGCCAACATCATGGTGAACCTGTACCGCATCTTCAACGAGAAGGACCTGGCGCTGGTTGAGATCAACCCGCTGGCGATCCTGGACGACGGCAACCTGTACGCGCTGGACGGCAAGTTCAACAGCGACGACAACGCCAACTTCCGCCACAAGGAACTGGTCGCGATGCGCGACAAGTCCCAGGAAGATGAAACCGAAGTGACCGCTTCGGAGCTGGACATCAACTACGTCACCATGGACGGCAACATCGGCTGCATGGTGAACGGTGCCGGCCTGGCCATGGCCACCATGGACGTCATCAAGCTCAACGGCGGCGAGCCGGCGAACTTCCTCGACGTGGGCGGCGGTGCGAACAAGCAGCGCGTCATCGAAGCGTTCAAGCTGATCCTGTCCTCGGACAAGGTTGAAGGCATCTTCGTCAACATCTTCGGCGGCATCGTCCGCTGCGACATGATTGCCGAAGGCATCATCGCCGCCGTGAAGGAAGTGGGCGTCAAGGTTCCGGTCGTGGTGCGCCTGGAAGGCACCAACGTGGAAGAGGGCAAGCAGCTGCTGCGTGACAGCGGCATGGCCATCATCCCGGCTGACAACATCAACGACGGCGCCAAGAAGGTCGTTGAAGCGGTCAAGAACGCCGCCTGATCCACGACACCGAAGGAAATTCCCATGTCTGTTTTGATTAACAAGAACACCAAGGTGATCGTGCAGGGCTTCACCGGCCAGCAGGGCACCTTCCACGCCACTCAGATGATCGAGTACGGCACCCAGGTTGTTGGCGGCGTGACCCCGGGCAAGGGTGGCACCACCCACATCGACCTGCCGGTCTTCAACACCGTTGCCGACGCCGTGCAGAGCACCGGCGCCAACGCTTCGGTCATCTACGTGCCGCCGCCGTTCGCGGCCGACGCGATCCTGGAAGCTGCGGCTGCCGGCATCAAGGTCATCGTCTGCATCACCGAAGGCATCCCGGTGCTGGACATGCTGCGCGTGAAGAACGTGCTGACCCGTTCCTACCCGGACACCGTGCTGATCGGGCCGAACTGCCCGGGCGTCATCACCCCGGGCGAGTGCAAGATCGGCATCATGCCGGGCCACATCCACAAGCCGGGCAAGATCGGCATCGTGTCGCGTTCGGGCACCCTGACCTATGAAGCGGTCAAGCAGACCACCGAAGTCGGCCTGGGCCAGTCCACCTGCATCGGCATCGGCGGTGACCCGATCAACGGACTGAACTTCGTCGACTGCCTGAAGCTGTTCAACGAAGACCCGCAGACCGAAGGCATCATCATGGTCGGCGAGATCGGCGGTGACGCCGAAGAAGCCGGCGCCGAGTACATCAAGAACCACGTGAAGAAGCCGGTCGTCGGTTTCATCGCCGGTGCGTCGGCTCCGGCCGGCAAGCGCATGGGTCACGCGGGCGCGATCGCCTCGGGCGGCAAGGGCACCGCGGAAGGCAAGTTCGCCGCGATGGAAGCCGCTGGCGTGGTCACCGTCCGCTCGCCGGGCGACCTGGGCGCCGCCATCGCCAAGCTGGTGAAATAAGATCGACTGCCTCGCGCAGACGACGCTGTAGAGCCGGCCGCTGGCCGGCTGCCTGAAACAGAAGGGCCGCCTTTGGGCGGCCTTTCTGCGTCTGGCGTGCGGTCAGACCCCTTTTGCCATGCAAAAGGGATCTGACCCCGGCGTTACAATGGAAGCATTGCAACCACAGGCTGGATTCCCATGGCTTCGATCCGCATCGCGATGGCGCAGTTCGACTTCCCAGTCGGCGACGTCGCCGGCAACACCGAGCGCATCATCGAGATGATCGGCCAGGCGCGCGATGAGTACGGCGCCGAGCTGGTGATGTTCCCCGAGCTGGCGGTGAGCGGCTACCCGCCGGAGGACCTGCTGCTGCGCCCGGGTTTCCTGTACGAGTGCGAGCAGGCGATGACCCGCATCGCCACCGCCTGCCGTGGCATCACCGCCGTGGTCGGCTGGCCGCAGGCGGCTGGCGCGGTGGTCTACAACGCTGCCAGCGTACTGCGTGACGGCCTGGTCGAGCAGACCTACCGCAAGCGCGAACTGCCCAACTACGCGGTCTTCGACGAGCGCCGCTACTTCGACGTCGATCCGGATGGTGGCAGCTGCGTGTTCGAGGTCAATGGCATTCCGGTCGGCCTGCTGATCTGCGAGGACCTGTGGTTCGCCGAGCCGCTGGCCGACACCACGCGCGCGGGTGCGCAGCTGGTGGTGGTGCCGAATGCTTCGCCCTACGAGCGTGGCAAGCACGCGCAGCGCGACGCCGTGCTGGCCGCGCGTACCCGCGAGAGCGGGGTGGCCATCGCTTACCTCAACGTGGTGGGCGGCCAGGATGCGCTGGTGTTCGACGGTGCTTCGGTGGTGGCGGATGGTGATGGCACGGTGCACCCGGCCGCTGCTGCCTTCGTCGACCAGTGGCTGGTGGTGGAGTATGACGGTGAGACCCGCCGCTTCATGCCGCATGTGTGGATGGACGACGGCGACGAGAGCATGGACGCGCTGGCCTGGCGCGCGGTGACCCGTGGCATCCAGGACTATTGCCGCAAGAACGGCTTCAGGAAGGTGTGGCTGGGCCTTTCCGGTGGCATCGACTCGGCCCTGGTGCTGGCATTGGCCGTGGATGCGATGGGCGCGGAGAACGTGACCGCCGTGCGCCTGCCCTCGCGCTACACCGCCGGCCTGTCCAACGACCTGGCCGCCGAGCAGTGCCGGGCGCTGGGGGTGAAGCTTGACGCTGTGTCGATCGAGCCGGCGTTCAAGGGCCTGATGGAATCGCTGGCGCCGATGTTCGAAGGCACCGCGCCGGACGTGACCGAAGAGAACCTGCAGTCGCGCAGCCGCGGCGTGATCCTGATGGCGCTGGCCAACAAGTTCGGTGGCCTGTTGCTGACCACCGGCAACAAGAGTGAGTACGCGGTCGGCTACGCCACCATCTACGGCGACATGTGCGGTGGCTATGCGCCACTGAAGGACCTGTACAAGACCGAAGTGTTCGGCCTGTCCAAGTGGCGCAATACCGTGGGCGGCGCACCGGTGATCCCGCCGGCGGTGATCAGCCGCCCGCCGTCGGCCGAGCTGCGCGAGAACCAGCTGGACCAGGACTCGTTGCCGGCCTATGACGTGCTGGACGGCATCCTCTACCGCTACATCGACCAGGAGCAGTCGCGCGGCGAGATCGTGGCCGCCGGCTACGACGCAGCCGTGGTCGACCGCGTGCTGCGCCTGGTGCGCATCAGCGAGTGGAAGCGGCACCAGGCCGCGCCGGGGCCGAAGGTCTCGCGCCGCGCGTTCGGCCGCGAGCGGCGCTACCCGATCAGTAACGGCTACAAGGGCTGAGGCAGCGCTTGGCGGGTCGTGCCGGCCGCTGGCCGACAACCCGTTGGCCCCTCCCCGGTGGGTGCGGAGCTTGGTCCGCACGATGGTCGAAGATCATCCACGCTTGGCGTGGATCTACCGGACTCCGTCGAGCAACTGTTCGAGACCGGCGGTTTCCGCAGCGTCGTTGAAGGGATCGTCCCCCAGTCGCGCACGTACGAACCGCAGGCCATCGGCCGCCGCTGCGTCCAGCGTGCCCCGGTGGTCGACGGGGTAGCGCCGGAACGCGACCGGCTCGCCTCGCAGGGCCAGCCCAGCGGCGTACAGCAGGGTGGTCAGGTAGGGCACATCGCGGTCCTGGCTGCCATGGCCCAACATCAGCGGTTGGCTGAAGCCGCGGCGCGGTACGCCGAGATAGTCGTACAGCACCGCCCAGATGCCCGGCACGCTGGCCAGCGGCTCAGTGAACATGCTGCCGGTGTCGGCGCCGTCCAGCGTGGTGGCCAGTTCGCCCAGGCACTGCTCGCGTGCCACCGCCACCCGCGCGCGGCCTTCATCGCTGAGGACGCGGTCGATCTGCGGGGCGACCTGCAGCAGGCCATCGAGCAGATACGCGTGATACGCGTTGAGCGCGCCCGGATTGGCGGTGCGGTTGTCCGGCTTCATCACCAGCGCGGTCAGTTCGACTGCGGTGGGCGTGCCGGTGGTGAAGCTGCCGCGGTACTGCAGCGACGGTCCGCCATAGGTGGGGGCGATGTGGCCTGCCGTGAGCGCGGCGGCACCACCCTGCGAATGGCCGACCGAGACCCAGCGCGGCGACAGCGTCCCGTTGCCGAGGTACTGGCGGCTGGCCTTGATCATGTCGATGGCGTTGCGCGCGGCAGTGCGCACATGCAGATAGGCATGGTCGCCTGAGCTTCCGAGGCCCTGGTAATCCGCGGCGACCACTGCATAGCCCTGTGCCAGGAACCGATCGAGAAAGCGCCCGTCGCGTTCGGGTTGGTAGGGGCCGGAGACCGAGGGCGCACAACGATCCGCAATGCCCTGGGTGCCATGCGCCCACGACACCACCGGCCAACCGCCGAGGGGCGGCGTGCCGGCGGGCAGGTACAGCAGGCCGGTGCCTTCGGCCAGCTGCCCGCGGTGGTCAGGGGTGCGGTAGTGCAGTTTGTAGGCCTGGGCGGCCTGGGACGGCACCCAGGTGGCGCGATAGGGGGCTGCGGACAGCAGTTCGCCCGCTGCGTCCTGTGCGGCGGCCGGCGGCGCCGAGGTCAGCGCCAGCAGCGCGATGGCGAGGAGGCAGGACAGAGGGCGGATACTGCAGCAGGGCAGACGGGCCATGGGGCGCTCCGTGATGGCCGGTGTGGCCGTGGCGCTGCAGTGTGGATGGCCGTGCCCGGGCAGGCTGCGACCGGCGTCGCATCCGCCGTGGATTCGTAGCATTCCTAGGTGCCGGCCCCGGCGCGGGGAGGCGGACGAGGAAAGCAGTCGAGCATGGCTTGACTCTACAAAGAAGAAGGGCCCCTTTCGGGGCCCTCGCTTACTTCTTTTCCAGTCGCGCGTTGCGCTGGCCGGTGCTGGCGGACTTCTCGCCGGCGAACGGGTTCAGCTTGCGGATCATCCACGGGTACTTCGGCCACTTGCCTTCCAGCCACGGGTGGTCCGGCTGGTTCAGCTGCAGGACGCGGCGGGCGTCGTCGGCCAGGGTCTTGTTGCCCAGGTGGGTGTAGGAATCGGCCAGCACGGCCACGGCGTCGTACTGGAAGGCGCTCTGCGGGTAGGTTTCCAGCAGGTAGTTGGCGCGGCCCACGGCTGACACCCAGGCGCCGCGGCGCATGTAGTACAGCGCGTTGTCCAGCTCGTGCTGGGCGAACACGTCACGCAGCTCCAGCATGCGCTGGCGCGCATCGGCGGCGTAGCGGCTGTTCGGGTAACGATCAACCACGATGTTGAAGTCCGAGTACGCCTGGTGCGGCGTGGACAGGTCGCGGCGGCTGGCATCCAGCGACCATACGCGGCGCAGGAAAACCGTACTGCGGTTGGAGTTGGCCAGGCCGCGCAGGTAGTACAGATAGGCAACGTTGCGGTGGGTCGGGTAGGTACGGATGAAGCGGTCGATGCTGGACACCGCGTCATCGTGCTTGCCGGCCTTGTACTGGGCGTAGGCGGTTTCGATCATCGCCTGCTCGGTGTACGGACCGTACGGATACTGGGCCACCAGACGGCGGAAGCTGGCTTCCGCGCCGCTCCAGTTGCCGCCCTGCATCAGCTTGTAGCTTTTCTCGTACAGCTGTTCGACCGGCACGCCTTCATCGGGGCGATCACCCTTCTTGGCGCCGCGATGGCAGCCGGTTGCGGCGATGACCAGCACCAGCAGCAGGGCGGTGAGGCGGACGGGCGCGGAGAGCATGGCGGAGCGTCGGATCATGGGGTCGAGGCGGGACGCGGCTGGAATACGAAGGGTCGATGATAGCCTAGTGTCCTGTCCAGCGACTGAAACCGGCCGCCGGGACCCCAAAATTTCAAAGAATGCCCCCTGCCATGTCTGAACAACCCTCTGAATCGGCCCGCCAGGCCATCGTCCCCGACACCGCCGCCGGCCGCCGTTTCGACGCGGTCGTGGCCGAACTGTTCCCCGAATACTCGCGCTCGCGGTTGACCGAGTGGATCAAGGCCGGGGAGGTCCTGCTGGACGGTGCCCAGGTGCGCCCGCGCGATCCGCTGCGCGGCGGCGAGGTGGTGACCCTCAACGCGGTGCTGGAAACCCAGACCGATGCCCAGCCGGAGGACATCCCGCTGGACGTGCTGTTCGAGGACGAGCACCTGCTGGTGATCAACAAGCCGGTGGGCCTGGTGGTCCATCCGGGTGCCGGCAACCACAGCGGCACCCTGGTCAACGCGCTGCTGTTCCGCGATCCGTCGGTGGCGGTGCTGCCGCGCGCCGGCATCGTGCACCGCCTGGACAAGGACACCAGCGGCGTGATGGTGGTGGCCAAGACCCTGGAAGCGCAGACCGCGCTGGTCGAGCAGCTGGCGGCACGTGACGTGCACCGTCAGTACCTGGCCATCGTGATGGGCGCTTTGGTGGCCGGTGGTACAGCCGATGCCCCGATCGACCGCCACCCGCGCGACCGCCTGAAGATGGCGGTGCGTGAGGACGGCAAGGAAGCGGTGACCCACTACCGCCTACGCGAGCGCTTCCGGGCACACACCGCGCTGGAGTGCCGCCTGGAAACCGGCCGTACCCACCAGATCCGCGTGCACATGGCGCACGTTCGCCATCCGATCATCGGCGACCCGCTGTATGGCGGCGCGCTGAAGCTGCCCAAGGGTGCCAGCGACGAGCTGGTGGCCGCGCTGCGCGGCTTCAAGCGCCAGGCCCTGCACGCCGAGACCCTGGAGTTCATGCACCCGATCACCGGTGAACCGGTGCGCAACACCGCGCCGGTGCCGGAGGACATGCTGCACCTGATGAAGGTGCTGCGCGAAGACAGCGAAGCCTTCGCCGCCCGCGAGCGGGACCGCTGGTGATGGCGGCCGCGCTGCCGTTGCTGCAGGCCGACTGGCCGGCGCCCGCAGGCGTCCATGCGCTGACCACGCGCCGGCACGGTGCGGGCATCTCGCCGGCGCCGTTCGCGCAGTTCAACCTGGGCAACCGGCACGCGGCCGATGGTGATACCCCAGCCAACGTTGAGCACAACCGCCAGCTGCTGCAGCAGGGGCTGGCGCTGCCGTCGGCACCGCACTGGCTGCGCCAGGTGCACAGCAGCACCGTGCTGCGCTTCGATGCACCGCCGGTGCCCGGCGCGAGCGAGCCGGTGGCCGACGCGGCGGTAACCTCGGTGCCGGGCGTGGTGCTGGCGATCCTGACCGCCGACTGCCTGCCGGTGGTGTTCGCCGCCGCGGACGGCAGCGAGGTGGGCGCGGCCCATGCCGGCTGGCGGGGGCTGGCCGACGGCATGCTGGAGGCCACGGTGGCCGCCCTGCAGACGCCGCCGGCGCAGCTGCGGGCCTGGTTGGGCCCGGCCGCCGGGCCGTCCGACTATGAGATCGGCGAGGAGGTCTATCACGCCTTCGTCGGCCATGATCCCGCTGCTGAGCGGGCGTTCGTCGCGACCCGTCCCGGACACTGGAAGGTGGACCTGTTCGCGCTGGCGCGGCAGCGCCTGCAGTCTGCGGGGATGGACCCGGCACAGGTGTATGGTGGCACGGTGTCGACGATGGCCGACCCGGACCTGTATTCGCATCGGCGCGATCGTCGCACCGGGCGCATGGCGACCCTGGCCTGGATCGCGCCCTGACTGCGCCGCTGTTCGCGCGTGTGCTGGGGCCGGCCTTTGCCACCCTGGCAGGACCGGTGCAGGCGCTGCATGCCGCGCCGTTGCCGTGCCGCTACGCAGGGCAGGCCTGCATCGTGAGGGGGCGGCACTGGCTGGTGCCGCTGCTGGCTGCGTTGGCGCGGTTGCCACAGGACGGTGACGCGCTGCCCACCGAGGTGGCGTTCAACCGCTACCGGCAGGGCGAGCAGTGGGCGCGGCGGTTCGGCCGCTGGTCAATGGTGTCGCGGCTGTGGGCGCACGAAGGGTATCTGCGCGAGCAACTGGGCGCGGTGCGCTTCGAGTTCGCGCTGCAGGCCCGCGACGGTGGTATCGACTGGTCGGTGCGTCGGGTCTGGGCGTTCGGGCTGCTGCCGCTGCCGACGCGTTGGTTCGGCGGTGTGCGCTGCCGTGAAGCCTGGCAGGGCGAGCGCTACACTTTCCTGGTCGATGTGACGCTGCCCTGGGCCGGAGCCCTGATCCGCTATGAAGGTTGGCTCGAACCGCAGTGACGCTGCCGCCGAGGCTGGCAGCGCGGTGGTCGTGTTCGATGGCGTGTGCGCACTGTGCAATCGCTGGGTTCGGTTCCTGCTGCGTTTCGACCGCAGGGGGCGCTACCGCTTTGCAGCGATGCAGGGGCAGAAGGGCAGCGCGATGCTGCGCGCGCACGGGCTGGATCCGCAGGACCCGATGTCGTTCCTGCTGCTGGACGCACAGGGGGCCTGGACCGATACCGATGCGATCCTGCGCGTACTTGCGGGGCTGGGCGGCGCCTGGCGCCTGGCCGGCGTGCTGCGGCTCGTGCCGCGCGGCTGGCGTGATGCGGCGTATCGCGCGCTGGCACGCAACCGCTACCGCTGGTTCGGTCGGCATGACACCTGCCATCTACCCGCACCGGAACAGGCCGCGCGGTTCCTGGATTGACGAAAAAGGGGACGGAGGGGATTAAGTCGTTTGTGCATAAACGACTTAATCCCCTCCGTCCCCTTTTTTCTTCAGCCTTCCAGCGCGTCGAGGTAGCTGCGGCGCCAGTGGTTGATGTCGTAGGTGCGCAGATGTTCCATCATCGCGTGCCAGCGTTCCTTGCGCCTGCTCAGTGACATCGTCGCTGCGGTGGCGATCGCGTCGGCCACGCCGTCGAGGTCGTGCGGGTTCACCAGCAGTGCCTGCTTCAGTTCGTCGGCGGCGCCGGCCAGCAGTGACAGCACCAGCACGCCGGGATCCTCCGGGTCCTGCGAGGCCACGTATTCCTTGGCCACCAGGTTCATGCCATCGCGCAGCGGCGTGACCAGGCCGACCGCCGCCGCTCGGTAGAAGCCGGTGAGCGTGGCATGGGTGAAGTTCTGGTTGACGTAGCGCAGTGGCGTCCAGTCCGGCTCGGCGTGGCCACCGTTGATGTGGCCGGCGATCTGTTCCAGTTGGCTGCGCAGCTGTCGGTACTCGGTGACATCGCCGCGCGAGACCGGCGCAATCTGCAGGTAGGTGAGCGAGCCGCGCTGGTCGGGGTGACGCTGCAGGTAGCGTTCGAAGCCGAGGAAGCGTTCGGGCAGGCCCTTGGAGTAATCCAGGCGATCCACGCCAATCGCCAGCTGACGGTCCCGCAGGCTGCTGCGCAGGTTCTTCACTGCGGCCTTGGTCGCGGCGGTGCCGGCCTGGCGTGCGATCAGGTCGGTGTCGATGCCGATCGGGAAAGCCGCCGCGCGGAATCGGCGCCCACCGGGTGCTTCCAGCTCACCGTTGTCGAGCACGCGGCCACCACCGAACAGGCGCAGGTACGTCTGGAAGCGATCGGCATCGCGCTGGGTCTGGAAGCCGACCAGGTCGTAGGCGTACAGCGCGGAGAACAACCGCAGGTGGTCGGGCATGGCCTGCAGCAGGTCGGCCGACGGCATCGGAATGTGCAGGAAGAAGCCGATGCGGCAGCCGATGCCGCGCTCGCGCAGCAGTGCGCCGAGCGGGATCAGGTGGTAGTCGTGGATCCAGACGATGTCGTCCTCGCGCAGCAATGGTGCGAGCTTGTCGGCGAACAGCGCATTGACCTTGTGGTAGGTCTCGCGGGTGCCGCGGTCGTAGTCGACCAGGTCCAGCCGGAAGTGCAGCAATGGCCACAGCGTGCGGTTGGCGAAACCATTGTAGTAGCCATCGACCTCGCGCTTGCTCAGGTCCATGGTGACGTAGTCGATGTCACCATCCTTCTGCCGGTGCAGCGTGCCGCTGCCTTCCTTTACGGTCTTGCCGCTCCAGCCGAACCACAGGCCGCCGCGCTCCTTCAGGGCGGCCAGCAGGCCGACCGCCAGGCCGCCTGCGCGGTTCTCGCCGGGCACGGCCACACGATTTGATACCACGACCAGACGACTCACGATGCCTCCTGCCAGGACCGCGACAGGCGCATCGCGGCGGTGATCAGGCCGACATGCGAATAGGTCTGCGGGAAGTTACCCCAAGCCTCGCCGGTGTCGAAGGCCAGATCCTCCGACAGCAGGCCCAGGTGATTGCGCTGCTTCAGCAGCAGCTCGAACATCTCGCGCGCCTCGTCCAGGCGCCCGATGGCGGCCAGTGCGTCGATGTACCAGAACGTGCAGATGGTGAAGCTGGTTTCCGGCTCACCGAAGTCATCCGGAGCGACATACCGGTACAGCGAATTGCCGTGCTTGAGGTCACGGCCGATGGCTTCGACGGTGGCGATGAAGCGGGCGTCCATCGCGTCGATGAAGCCGATGTCGGCCAGCAGCAGCAGCGAGGCGTCCAGGCGATGGCCACCGAAGGTATCGGTGAAGTGGCCCAGCTCTTCGCTCCACGATTCGGCCATGATGCGCGCGTGGATGGTGTCGGCACGTGTGCGCCAGTAGTGGGCGCGGTCATCGCGCTTCAGCCGCACGGCGATCTTGCACAGGCGGTCGCAGGCGGCCCAGCACATCGCGCTGGTGTAGGTGTGTACCTCGGTGCGGCCGCGGAACTCCCACAGGCCGGCATCGGGTACGTCGTGCAGGGCGAAGGCCTGCTCGCCGAGGGGTTCGAGGCGGGCGAAGGTGTGCGCATCACCCGGGTCCTGCAGGCGCCGGTCGAAGAACAGCTGCGTGGACGCCAGCACGACGCTGCCGTAGACATCGTGCTGGCGCTGCACCCAGGCCAGATTGCCGCGTCGTACCGGGCCCATGCCGCGGTAGCCGGACAGGCTGGGGACCTCATCCTCGTCCAGCTTGGCTTCGAAGCCGATGCCGTACAGCGGTTGCAGCGTACCGTCGGTGGTGGCCAGGTTGAAGATGTAGCCGAGGAACTGTTCCATCGTGCGCGTGGCGCCGAGGCGGTTCAATGCACGCACCACGAACGCGGCATCACGCAGCCAGCAGTAGCGGTAATCCCAGTTGCGCACGCTGCCGGGGGCTTCAGGAATGGAGGTGGTCATCGCCGCGATGATCGCGCCGCTGTCCTCGTACTGGCACAGCTTCAGCGTGATCGCACTGCGGATCACCGCGTCCTGCCATTCCAGGGGAATGGACAGGTAGCGCACCCATTCGCGCCAGTAATCGCGGGTACGCTGGAAGGCCTCCTGCACATAGCCGCTGATCGAACGGTTGAGCGATTCATCCACGCCCAGGATCAGGTGGATGGGATGGTTGAGCACGAACGGCAGGCCGTCGCGCACGAAGCGCACCGGCACGTCGGTGGTCAGCCGCAGCACGTGTTCGGGCAGCACCCAGCGCACATGGTTGCTGCCCCAGGTGGATTCCGGAACGCGCGCGCCCCAGTCCGCCAGCGGGCGTGCGCGTACGGTGATGCGCGGGCTGCCAGCCAGCGGACGCACCTGGCGGATCAGGCTGACCGGGCGGTAGAAACGGTCGTTCTGGCGCCAGCGTGGGGCGAAGTCGAGGATTTCCAGTTCGCCGCCGTGCATGTCGCGCAGCACGGTGCGCAGGATCGCCGTGTTGGTCAGGTATTCCTGCTCGCTGCTGGCGAAGTCTTCCAGCTCGATGGCGAAGTCGCCACCGGTCTGCTGGTTGGGGCCGAGCAGCGCACAGAAGGTAGGGTCGCCGTCGAAGGTGGGCAGGCAGCTCCAGACAACGCGGGCACGTTTGTCGACCAGGGCGCCGAAGCTGCCGTTGCCGACCACGCCCAGATCAAGATCGGGTTGGGTCATCACGCGGTACATCTCGGTTGCGGCCGTGGGGGTTGGCCGGGTCAATAGGCATTCTCACGCAGCCAGGCGTGCACGCTGCGTATGTCGGGCAGCGCGAACACCGCCGCGCTGGGTTCACGTTCGCCCACCAGCACGCTCCAGCCATGCTGGCCGTTGGCGGCATCGAAACCGAACTCATCGGTCAGGTCATCGCCGAGGAACACCGGCAGGCGACCGCGGAAGGGCAGGTACTGCATCATCCGAAGCACCGCACGGCCCTTGTCGGTGCCGACGGGCACGAATTCGACTACATGGTCGCCGGGTTGCAGGCGGTAGCTGGCACGGCCCCGCACGTGGCGGTCGGCGAAGGCGCGGACGTCCCTGGCTGCATGCGGCGCGCCGCGCCAGTGCAGGGCCAGGCCGACACCCTTGTCTTCCACCAGCACGCCGGGATGGCCGTGGGCGAAGCGCATCGCCTGCTGGTGCAGTGCGTGCAGCCATTCGGCGGTGTCGTCGTCGTGTTCGTCGCGCAGTACGCGACCATCCTGCCCACGCAGTTCATGGCCATGCAGGCCCGCAGCAGGCAGTTGCAGCGGAGCGAACAGTTGATCCAGCTGTTCGAGCGGGCGACCACTGACCAGTGCCACGGCACCTTCCAGGCGGTCGCTGATGCGGCCGATGGCTTCGCGCACATCCGGCAGCAGCTGCACGGCATCCGGGCGTGCAGCGAATTCAATCAGGGTGCCGTCGACATCAAGGAACAACGCGCAGGCGTCATCCAGCAATGGCGGCGGCGGACGCAGGGGGAGCGGTTCAGCCATGACGCCCAGCTTGCCAGCGTGGGCGTGTACGTGGGGTCGAGGGCAGGCTACGGATCGGGGTAGTGCCGGCCGCTGGCCGGCAACGTGTCAGTCCTTGGATGCACCCTGCGGTGGGGGGGCCGCGGCCGCCACTACCGGGCTGGTGAATCAGAACGTATAGCGGACGCGGCCGTAGTAGTACGCACCGTTGCTGCCGATCGGCGACAGCACGTCGTACGGCAGGTTGCCGAAGTAGTGAATATCGCTGTTGGATCGATCCGGATAGTTGTCGGTCAGGTTCTGCCCGCCGAGAGCCACGCTCCACTGCGGGGTGATGCGGTATTCGACTTCCGCATCCAGCTGCCACTCGGCCTGGTAGGTCTGGCGCGGGATGTAGCCCTCACCGAAGTTGAACACGCGGGTGGCGCTGCCATAGCGGTTCACGCGGGTGCTCAGCGACCAGTGGTCGTTGCTCCATGCGGCCGAGAAACTACCACGCGTGCGCGGCGTGGCGTCGGTCAGCGTGTTGGTCTCTTCGATGCCGAACAGCACGTAGTCCGGATTCAGCGCGCGCAGCTGGGCCGGGGTGGCCAGCACGTTCTTCAGCGTGGTCTTGGTATACGCATAGGTGCCGGTCAGCAGCAGCTGGCCATCGCCCAGCGACTGGCGCCAGTTGCTCACCAGCTCGGCGCCACGGGTGCGGGTGTCGGCGGCGTTGATGAAGAAGCTGGCGCTCTGCAGGCCGCTGACGCCGTAGTTGGCGGCCACGTAGTCGGTCAGTGCATCACCGGTGATGCTCTCCGACAGTGCAATGCGGTCATCGATGTCGATCTGGAAGAAGTCCAGCGAAAGGTCGAAATGCTCGCCGATGCGGCTGGTGAAACCGAGCGAGGTGTTCAGCGATTTCTCTGGTTTCAGGTTCTGCGCCCCCAGGCCGCGTGCGATCGGATTGTTGACTGACAGCAGGCGGCCCTGCACCAGCTGGCCACCTGCGTTGTAGCCGGTGGAGGTGGACTCGTAGCCGATCTGTGCCAGCGACGGCGCGCGGAAGTTGTTGGAGATGGCGCCACGCAACGCGAACGCCGGGGTGAACTCATAGCGCAGGCCGAGCTTGCCGGTCAGTTCGCCGCCGAAGTCGTCGTTGTGCTCGTAGCGCGCGGCCAGGTCGGTGGAGAACTTCTCGCCGAACTGGCTGGACAGGCTGGCATAGGCACTGGCCACATCGCGCGACAGGCGCGCCGCATCCTGCGGGGTCAGGCCACCACCGGCCTGTGAACCGGTCGGGCGGTCGGTGTACGGGCCGGCCGCATAGCTGGCCGGGTCGCCGGGGCGGGTCTGGTAGCGCTCATGGCGTGCTTCCACGCCCAGGCCCAGCGTGTGGCTGATGCTGTCGCTCTGGGTGAACACGCGGCTCAGATCGAGATTGCCCACCGTCTGTGCGTACTGGTAATCGGCGGTCTTGAAGCGGGTCGGGCTGGTCGGGCCCAGCGAGGCGTTGAGCGAATCGCGCAGGCGGTAGGTGAAGTCGTTCTGGCCATAATCCAGGCTGCCGTCGTAGCTCCACTCGCCCCACTGGCCGCGCACGCCGGCCACGGCCTGTACGTCGCGGTTCTCGCCTTCGGAGATCGGTCGGTAGCCGTTCGGATAGACCTGCTTCCAGTTGGCATCGCCATCGGGATAGCGGAAGTAGTTCGCGCCTTCGGTATCCCGCTGGTTGAAGGTACCGAACGCGTAGAACGTCGAGGTCTGGCCCATCGGGATCTCGGTGTTCAGCCACAGGTTGATGTCCTTGCTCTTGCCATCGCCCAGCACATAGTTGCGCTTGCCCTGCAGCACCAGGTTGTCCGGAGTCTGGTCCCACGGCGGAATCTGGTCGAAGCCGGCGCGGTTGGTACCGTTGCGGTGCTTGTATTCCAGGCCGACGCGCAGGAAGCCGCCGTCTTCGCCCAGCGAGGTGCCGACCTTGGCGCTGAGGTTGCCGGTCTGGCCATCGGTGAGGGTGCGGCCGATCGGCTTGAGGTCGGTGTGGTTGGCACCGTAGCTCGCCTCGATCTCGCCGCCGTCACCGCCGTTGTCGAGGATCACGTTGATCACGCCGGCCACGGCGTCCGAGCCGTACAGCGCCCCGGCGCCATCGCGCAGCACTTCAATGCGCTTGATCGCGCTGACCGGAATCGAATTGAAATCGACCGGGGTGGTGCCCTTGCCGATCTTGCTGTCGGTGTTGACCAGCGCGGTGTGGTGGCGGCGCTTGCCGTTGACCAGCACTAGCACCTGGTCCGGCGACAGGCCACGCAACTGCGCAGCGCGCACATGGTCGGCGCCACCGGAGTTGGACTGGCGCGGGAAGTTGAACGACGGCAGCAGCGCCTGCAGCGCGCTGCCCAGCTCACCGTTGACCACGCCCGCCTTGCGGATGTCCTCGGCGGTGAGCACATCCACCGGCGAGGTGGATTCGAGCACGGTGCGGTCGGCGGCACGGGTGCCGGTAACGATCACCGTATCCAGGTTGGTGGCGTCCTGGGCCAGGGCCGGGGCGGCCGCGGAGGAAAGCGCGAGGGCGATGGCGAGGCCGAGCGGCGACGCGGGCAGGCGGGCGGACATGGGGGCTCCAGCAACAACGACGACGGGGGAAGGGGAGATAGTTTCACTTACATCCATCCGGATGAAGCGATATATTATCTTCGCGTGATGACCGGTGCGGATGCAAGCCCCTGCCGGTCCGGCATGAGCTGATGCCCGGTTGGCATCAGCACGCCGGGCCGGTGGCGCTGTACGCTGCCGGCTCGCCTTGTCCCCCTTCCCCGGAGCTGTACCGATGAAACACCTTGGCCTCGTCTTCGCCGTGCTGTTGGCCACCAGCGGCTGCGCCAGCCTCTCATCGCAGGCGCCCAGCGCCTATGCCACGGCCACTACCGCCGAACTGAAGGGCGACGCCGCGCGCCCGTCTTCCGCGCACGGCTGGGTGCGCAGCGAGCTGTACTTCGGCGTGGGCGAGGAGCAGGGCGCCGGCAACCGCCCGCAGGCCGACACCATCAGCGACGCGCAGTGGCGCACCTTCCTGGACAAGGAAGTGACCCCGCGCTTCCCGGATGGCCTGACCGTGTTCGATGCCTATGGCCAGTGGCTGTTCCGCGGCGATGCCGCGCCCAACCGCCTGCGCACCAAGGTGCTGGTGGTGCTGCATGAGGACACCCCGCAGCGCCGCGCCGATATCGAAGCGATCCGCCTGGCGTGGAAGCAGCAGACCAGGCATCAGTCGGTGCTGTGGTCGCGGCAGCCGGTCGAGGTATCGTTCTGAGCTGAAGGCGCCACCGCGGTGCCACAAGGACCGATGATGAAACACAGGGAATGCCTGCTGGGCCTGGTGTTGGCCGGCACGCTGGCACCGTCGGCGCAGGCCAGTGGCGACGACATCGAAACACTGCGGTTCCAGGTGGCCGCGCACGTGCAGGCGCACGCCGATCCCCAGCAGGATGGCAGCATCGCCGTGCAGCTGTCGCCGTCGGGAAAGCGCCAGACGCTGGCGGGCGCGGCGGATGCCGACGGCAATTCGCGCTGGGGTCTGGAGGACGTCGATTTCGATGGCTACCCGGAACTGGTCGCACGCGCCTCGGTGGGCATGGTCAATGAAGCGGTGACGGTGTATCGGTTCGATCCGGCCAGTGCTTCGTATCGCGTGCTGCAGGCCGACACCCACGGCAAGGACAGCTGCGGTGATCTGATGGGTCTGAGCGTGGACGTTGCCACCCGCACCCTCACCAGCAGTTGCCGCAGCGGGCCGATGTGGTACGCCGACCAGTACCGGTTCGCGGGTGCGAAGCTCTACCTGTACCGCGCCGAGCGCGTGTTGATGCTGGGCGACACATTGAACGCCGCGCTGCAGTGGGAGCAGACCGACGAGCAGGGTCCGCTGGCCATCTGGCGCACCTATGATCCCGCCGGCCGTGTGCTGGAAAGTGCCATTGCCGATGGCCTGGGCGCACCGCCGGATGGACCGTTGCGCGGCCAGCAGGCCACCGTGGTACCCGCGCGGCTGTTCCTGTTCGACCGGCCTGGTGCGTCCAGCACCAAGCGTTACCTGGTGCAGGGCGATCGCGTGGAATTGCAGGATGAACAGAACGGCTGGGTGAAGCTGCGCTATCGCAGCCCGAATCACGGCGACGTGCTGGGCTGGATCAACGTCAACGACTAAAAGGGGACGGAGGGAATTAAGTCGTTTGTGGCACAAGCGACTTAATTCCCTCCGTCCCCTTTTTTTGCGGAGGCATCACTTCATCGGGTCTAGCCTCGGGGGTTCCCCCGTTCGAGGATGTATCCGATGAGCAAGCGCGTAGCCGAAATCGTGGTGGACGCCCTGCAGCAGGCCGGTGTCCGCCGTTGCTACGGCATCGTGGGCGATACGCTCAACCATGTGACCGATGCGATGCATGGCAGCGAGATCGCCTGGGTGCACGTGCGCCATGAAGAAGTGGCCGCATTCGCTGCCGGCGCCGATTCGCTGGTGAGCGGCGAGTTGACCGCCTGCGCGGGTTCCTGTGGTCCCGGTGGCCTGCACTTCATCAATGGCGTGTTCGAGAGCAACCGCAACCGTGCGCCGATGGTGCTGATCGCCAGCCAGGTGGTGACCAGCGAGCTGGGCATGGAATTCCCGCAGGAAGTGGATTTCAAGGCGGTCTATGGCAGCTGCACGGTGTTCTGCGAGCAGGTGCACAGCCCGGAGCAGGCGCGACGCGTGGTGGCCCTGGCCTGCCAGGCCGCGATCAGCCGCCGTGGCGTGGCGGTGGTGATCCTGCCGGCCGATATCAGCCAGGCCGAGGTGAAGCACGATGTGCCGTTCTCGGTGCATTACACTCAGCCGGTACTGCGCCCCTCCGACGCCGAACTGCAGCGCATCGCTGAGCTGCTGGGGCAGGGCAAGCGCATCGGCATCTACGCCGGTGCCGGTTGCCAGGGCGCGCACGCGCAGCTGCTGGAGCTGGCCCGGCGCTTGCAGGCCCCGATCGCGCATACCTCGCGCGCGAAGGATTTCGTCGAGCCGGACAACCCGTACAACATGGGCATGACCGGCATCTTCGGCATCGAGTCCGGCTTCCACACGCTGATGGAGTGCGACACGCTGCTGCTGCTCGGCGCCGACTTCGCCTGGGGCCAGTTCTACCCGGACAAGGCCACCATCATCCAGGTCGACCGCGATGGCAGCCACCTTGGCCGCCGCCACCCGGTGAACCTCGGCGTGGTCGGCGATATCGCACCGACGCTGGATGCATTGCTGCCGATGCTGCCGCCGCGCGAGGACGGCAGTTTCCTGGACGAGTGCATCGAGCATCGCGACAAGGCGCTGAAGAAGCGCGAACAGGAAGAGCAGCCGGGCGAAGGCGAATTGATCCATCCGCAGCACCTGACCGCGCTGCTCTCGAAGCACGCTACCGAGGATGCACTGTTCACCGCCGACGGCGGCTCGCCGATGGTGTGGGTGCTGCGCCATATCCGCGTGAACGGCCGCCGCCGCACGCTGACCAGCCTGCTGCACGGCACGATGGCCAACGCGATGCCGCAGGCGCTGGGACTGCAGAAGGCCTTCCCCGGCCGGCAGGTGATTTCACTGTCCGGCGATGGTGGCCTGGCAATGCTGCTGGGCGACCTGTTGACCGCGGTACAGGAGAATCTGCCGATCAAGGTGGTGGTGTTCAACAACGGCTCGCTGAACTTCGTCGAGCTGGAGCAGAAGGTGGAAGGCCTTCTGGACAACTACACCGATCTGAAGAACCCGGACTTCGGCCGCCTGGCCGAAGTGATCGGCTTCCATGGCCGCACGGTCACCCGCAGCGAGGATCTGGAGGAAGCGGTGCAGGATTTCCTGGCGCAGCGCGGCCCGGCATTGCTGGATGTGCACACCAGCCGCGCCGAGCTGGTGATGCCACCACAGATCGAGGCCAAGCAGGTCGCCGGCACGGCGCTGTATGCGGCCAAGGCGGTATTGAACGGCCGCTTCGACGACGTGAAGCATCTGCTGGTGGACAACTTCCTGAAGAAGTAGGGGGTGGTCGATGCAGGGCTGGGCCCTGCACCTGCGGAGGTGAAGGTCGAAGCAACAGCAACAGCAACAGCAACAGCAACAGCTGGGTATCCGTGGGATGGCGGGGTGGGTCCGGTTGCGGGGGGCGCTGCAAGTCCCCCTCCGGGGCCCGGCCCAGCCGCTGGCGGCTGTGCGTTCGGGCGCTTGCGAAGCAATGCTTCGCAAGCAAAGCGCCCTCACCCATGTAAGCTCGGTCGCCGCATCCATGCGGCTCACGCCCCCGCAACCGGACCCACCCCGGCTTAGACAGATCATCGCGATCTGCCGGTAGATCCACGCCATGCGTGGATAGCGTGGAAATGATCGAATTGTTCTTGTGGAGCCGAACCGTGCTCGGCTCAGAAGCTTCGCGTACAGCAGCCGAGCATGCGCTCGGCGCTACAACGAGAGCCTGCCTTTGCTTTTGATCTTTTGATTCTCTTCCGTGGCTGGCACGCGCAGGAAATTGTCAGGGGCCGGTCCCGACCGGCCCAACTGGCAATGCCAGTCGACTAACAGTCGGCTCTACCCGCGCCCAGCCACGAGGGGCCCCGCCGTTGGCTGGAACCCATCATTCCACGATGGAATTGGCGCCCAGGCGCCGCTGGGCCTACCATCGGCGGTCCCCACCCCCACCGCCCCTTCCATGTCCGCTCCCGCTTCCGCCGCACCGCGTCGCTGGTTCGTCGCCGGCGACTTCAACGGCTTCTTCGGCCTGGTCGTCGACAACCTTTCCATCCTCGGCTTCATCGCCATGGCCCTGGTCGGGATCTTCCAGTTCCCCGCCGACGTGGTGTTCGGCCGCATGTTCCCAGGCACGGCCTTCGGCGTGCTGATAGGCAATCTGCTGTACACCCTGATGGCACGCCGGCTGGCCGCGCGCAGCGGCCGTGACGACGTCACCGCCATGCCGCTCGGCCTGGATGCCCCCACCAGCATCGGCATGGCCCTGCTGGTGCTTGGCCCGGCCTTCATCGCGTTCAAGCAGCAGGGCATGGACCCGCACGCGGCGGGCATCGCCACCTGGCAGCTGGGCATGGCGGCGCTGGTCATCATGGGCGTGCTCAAGTTCGTGCTGTCGTTCTTCGGTGAAGCAGTCACCCGTGCGCTGCCGCGTGCCGCGCTGCTGGGTTCCATCGCCGGCATCGCGCTGGTGCTGATGGGCCTGTTGCCGCTGCTGGAGACGCTGCGCTCGCCGCTGGTCGGCTTCACCACGCTGGGCCTGCTGCTGTACGTGCTGATCGCCAAGGGCAAGCTGCCGGTGCGAGGCCCGGGCGTGCTGCTGGCCTTCGTGTTCGGCACCGCGCTGTACTACGGCCTGGGCCTGGCCGGGCTGGGCGCCCCCGGCTTCCATGTACCGGAGTGGGTGCCGCCGCAGGTGGTGCTGCCGCTGCCGACACTGGGCTTCCTCGACGGCCTGCCCACCGCGATGACCTACCTGCCGCTGCTGCTGCCGTTCGGCCTGCTGATGGTGGTCGGCGGCATCAATGTTTCTGAAAGCGCGCGTGCGGCCGGCGATGACTACCGCACCCGCGACATCCTGCTGGTGGAAGCGGTGGCTACGCTGGTGGCAGGCGTCTGTGGCGGCGTGGCGCAGACCACGCCGTACATCGGCCAGCCTGCGTACAAGCACATGGGCGCGCGCAGCGGCTATACGCTGCTGACTGGCCTGTTCGTCGGCATCGGCGGCATGCTTGGCATCATCTCCGGGCTGGTGCAGTGGCTGCCGCTGGCGGTGCTGGCACCGATCATCGTGTACGTGGCCATCGACATCACCACCCAGGCCTTCCAGGCCACGCCGCGCCACCATACCGGCGCGATGGTGTTCGGTTTCCTGCCGTCGGTGGCCTACCTGCTGGCGATCAAGGCACCCGGCTGGATCACACCGGATCAGCTGCCCCAGCTGCTGACCAAGCTCGACGGCCACGGCCTGCCGGAGCTGGCGGTGATCTTCACCCTCGGCAACGGCTTCATCATCACCTCGATGCTGTGGATTTCGGCGGTGGCGGCGATGGTCGATGGCCGCCTGCGCCGTGCCTGCGGCTTCCTGCTGGTGGCGGCGGTGCTGACCCTGTTCGGGCTGATCCACTCGGTGGATCCGCGCGGCGGCATCTACCTGCCGTGGGAGCTGGAAGGATTGGCGCGCATCATCAGTTTGCAGTTTGCCGGTGCCTACGTGGCCCTGGCGGTGCTGCTGGGCTTGCTGTCGCTGCAGAAGCAGCCGGTGAAGCCGCTGGGTGGGAACAGCTGATCCCACGGTAGTGCCGGCCGTTGGCCGGCATGCTCATGGGTATCCAAGGGCCGGCGCATTGCCGGCCCTTCTGCTTCTGCCGCCTTGTAGAGGCGAGCCTGCGCTCGGCTGCTCTGAGCCGAGCATGGCTCGGCTCTACAGGGACGTGTTGCAGGCGGCGAATGCTTACAGCGCGCTCTGCCGGCCAGCGGCCGGCACTACCGCTCGGCGTCCAGCTCCGGGTAATGGCGGAAGATGCCATTCGTGTTGAATGCCAGCCGCCGTTCCGAGCCCAGGTAGGCGGCGATGTTCGGCCGCTTCGCCACCCGCTCCTGCAGCGCGCGCAGCAGGGGCACGGCGGGCGCCAGTGCCTGCATGCGGCGCGGGAACATGTAGTCCAGACCACTCAGCAGCTGGAACAGCGACAGGTCCACATACGAATGCTCGCGCAGTGCATGGCGGCCACCGTTGGCGGCGAGCACCCGTTCGAAGTAGCCCAGGAACTTCGGCAGGCGCTCGCTGCGCAGCGACGCGGCACGTGCCTTGGCCTCGGTCTTCTGCTCTTCGTAGTATTTTGATGCGGCGATCGGATGGTGAGTGTCATGCACCTCGGCCACCAGGTCAGCGATGGTCAACTGCAGTTGCAACGCCTGCATCCGCCGCGATGCGGCCTGCGGCACCAGATCCAGCGTCGGGCCGAGGAAGTCCAGGATGGCGGCGACCTGCGCAATGACCTGGCGACCGGCCTTCAGGAACGGCGGCGCGAAGGGCTGTGCCCCGTCACTGCTGCCGTCGAGAAACGGTTGCATCACCGCATCACCGTGCACCCGCGCCATGTCGATGTAGTCGGCGCCGGCATCTTCCAGCGCCAGGCGCACGAACTCGCCACGGCCCTGGATACCGGTCCAGTAGTACAGCGCATACTGCATGGCAGTGTCTCCGCAGGACAAGGCCCACAGCCTCGCGCGCGGCACGCAAAGCAGGCGTGAGCGCGGCTTTGGCGTGGGCCGAAGCCGAACGGCAGCGGAACAGGCAGGGAACCGGCTGGAACCGGTGGGGTCACACCTTCTCCATGCGTGTGAAACGAGGTGCTGCATCATGCAGAGTGGAAAGGCGGTATGGCCCTGGGTGCTGGGTGTGGTGGTGATCGGCGGCGCGGGCGGTTGGTTGTTCCGCGATCAGCTGAGGCACCTGGCAGACGGTGCTTCGGTGCCGGTGCCGGTGCACTCAACCCCCGCCGGCACCAGCGCACCGCCGCAACCGCAGGCGGCCGCGGACCCCGCGCCAGCACCGCCGCCGATCAGGCATCCGCTGGACACCGAGGCCGCCGCTGACCCGGCGCTGCCCAAGTTGGCCGACAGTGATGCGGCTGCCTGGGGCGCATTGAGCCAGCTGTTCCAGGGCGAGGGCCCGATGACCCTGCTGCTGCGCGATCACCTGATCCAGCGCCTGGTCACCCAGGTCGACAACCTGGACAAACCAAGCGTGCCGCCGACGGCGCTGGCCGCACGGCCGCTGCCGGGCAACCTGCAGGTCGAGCCTGGCGAGGGCGGGGAACGCATCGCGCCAAGCAACTCGGCGCGTTACGCGCCCTATGTGCAGGCCTTCACTGCGCTGGATCCAGCGGCAACGGCTACGGCGTACAAGCGCTTCTATCCGTTGATCCAGCAGGCCTACGTCGACCTGGGCCGGCCCGAGGGCTACTTCAACGACCGTCTGGTGGCGGTGATCGACCATCTGCTGGAGACCCCGGAACTGGTGCAGGCGCCATTGGTGCAGCGTGATGAGCGCGGTCGCTACCGCTTCGTCGATTCCACCCTGCAGTCGCGCTCGATAGGCCAGAAGGCGCTGTTGCGCATGGACGACGCGCAGGCGCGGGCGGTCAAGCAGCAGCTGCGGGCGATCCGCAGCGCGATCACCGGCTGAGTCCGCTCACCGCGCCGAACTGATCGGGATCAACGCGCCGACCACACCCGTTCCGGCATGCTGGCCGCAGGCTGACTGGCCTCGGGGTGCAGTCGCAGCCACCCTTGAAACGGGGTGGGGCAACCGCATCTTCCCAGCATCGCCGGCGCGGGCCGGCCCTGATGACCGATGAGGATTCGCAATGCGGATGGACAAGCTCACCTCGCGTTTCCAGCAGGCGCTGGCAGACGCACAGTCGCTGGCCGTGGGCCGCGACAACAGCATCATCGAACCGGTTCACCTGTTCAGCGCGCTGCTTGACCAGCAGGGCGGCAGCACGCGCCCGCTGCTGGCCCAGGCCGGGGTGAACGTGCCGGTGCTGCGCGAGCGCCTGACCGAGGCGCTGGATGCACTGCCGAAGGTGTCCGGCCAGGCCGGCAACGTCTCGATGGGCAATGACCTGGGGCGCCTGCTGAACCAGACCGACAAGCTGGCCCAGCAGCACGGCGATGCCTTCATTGCCAGCGAGTGGTTCGTGCTCGCGGCGCTGGAAGACGGCGGCACGCTGGGCATGGCGCTGCGCGCCGCCGGTGCCGACAAGACCCGCCTGCAGGCGGCTATCGACAAGCTGCGCGGCGGCGAGAACGTGCAGTCGGAGAACGCCGAGGAGCAGCGGCAGGCGCTGGAGAAGTACACCATCGACCTGACCGCGCGCGCCGAGAGCGGCAAGCTCGACCCGGTGATCGGCCGTGACGAGGAAATCCGCCGCACCATCCAGGTGCTGCAGCGCCGGACCAAGAACAACCCGGTGCTCATCGGCGAGCCCGGCGTGGGCAAGACCGCGATCGTGGAAGGGCTCGCCCAGCGCATCATCAATGACGAAGTGCCCGAAGGCCTGCGCGGCAAGCGTGTGCTGTCGCTGGACATGGGCGCGCTGATCGCCGGCGCCAAGTTCCGCGGTGAATTCGAGGAGCGCCTGAAGGGCGTGCTCAACGACCTGGCCAAGAACGAAGGACAGATCATCCTGTTCATCGACGAGCTGCACACCATGGTCGGCGCCGGCAAGGCTGATGGCGCGATGGATGCCGGCAACATGCTGAAGCCCGCCCTGGCGCGTGGCGAGCTGCACTGCATCGGCGCGACCACGCTGGATGAGTACCGCAAATACATCGAGAAGGACGCCGCGCTGGAGCGCCGCTTCCAGAAGGTGTTCGTCGGCGAACCCACGGTGGAGGACACCATCGCGATCCTGCGCGGGCTGAAGGAAAAGTACGCCGTGCACCACGGTGTGGAAATCACCGACCCGGCCATCGTGGCTGCCGCCACGCTGTCCAACCGCTACATCACCGACCGCCAGCTGCCGGACAAGGCCATCGACCTGATGGACGAAGCCGCCTCGCGACTGCGCATGGAGATCGATTCCAAGCCGGAGGAGCTGGATCGCCTGGAACGCCGGGTAATCCAGCTGAAGATCCAGCGCGAGATGCTGAAGAAGGAAAAGGACGAAGCCTCGCGGCAGCGCCTGGCCGACCTGGAGAACGATATCGACGGGCTGGAGCGCGAGTTCTCCGACCTCAATGAAATCTGGAAGTCGGAGAAGGCGGCGCTGCAGGGCGCCACCAAGATCAAGGAACAGGTCGAGCAGGCCAAGCTTGAGCTGGAAGCTGCGCAGCGCCGCCAGGATTTCGCCAAGATGAGCGAAATCCAGTATGGCCTGTTGCCGCAACTGGAAAAGCAGCTGGCCGCCGCGCAGGAAGCCGAGCACAAGGACTTCAAGCTGGTACAGGACCGCGTGACCGATGAGGAGATCGCCGAGGTCGTTTCGCGCTGGACCGGCATCCCGGTCAACAAGATGCTCGAAGGCGAGCGCGACAAGCTGCTGCGCATGGAAGAAGTGCTGCACAACCGTGTGGTCGGCCAGGAAGAGGCGATCAAGGTCGTCTCCGATGCGGTACGCCGCTCGCGTGCCGGCCTGTCCGATCCGAATCGTCCGGCCGGCTCGTTCCTGTTCCTCGGCCCGACCGGCGTCGGCAAGACCGAGCTGTGCAAGTCGCTGGCCGAGTTCCTGTTCGACAGTGCCGACGCGATGATCCGCATCGACATGAGCGAGTTCATGGAAAAGCACAGCGTCGCCCGCCTGATCGGTGCGCCCCCAGGCTACGTCGGCTACGAGGAAGGCGGTTACCTGACCGAGGCCGTGCGTCGTCGCCCGTATTCGCTGATCCTGCTCGATGAGGTGGAGAAGGCGCATCCGGATGTGTTCAACATCCTGCTGCAGGTGCTGGACGATGGCCGCCTGACCGACGGCCAGGGCCGCACTGTGGACTTCCGCAACACCGTCATCGTGATGACCTCGAACCTGGGCTCGCATCAGATCCAGGACATGAGCAGCGACGACAGCCCGGAGGCCTACACGCAGATGAAGGCAGCAGTGATGGGCGTGGTGCAGGCGCACTTCCGTCCGGAGTTCATCAACCGCCTGGACGACATCGTGGTGTTCCACCCGCTGGACAAGCAGCAGATCAAGCAGATCGCACGCATCCAGATGCGCGGGCTGGAGAAGCGCCTGGCCGAGCGCGGTTTGAAGCTGGCGGTCTCCGATGCGGCATTCGATCTGCTCGGCAACGTCGGCTTCGACCCGGTGTATGGCGCGCGCCCGCTGAAGCGCGCGATCCAGTCGCAGCTGGAGAATCCGCTGGCGCAGCAGATCCTGTCCGGTGCCTTCGTCAACGGTGACACCATCGAAGTCGGCAACGACGGGGGACGCCTGGTCTTCGCCAAGGCTTGAACCGGTGGCGCGCCTGCCCTGGCTGGCGCGCCACCAAAGCCCTGGCAAGGCACAATGATCCCGTTTCACTTTCGCAAGGACGAGGAGAACCGCATGGACGTTACCCGAAGGGTTTCACTCTGCATGGCGCTGGCGCTGGCGCTGGCGCTCGCTGCTGTTTCTGGACACGCTGCAGCCGTCGAACAGGTCCAGCTGCCGCCGATGAAGGGTTACCAGCAGGCCCACCAGAGCACCGACGCACAAGGCAACCGCATCACCGAGTACGTGCCGCAGGGCCAGACCGTGCAGGACTGGACCGACATGGTCACTGTCAATGATGCGCCGAACAGTGGCCATGTGAGTCCGCGCGAGTTCCTCGGCATCATCGAGGCGGGGTGGCGCATGGCCTGTCCGGCAGCGCAGAGCCACTGGATCCGCGAAGGCGAGGAGGGCGGACGGCCATTCGCGTTGCTGATGCTCAGTTGCCCGCTGAACCCCGGCACCGGCAAACCGGAGTTCACCTGGATCAAGGGCATGCAGGGCAGGCAGGGCTTCCACACCGTGCAGAAGTCGTTCCGCGCCGAGCCGGAGAAGGACGACGTCGTGCAGTGGATCGGCTGGCTGCGCGAGGTCGGCTTGTGCGGCAGCGGCGCCGCACAAGCCTGCCACTGATCGCAGCAAAAGAGGGCGCCCCGCGGCGCCCTTCATGCATCAGAAGCGGTGCGTATAGCCGCTCATCACGCCGAACTGGTTGGCCTTCTGCACGATCGGGCTGTCGGCGGCATCGCCGAGCAGGCGCGTGCCTTCGGCCGAGATGTACCAGTTGCCATTACGGCCCACGCGGTGGCTCCACTTCAGGCCGACACCGGCGCTGACCAGGCCCGCCTTCGGTTTGTGCTCGGCAAAGCCGGTGCGCGCGGCCTGTTCCGGACTGACGCCGTACCAGGTCTGCATGTAGCCACGGTTGCCGTAGTCGGTGGAGACGCTGCCGCTGACCACGCCACCGGCCAGGTCGAACAGCGGCATGCTCAGGTTCAGGTGGATCTGCTGGGTAGCCAGTCCGTTCTCAGCCTTGTCCTCGTCCTTGCGGGTGAACTGCCAGGAGCCGCTCAGCACGGCCTCGCCCAGCGTATATCCAGCCGAGACACCGACCAGGGGACGGGTATCGATATTGCCCATGCCGCGCAGGAAGTCCGAACCGCCGAGCAGCGAATCCTTGTCCCTGCGGATACCGCTGGCACCGACATAGGCGCGCACGCGGGTGTGCTCGCCGAGGGTCGTGCCCCAGCCGATGCCACTGGTGCCCAGAAACCAGCCCCCCGGCGAGGTGACATCGAAGGACAGCGAAGGCGTCGCACGGTACTCCTCGCTGCCGCTGTAGCGCGGCGCCACGCCACCGCCGGCGGCGAGCTCGAAGGTCCAGTGGTCATCCTTGGCGTGGGCGATCGGGGCGGCGAACAGCGGCAACAGGGCCAGGTGGAGCAGGGCGGGGGAACGGCGAAGCTGGGACATGGAAACTCTCGACAATGGGAGGAAAGCAGCGCGCGCATCCGGCGAGTGCTGCAGGGTCGCTAGCGTGGCGATACGCCGGCGACCGATCCGTCCGCAGTTGTGCGGGAGTTGTAATCAACTGTAATTGCGCCCGTGGGCGTTCAGCTGGCAGCCAGCGGCCAGTGCATTTCCAGGCGTGCGCCGCCGAGGGCGGCGCGACCGATGCGCAGTTCGCCGTGGTGGCGTGCGGCAATGCGGCCGACGATCGCCAGGCCCAGGCCGAAGCCGCCGGTGTCGCGGCTGCGGCTGTCATCCAGGCGGGTGAACGGGCGGACCACCTTTTCGCGGTCAGCCTCGGCGATGCCGGGGCCGTCGTCGTCCACGCGCAGGCAGGCGCGCCCGCCCACACTCACCAGCGACACGTCCACCTGCGAGCGCGCGTGGCGCAGGGCATTGCCGACCAGATTGCTCAGCGCCAGCTGCAGCAGGCGCGGTTCCGCTTCCAGCCGAGGCAGGGCGCTGGGCTGCACGCGCAGCACCAGGCCGGCACGTTCGGCATCGCGGCGGGCATCGGCCAGGCAGGCCTGCAGCCAGTCGTTGGCTTCGATCCGCTGCATCGGTTCGCCCTCGCTGGGATGCTCCAGCCGTTCGTAGGCCAGCAGTTCGCTGACCAGCCGGTTGAGCTCGGCCAGGTCGCCATGCAGGCCCTGCGCCAGTCGTTCGCGGCGCTCGCGGTCATCGCTGTCCTGCATCAGGTCCAGGCCGAAGGCCACGCGCGCGATCGGCGTACGCAGTTCGTGGGAGATCGCATGGGTCAGGTCGCGCTGGCGCTGTACCAGTTCGGCCACGCGCGCGGCCATGCGGTTGGAATGGTCGACGATGACCCGGATCTGCGAGCGTGGCGAGACCTGCGCGCGTGCCTGCAGATCGCCGGCGCCGATGCGGTCGGCATGCACGCGCAGGGCATCCAGATCGCGCCAGAGCAGGCGCACCCAGGCGTACAGGCTGGCGCCGACCAGCAGCAGAATGCTGAGGTAGGCCGCGATGGTCATGTACGTGGTCATCTGCACCGCGCCAGGCACGCGCAGGTGCAACCAGCGACCATCGATGCCTTCGATGGGCAGCAGGACCTGCTGGTACTGATCGCGCACGATGAAGCCATCGGCCTGCACGGCTGCCTGTTCCTGTGGGGCCAGCGCGGGAGGCTTGTCGAGCAGGGTCAATGCGATGCCATAGTGCGGTTGCCACTGCTGCAGGCGCTCACGCTGCTGGCTACCGTCCAGGCCGGCCAGGCCGCTGCGCAGGGCGTACACCTGCCCGCGCACCTGCTGGACGAAAACGCGATCCTGCACGGGCGTATAGATGCTGTCGAGCACCCGGTTGAGAAAGAACACCGAGGCCAGGAAACAGGCGCCGGTGATGAACCACAGCCACAGGAACAGCCGCTTCATGCCGTCCAGGCCGACGGATTGAACTGGTAGCCGCGGCCCCACACGGTCTTGATCCGCCGCGGCTCGCGCGCATCGTCGCCGAGCTTGCGACGCAGCTTGCCGATGCAGACGTCAACGCTGCGGTCCAGGCCGTCGAAGCCGATACCGCGCACCGCCTGCAGGATCTGGTCACGGGACAGGATCTGCCCCGGCTGGCTGGCCAGCAGCCACAGGATCTCGAATTCGGTGGTGCCCACGTCCACCGTGGCACCGTGCAGGTGTACCTCACGCTGCATGCGGTCGATCAGCAGTTCACCGTGCATCAGCCGGCTGGGCGTGCCGGTGTTGCTGCTGCCGTGGCGGCGGCGCAGCAGGGCGCGCAGCCGGGCCAGAAGCAGGCGTGGTTCGATGGGCTTGTGCACATAGTCGTCGGCGCCCGATTCCAGGCCCAGCACCTGTTCGATGTCGTCCTCGCAGGCGGTCAGCATCAGGATCGGCACATCGGAGAAGCTGCGGATCTGGCGGCACACGTCGATGCCGCCCAGGCCGGGCAGCATCAGGTCCAGCACCACCAGCTCCGGCGCGTGCTGGCGGCAGGCCGCGCCGGCCAGGTCGCCGCGTGCGATGTGCTGCACGGTGAAGCCATGCTGGTGGAGGTAGTCGCTCACCAGTTCGGCCAGGCGACGGTCGTCCTCTACCAGCATGACCGACGTAGGCGAACTGCTGGTGGTGGGATGCCAGGGCGATGGCTGCATGGGTGGGGCCTCCGTGCCCGGGCAGCAGCGCCCGGCGGCGCAGCCTAGCAGCGCCCCATGACGACTGCCTGAATCGCGGCCAACCTGATAACCGCCGGTACGGGCGTCATCGCCAGTGGCTTTCAGTGGCGGGCGCGGGCTGGCCTATGGTGGCGGTTTCCCCGGATGGAGCCTGGTGCAATGAGCGAACCGCAGTGGCAACTGGAAACCCTGGCCGTGCACGGTGGCTACCGTCCCGACCCGACCACCCGCGCGGTGGCGGTGCCGATCTACCAGACCGTGGCGTATGCCTTCGATGACACCCAGCACGGCGCCGATCTGTTCGACCTGAAGGTGCCCGGCAATATCTACACCCGCATCATGAACCCTACCACCGACGTGCTGGAGCAACGCCTGGCCGCACTGGAAGGTGGCATCGGTGCGCTGGCGCTGGCCTCGGGGCAGGCCGCGATCACCTATGCCCTCCAGACCATCGCCGAGGCCGGTGACAACATCGTCGCCTCCAGCGCGCTGTATGGCGGCAGCCTCAACCTGCTGGCACACACGCTGCCGCAGTATGCCATCCAGGCGCGCTTCGCCGACCCGGCCGATCCTTCTGCGTTCGCCGCGCTGATCGACGAGCGCACCAAGGCGGTGTTCGTCGAATCGATCGGCAACCCGCGTGGCAACGTCACCGACATCGCCGCCATTGCCGAGGTCGCGCATGCCGCGGGTGTGCCGCTGATCGTCGACAACACCGTGGCCACGCCGTTCCTGCTGCGCCCGTTCGAGCACGGTGCCGACATCGTCGTGCACTCGCTGACCAAGTACCTGGGTGGCCACGGCAACAGCCTCGGCGGTGCAATCATCGACTCCGGCCGCTTCGACTGGGCGGCGCAGCCGAAGCGTTTCGCCCGCCTCAACCAACCCGACCCCAGTTACCACGGCGTGGTCTATACCGAAGCACTGGGGCCGGCGGCCTACATCGGCCGCGCGCGGGTGGTCCCGCTGCGCAATACCGGTGCCGCGTTGTCGCCGTTCAATGCGTTCCTGATCCTGCAGGGCATCGAGACCCTGGCCCTGCGCATGGAGCGCATCAACGCCAATGCACTGGCCGTCGCGCAGTTCCTGAAGGCGCACGACAAGGTCGCTTGGGTGCGTTACGCGGGATTGGCCGACGATCCCGAGCATGGCGCCGCGCAGCGCTATCTGGGTGGGCACGGCTCGGGCGTACTGACCTTCGGCCTGCCCGGCGGCCGTGAAGCCGGCGCGCGCTTCCTCGATGCCCTGAAGCTGTTCACCCGCCTGGTCAACCTGGGTGATGCGAAGTCACTGGCCACCCATCCGGCCTCGACCACCCATCGCCAGCTGGATGCCGCGGAGCTGGCCAAGGCCGGCGTCAGTGAGGACACCGTGCGGCTGTCGATCGGCATCGAACACATCGGCGACCTGCGCGCCGACCTGGAGCAGGCCCTGGCCGCCGCCTGATAGCCACGCGCTTGGTCGTCATCGCCACAGGCGATCACCGCCGGCCACGCGATGCGCTAGGGTGGAACTGCCTCTCCAAGGCGTGGCAATGTGGCGATCCAGATCCCCGGTCGATGCGGGTCGACCGGGGATTTTTTTGTTTCCGGGGTCAGATCCGTTTTCCTGTGGAAAACAGATCTGACCCCATGTGCCGACGGTCGGCATCAATCCTGGTAGATCCACGCCATGCGTGGATGGATCACCATCGGAATCGAACATTCCGACAGTTCATCAAACAGCATCCACGCATGGCGTGGATCTACTGCAGAACGCGGGAAATTGTCGAAGGCGGGGGGGGGCCGCTTGCGGGGGCGTGAGCCGCATGGGCCCGAGGCATGCCTCGGGCGGGTTGGGCAGGACGCCCAACCCCGGTCTTGCCGTGTGCGCAGGATTGCGCACACGAGCAAGCGGCGACCGAGCTTACATGGGTGAGGGCGCTTTGCTTGCGAAGCACTGCTTCGCAAGCGCCCGAACGCACAGCCGCCAGCGGCTGGGCCGGGCCCCGGAGGGGTACTTGCAGCGGCCGCTGCAAGCGGACCCACCCCGCGATCCCACGGAATGCCAGCTTTTGCTCTTGTCGTTGCCGTTGCCGTTGCCGTTGTTTGGGCAGGTGCAGGGCTGCAAGCCCTGCCGCAAGCACACCCCTCATACAACAGGAATGTTGTGCTGCCTCAGGTTCCGGTACGGCGGCGTGGACATGATCATCTCCGCCAGCGAATAGGCCAGCTCGCGCTCGGCCATCACCGTGCCATCGGCACCGTGCTCCAGCAGATGCTTCACTTCCGCATCGCTGTGCGCACGTGCCAGCAGGGTCAGGTCCGGGTTGATCGCACGCAGCTTGGCCAGTGCCTCGCCGGCTTCCAGCGGCTGTGGGATCGCCAGCACTGCGATCTTGGCCCGCTCCGGATGGGCCTCGGCCAGCACCCGGTCGGCGGCGGCGCTGCCACGGATCGCTGCCAGGCCCCTGGCGTGCGCCTGCTCGACGTGCTCCTTGTTGTCATCGATCACCAGCACCGGCACGCCGCGATCGCGCAGTACCTGGGCCAGCTCGCTGCCCACCCGGCCATAGCCGATCACGATGGCATGGTCATGCAGGTCGCGCGACGGGCCGGTCGCCTCCTCTGGCTCCGGCGTTTGCGGCTGCTTTTCCTGTTTGGCCTGCCATCGGTCGAGCAGGCCGAACACCAGCGGGTTGAGCATGATCGATACCAGCGCGCCGGCCAGCACCAGCGACTGGCCTTCCTTCGGCAGGATCTGCAGCGCCACGCCGAGGCCGGCGATGATGAAGGCGAACTCGCCGATCTGGGCGAGGCTGGCCGAGATGGTCAGCGCAGTGCTGGTCGGGTGGCCGAACGCACGCACGATGAAGAACGCGGCTGCCGACTTGCCGAACATGATGATCAGCACCGTGGCCAGCACCTGCCACGGATGCTGGACGAGGATGTTGGGGTCGAACAGCATGCCGACCGAGACGAAGAACAACACCGCGAACGCATCGCGCAGCGGCAGCGAATCGTGCGCGGCCTTGTGGCTCAGTTCCGATTCGTTGAGCAGCATGCCGGCGAAGAACGCGCCCAGCGCGAACGAGACGCCGAACAGCATCGCCGAGCCGAACGCCACCCCCAGCGCGATTGCCAGCACCGACAGGGTGAACAGTTCGCGCGAACCGGTACCGGCGATACGTTCGAGGATCCAAGGGATGACCCGGCGCCCGACCACCAGCATCACCGCCACGAACAGGCCCAGCTGCACGAAGGTCCAGCCGATGTCGGCCAGCACGCTGCCCAGCGAGTGCGACTCCTTGGCCGCGTCGGGGCCGAACACACCGGCCATCACCGGCATCATCACCAGTGCCAGCACGCAGGCCAGGTCTTCCACGATCAGCCAGCCGACCGCGATCTTGCCGCGCATGGTTTCCAGCAGACGGCGTTCCTCCATCGCCCGCAGCAGTACTACGGTACTGGCCGTGGCCAGCGAGAAACCAAAGATGACGCCGTGAATGGCCGGCCAGCCCATCAGCGAGGCCACGCCCCAGCCGAGCAGGGTGGCCACCGCGATCTGGCCGATGGCGCCGGGGATGGCGATGGCCTTGACCGCCATCAGGTCCTTCAGCGAGAAGTGCAGGCCGACGCCGAACATCAGCAGCATCACGCCCAGTTCGGCCAGCTGGTTGGCCAGCGCCTGGTCGGCGACGAAGCCGGGGGTGAACGGGCCTACGCAGATGCCAGCAACCAGGTAACCGACCAGGGGAGACAAGCGGAGCTTGTTGGCCAGCGCGCCGAAGATGAAGGCGAGCCCCAGGCCAACGGCCACGATGTTGATCAGGTCGGTGTCATGGTGCATCGGCACTCGCAGGAAATCGGGGGTGCCCCGATTTTCACCGATGAGGCCAGATACGGCAAACCCGGCCAGCGTATCGGATCGTTGCGTGGGCGGCTTGTACGGGCGAGATATCAAGCCTTGTTGAGAGATGGCAGGCCCTGGCGGGCCGAATGGTGCCTACCTATGGGGGGCTCCAGGCGTAGCCGTCGATGATCACACCATCTGCCGGCGCTGGGTCTCTTCAAGGGCAGGCTCGGCCTGCTGCGGCGAGGCGGCCAACTGCTTGTCCAACCGATGAATCTGCCGCAGCGACTCCGCAACGGATGGCTGAAGGGCCGTTTCAATGTTGATGGGGGCACGCAGATGGCCCGGGTCATCCAAGGCTCCTTGAATGACGAAGATGTTCTCCGGCCTTGGGGGCTGACCAGTCGGCAAGCCCAATACCACATGGTCGATCCGTTCCAGACCTTGTGCCCGGGCAAGTTGGGTGAGGCTGGCCGCCATGCGTTGGCTGGATTCATCAGATGTGCGACCCAGCGATGCGTCCAGCGCATGGACGCCGGCGAGTGCCTGCTGGTGAAGCGATGCCGAGGCATCGCTCAGCGATGGGATGCTGGTTTCCGGCCGTTCGGTTGCCGGTTGCGGCTGCGAAGGACTGGTGGGCCGCACGCGCTCTGCCTTGCGAATGGACTCGATCAGCTCCCGCGGCGTATCGGTGAACAGCAGTTCGCCTGCATCCAGGGACTGCCCAGTAACCTTGTTCACGGTACTGGTCGCCCACGATGCGCAGGTATTGCCATATGACCAGGTGACATTTTCGCCCAAGGCCTGGTCAAGTCGCTTGACCTGCTCGGGAGTCAATTCGTAATAGCGTGAGGCCGAAGATGTGGCCCGGGCTTCCATGCCTTCGCGGATGTCCGAACCTGGACCATTGTCCTCAACGAGTGGATGGTTGTCTGGCCACAGGCCATGGAACGTCGTATGGCCGTTTCGCGTCACCGAGATCCAGGCGTGGCCGTCCACGAACTGATTGAACGACCCCTGTGTATTGGGGTCTACGTGACTATGGATGCCGAGGACGACCTTGTCGCTCATGGAATGCCCTTACGGAAAAATCTGTGTTTCGCCATCGGCGTACAGCATCACCACGCGCGGCGCCATCAAGGGAATTTCCTGACGGGCCGGGCCAGCAGGTCCGGGCTTCACGTCGCGCCGCAGCATGGTTGTGCATTGGCCGGATATGGGACAGCGATCGACAACGACTTTCATGGTGTCCCCTTCCACGACATAGCTCATCCCTGCCGCGTAATACATGCTTTCCATCGGTTCATTGAACTGGACCTGGAGCTTCGACGCGGAGAGCTGGGTGACGACGACCGGCTCAAGGCTCGATTTGGAATAGCTGGGTTTCACGTGATCTCCTGAACACCCTGACAGGGGGGCCGCCAGCGCAACCCACGCGAGCGCAGCGTACACATGGCGGCGAGTGATGCAGGCTCTCGTCACGGAGCGGCTCCTTCGTTGGTCCGCTGATTATGCACGGGACGGCCTATGAGGCGCGTGCAACAGAGCACAGCCTGGAAACCGGGTGCAGGAGCTGGCAACGTATACGGTCAGGACCGCGCCTGCCCCGACGTCGCCGGCGGGTGTGTGGAGCAGCGCCGGGCAGGGCACGGCGCCTCCATTACCGCTTACCAGGTGTACTTGATCCGCCCGTACACATACGCGCCGTTGAAGCCGAACGGCGAGTAGTTGCTGTACGGCAGCATGCCGAAGGTGGAGTTCTGCAGGTCTTCGGTGCGGTCCGGGTACTTGTCCAGCAGGTTGTCGGCGCCCACGGTCAGGGTCCAGTTGCTGCTCGGCTTGTAGCTGGCCGAGGCATCCACCACCCAGGCATCGCCGTAGGTCTGGTCGCGCAGCGCGGTTGCCGAGTTGCGCACGGTGAACTTGCCGTAGCGGGTTGCGGCCAGGCCCAGTTCCCAGTGGTCCGAACGCCAGGTGCCGCTCAGGATCGCCTTGTCGCGCGGGTAGCTGTCCTCGATGCGACCGATCTCATCACGGCCGATCAGCGACTGGGTCAGGCCCAGGGTGCCGAACACCGCCGGAGTGCCGCCGACACGGCGCACTTCGGTGTCGTTGTAGCTGTAGGCGGCGGTCAGCTCCAGGCTGCTGGCGCTGAATGGCACCGTGTAGCTGGACACGAAGTCGACGCCGCGGGTGCGCGTATCCAGGCCGTTGGTGAAGTACGAGAACGCGGTCACCTGCGGCAGGCCGAGGGTGCCCAGCAGCGCGCTGGTGGCGGCGTTGGTGGTGATGCTGGACGACAGCGCGATGCGGTCATCGATGTCGATCTGGTACGCATCGACGGTGATGTACAGACGGTCGACCGGCTGCAGTACCAGGCCCAGGCTGTAGGAGGTGGAGGTTTCGGCCTTCAACGGCGAGGCACCCAGCGCCTGCGCGGCCGGGCTGGTGGTCGGGAAGGTGCCGCGTTCAACGAACACGCCATTGAGGAACTGGCTGGTGACCGCCTGGTAGCCCTGCTGCGCCAGCGACGGTGCACGGAAGCCGCTGGAGGCGGTGGCACGCAGCGCGACCTTGTCGGTGAACGCATAGCGCGCCGACAGCTTGCCGGAGAAGCGGTCGCCGAAGTCCGAGTAGTCCTCGTAGCGGCCGGTGATGCCGGCCGAGAACTTCTCGGTCAGGTCCGCTTCCAGGCCCGCATAGACCGCGTAGTTGTGGCGGTCGGCATGCACTTCATTGGTCGGGGTGAAGCCGGCGAAGCCCTGCGCGCCGCTGCCGGTGTACGAGTTCAGTTCGCCCGGGTTCTGGTCCCACTTCTCCTTGCGGTACTCACCGCCGAAGGACAGCGTGACCGGGTAGGCAAGGCCCCAGTCCAGCGACTTGGTCAGGTCGGCGTTGAAGATGTCCTGCTGGTACTTCAGCGTGCCGTCGTAGAACGAGCGCGGGCTGGTCGCACCGAGGCTGTAGTTGATGCTGTTGCGGGTGTGGAAATCGAGGGTGTTCTCGCCGTGGTTCAGGCTCAGGTCCCAGGTCCAGCCGCTGTCGGTGTTGCCCTTGACCCCGGCCACCAGCGAGCGGTCCTTGGAATACTGGTTGATCTCCGGCACGTAGCCGTCCGGATAGGTCTGCGCCAGCAGCGCGCTCTGCCCGCTGTGGTTGCGCGAACGGTAGAACGCAAACGAGGTGATGTCGCGATTGCTGAGCAGCGCGCTGGCGTAGCCGGTCACGTGGTCGCTGAAGTCGAAGCTGGCGTTGGCCGACGCAGCAGTGGCATCCACGCGCGGGTCGCCGACGATGAAGGTCTTCTGGCCGATGCTGGGGAAGTTGCCGGTGTTCGGCGTGGTGCCGCGGTACGGGCCGGCGCGGTTGCTTTCATCCTGCTGGCTGATCTGGCCGGCCACGTGCACGCGGCCTCGGCCGTTGCCGAACTCGACGCCGGTATCGCCGGAAAGCTGGTACTTGTTGCCGTCGCCGGCGGAGTACTGGCCGTAGTCCACGGCCAGGCTGCCGCCACTGCCGCTGCCCTTGAGCACGATGTTGATGACGCCGGCAATGGCGTCCGAGCCGTACTGCGCCGACGCGCCGTCGCGCAGCACTTCCACGCGCTCGATCGCGGCGATCGGGATCGCGTTGATGTCCACCGCTGACGAGCCACGACCGATGCTGCCGTTGACGTTGATCATCGCTGAGGTGTGGCGGCGCTTGCCGTTGACCAGCACCAGCACCTGGTCCGGCGACAGGCCGCGCAGTTGCGCTGGGCGCACGCCGCTGGTGCCGTCGGTCAGCGCCGGGCGCGGGAAGTTCAGTGAGGGCAGGGCGCGTGAAAGGGCGGTGGCCAGTTCGCTGGTGCCGGTGGACTGCAGCGCTTCGGGGGTGATGATGTCGATCGGCGACTGCGATTCGGCGACGGTGCGGTCGGCCACGCGGGTGCCGGTGACGATCACGGTGTCCAGGGTATTGGCGGCGGTGCCGGCCTGCTGGGCGGCGGCGACGAACGGAGAGCCACCGAGTGCGACAGCGACGGCGGCGGCGATCAGGCTGGTCTTGCGGGTCATCGGGATGGGCTCCGGTTGGCGGGGGCGGCACCGGAATCGACATCACGGGGGTGAGGCGGACGGCGGTTGTTGCGGTGCGCAATACAGCAATTAACGGGATATTCAGTGCCTGTCAAATGCCGGTCATCGGAAAAAACGTTGCAGCAGCAACCATTTAGCCCGGACAGGCATCGGCGGGGAGGAGACCCGGGACGCGCGCGGCGAGGACGTGGGAGAGAGGAACGTCGGCTACTGCGCATCCCGGGACGCGTCAAGTATTCGTTAACGCTAGAATTGCGTCGCAGGAACAGTGCTCACCAGCACATTCCATCCGGTTATATGGACCCCTTCCCCGATGATCTCCCTTCGTAATTTCGCCTTGCGCCGCGGCGAGCGGCTGCTGTTGTCCAATGTCGACCTGACCCTGCACGCCGGTTACCGGGTAGGTGTGGTCGGCCGCAACGGTGCTGGCAAATCCAGCCTGTTCGCGGCGGTGAAGGGCGAACTGGAGGCCGACAAGGGTGACGTCGACCTGCCCGGCAAGGTCCGTATCGCCAGCGTGGCCCAGGAAACCCCGTCGCTGCCGGACCCGGCGCTGAGCTTCGTGCTGGGCGGCGATACCGAGGTGGCCGCGGTGCTGGCCGAAGAGGCCGAGGCGACCGCCCGCGAAGACTGGGAGGCGGTGGCCAACGCACACACGAAGATGGCCGAGATGGGCGCCTACGACGCCGAAGCGCGCGCCGGCAAGCTGTTGCACGGCCTTGGTTTCCCGGCCGAGACCCACCACCGCGCGGTGTCCTCGTTCTCCGGTGGCTGGCGCGTGCGCCTGAACCTGGCCCGCGCGCTGATGATGCCCAGCGACCTGCTGCTGCTCGACGAACCGACCAACCACCTCGATCTGGACGCGGTGTACTGGCTGGAACAGTGGCTGCTGAAGTACCCGGGCACCCTGCTGCTGATCTCGCATGACCGCGAGTTCCTCGACAACGTGGCCACCCACACCCTGCACCTGCACGGCGGCGGCGCCAAGCTCTACCCGGGCGGCTACACCGATTTCGAGCGCCAGCGCGCCGAACAGCTGCGCCAGCAGCAGATCGCGCACGAGAAGGAGCAGGCCGAGCGTGCCCACCTGCAGAGTTTCATCGACCGCTTCAAGGCGCAGGCCAGCAAGGCCGCGCAGGCGCAGAGCCGCATGAAGCGCCTGGCCAAGCTGGCCGGCACCGAAGCGGTGCGCGCCGAACGCGAGTTCCGCATCGAGTTCGCGCCGCCGGCCAAGCTGCCGTTCTCGCTGATCCGCCTGAATCACGTCGAGGCCGGCTATGGCCAGGACGCAGTGATCCTGCACAACGTCGGCTTCGGCCTGGAAGCGGGCCAGCGCATTGGCCTGCTCGGCCCGAACGGCGCCGGCAAGACCACCCTGGTGAAGACCCTGGTGGGTGAACTGGCGCCGATCGTCGGTGAGCGCATGGCGCACCCGGACCTGAAGATCGGCTACTTCGCCCAGCACACGGTGGAGTCGCTGCACGAAGGCCAGTCGCCGATGGAGCACTTCCGCGAGATTGCGCCGGATGCGCCGAACCAGTCGTTCCGCGATTTCCTTGGCAAGTGGAATTTCCCCGGCGACCGTGCGTTCGAGCCGGTCGATGGTTTCTCCGGTGGCGAGCGCGCGCGCCTGGCGCTGGCGCTGATCGCCTGGCAGCAGCCGAACGTGCTGCTGCTGGACGAACCGACCAACCACCTTGACCTGGAAATGCGCGAAGCGCTGGCCGAAGCGCTGGCCACCTTCGAAGGCGCGATCGTGATGGTCTCGCATGACCGCCACCTGATCGGCCTGGTCTGCGATACCTACTGGCGCGTGGCCGATGGCGTGGTCGAGCCGTTCGACGGTGACCTGGATGCATACGCCGCGTGGCTGCGCACCCGTCCGCAGGCGCAGGGCACGAAGGCCCGCATGGAGCAGGTGGAAGAGCCGGTGGTGGTCAAGACCGCCCCGGTGGCACAGGTGGTGCAGAAGAAGCCCGTGAACCCGCACAAGCTGGCCGCCGCCGAGGCCAAGGTGGCCGAGCTGGAAGGTGTGCTGGCCGAGCTGGACCGCCAACTCGCCGACCCGGCCAACTATGCCGATGCCAGCCGCATGGCGGTGATCGGCCGTGACCGCGAAACCGCTGCCGCGCAGCTGGAAAAGGCCGAAGCGGCCTGGATGGAACTGCTCGAGTCCTGACCGGTAGTGCCGGCCGCTGGCCGGCAGCGCGATGCGCCCACAACGATTGCCGGCCAGCGGCCGGCACTGCCTACGCGCCCTGCGCCTGCAGCCACTCGCGGAAGCGCTTGGCCGGCTCGCGCTCGGCGCGCGAGCGTAGCCGCGTCAGCCAGTATCGGCCCAGCTCCAGCGTGGTGCCGAACGGCTGCAGCAGGCGGCCTTCGGCCAGTTCCTGCTCGAACATGCGCAGCGGCAGCAAGGCCACGCCGGCACCGCCGGCGGCGGCCATCGCCACCGTCAGCGAGGAATCGAACACCGGCCCACGTGCTTCCACGCCGCTGACGCCGGCCGCCTGCAGCCAGCGCGGCCATTCGTCGCTGCGATAGGAACGCAGCAACGGCAGCGTGGCCAGGTCGCGCGGCTGCTTCAGCCGCCGCGCCAATGCCGGGGCGCACAGCGGCGCGAAGGGCGCATTGAGGATCGCCGTGCAGGCCTGGCCCTGCCAGTCGCCATCACCGAAGCGGATGGCCAGATCCAGCCCCTCGCCGGCCAGGTCGATGCGGTTGTTGTGGGTCTGCAGGCGCAGCTCGATGTCCGGATGCGCGGCCTCGAATGCGGCCAGCCGTGGCAGCAGCCAACCGGTGGCGAAGGTGCCGACCACCCCCAGCGTCAGCACTTCGCGGGCGGGCCCGCCGGTGTAGCGCGCGATGCTGGCCGAGATGCGTTCGAACGATTCGTTGAGCACCGGATACAGTGCTGCGCCTTCATCGGTCAGCGCCACGCCGCGCGGCAGGCGATGGAACAGGCGGATGCCGAGCCGGTCTTCCAGACCCCGGATCTGGTGGCTCAGCGCGGCCTGGCTGACGCACAACTCGAGCGCGGCACGGGTGAAGTTCTGATGGCGGGCGGCGGCTTCAAAAGCACGCAGCGCGTTGAGCGGCAGGGTCGGGTGCAGCATCGGAAAGCCGTGAGCCAGGGTGATGGCTGATCCTACCGTTCAATAAGGAATTTCGTAAATCTCAACAAGTTGATTACGACAGGCATGAGTTCAACTTATGGCTTGCCTTGATTCTTCGCGCTGGTCGGCTGCAGGGGAAGCGCCAATAATCGAGCGGTCACCAGGAGAACCCTATGCTCGCCCGTCGCCGATTCCTGCAGTTCAGTGGTGCTGCCGTTGCTTCCTCGCTGCTTGCCCCGGCGTTGGCGCGAGCTGTTTCCCCATCGTCCGGCATATCCGCCGCGAACGCCGCCATTGCCGGCGCCGCCGATTTCGCCGCGCTGGAGAAAGCCAGCGGTGGCCGTCTGGGCGTCACCGTGCTGAACACCGGTAACGGCCGTCGCATCGGCGGACATCGTCAGGACGAGCGCTTCCCGATGTGCAGCACGTTCAAGTCGATGCTGGTTGCCCATGTGCTGAGCCTTGCCGATGCAGGCCGCGTTTCGCTCGACACACGTGTGCCCATCGCCGAAAAGGATCTGCTGTCCTACGCCCCGGTGGCGCGCCGCCATGTGGGCAAGGACCTGACGGTGCGCGACCTGTGCCGGGGCACGCTGACCACCAGCGACAACACGGCGGCCAACCTGCTGCTGGAGGTGGTGGGCGGGCCGTCGGCGCTGACGGCATTCCTGCGCGGGCAGGGCGACAGCGTTACCCGCAATGACCGCAACGAGCCGGACGTGAATCTGTTCGCGAAGGGAGACCCGCGCGATACCACTAGCCCGGCCGCGATGGCCACCAGCTTGGCCCGCTTCGCGGTGGGCAATGGCCTGCAGCCGGCATCGCGCCAGCAGTTCACTGATTGGCTCATCGACAACCAGACCGGCGATGCCTGCCTGCGCGCCGGGCTGGGCAAGCGCTGGCGGGTGGGGGACAAGACCGGCAGCAACGGTGATGACACGCGCAACGACATTGCCGTGCTGTGGCCGCATGCGGGCGGCGCAGCGTGGGTGGTCACCGCCTATCTGCAGGGCGCGTCGGTCGATGACGATCAGCGCGCAGCGGTGCTTGCACGGGTGGGGGCGCTGGCCGACGCGATGATCGGATGAGGTAACCGGGGTCATTCGAAAATGGCTTGCCGGATCGGTTCAGCGCGCGCATCCTGCGCGCGTTCCAACCCCACGGAAGACCCCATGAGCCATGAACTGATCTACCTGTTGCTGATCTTCGCGCTGCTGGTGATCCCACGCGCGTTGCAGCGTTTCAGCCTGCCTGCCCCGTTGACCTGCCTGCTGTTCGGCATCATCGGCATGCTCTGGCTGGGGGATCAGGCACATGATGCGGTGATCGGACTGCTGGCCACCCTGGGCATTTCCTCGCTGTTCCTGTTCGCCGGCCTGGAAGTGGATCTGCAGGCGCTGCGCCGGGGAATGTGGCCGCTGCTGGCACATCTGGTCATCCGTACCGGCACGCTGTTCGGCGTCGGCTGGTTGGCCTGGCGTTACGCAGGATTGCCGTGGCAGGCCGCCGGGCTGCTGGCGTTGGCGCTGCTGACGCCCTCCACCGGTTTCATCATGGACTCGCTGTCGCGGCTGGGCCTGAGTGAGGACGAACGGTTCTGGGTGACCAGCAAGGCCATCGCCGGTGAGCTGCTGGCGCTGGCTGCCTTGTTCATCGTGCTGCAGGCCGGCGATCCGGGCCACATGGCGCTGTCCAGCCTGGCGCTGCTGGCGATGATGGTCGGCCTGCCGCTGCTGTTCATCGCGCTGGGCCGCTGGGTGGCGCCGCACGCGCCGGGTTCGGAGTTCTCGCTGCTGGTGATGGTCGGCATGGTGGCGGCCTACATCACCTACCTGCTGGGCGTGTATTACCTGGTCGGCGCGTTCATTGCCGGCCTGGTCGCGCGCCTGCTGCACCAGCGCATGCCGCTGCTGGCCTCGCACGAGAACCTGCACGCGCTGCGTCTGTTCGCCTCGTTCTTCGTGCCGTTCTATTTCTTCAACGCGGGCACCAAGGTGCCCAGCGAAGCGTTGAGCTTCGAGGCGCTGGGGCTGGGCATCGTGATCACCCTGGTGGTGCTGCCGCTGCGCATCGGCGTGGTCTGGCTGCAGCGCCGGGTGATGTTCGGCGAGAGCTTCCGCAGCAGCCTGCGGGTCTCGCTGGCGCTGGCCCCGACCCTGATCTTCACCCTGGTGCTGGCGGCGATCATGCGCGAGCGCTTCCAGATACCCGCAGTGCTGTTCGGCGCGCTGCTGCTGTACGCCGCACTGACCACGCTGCTGCCGTCGCTGGTGTTCCGCACGCCGTTCGACGTCGATCCGGTGGAGCAGGAACCGGCGGGCGAGGGCGAGGCCGCACCGGTCGCGGCCACCGAAGTCAGCCACGCCGAGCCGCCGAAGGCGCCGCTGCCACCGCTGGGCTGAGCCGCAGCCGCGTGCAGCGGCTTGCACTCCCGCGCGTCAACACAGACACTGCGCGCCCGTGAAGCGCGCCCTGCCGTGGGCGGCCACAGCCAGGAGCAACAGGCGTGACCCAGGAAAGCAACCCAGACCGCAGCCTGTTGCCGGGCAAGATCCTGTTGTGGTTTTCGGCAATCGCGCTGCTGGTCCTGCTGGGCTGCAGCTGGTCGATGCCCCCGGTCGATGCCTCCGGTTTCCGGCAGACGCAGACTGCCCTGTCGATCGACTGGTTGCTACGTGGCGGGCCCTGGCTGGACTACGTGACCCCGGTGCTGGGCGCGCCCTGGTCGATCCCCTTCGAGTTCCCGTTCTACCAGTGGCTGGCGGCGTTGCTGTCCAGCGTCACCGGCATGAGTGCCGACAACAGCGGGCGGCTGGTCTCCACCGTCTTCCATGCCGGCTGCATCTGGCTGGTCTATCGCACGCTGCTGGCATGGCGCCCTGACCGCACGCTGGCGCTGTGCGTGGCCGGCGCATTCGCCGTCTCACCGTACGCGCAGTTCTGGGGGCGCTCGGTGATGATGGAGTCCAGCGCGGTGTTCTTCGGCCTGCTTTTTGTCTGGGCGATGGCACGCCTGCGCAGCCAGCCGCGCGTGTGGGTGGGCCTGGTCGCCATCGTCGCGGCGGTGCTGTCGGCGGCCATCAAGGTCACCTCGTTCTTCGGCTTTGCCGCGTTCGTTGCGCTGGCCTTCCTGTGGCTGGCCCTGCACGAGCACGGCTGGCGCCCGCGGTGGCTGCAGCAGCATTGGCAGCTGCTGTTCTGGGGTGGTCTGTCCGCGCTTGCCGCGCTGGCCACGCTCAGCCTGTGGCTGCAGCATGCCGATGCGCTGAAGGCGCAGTCGGCGCTGGGCCGGCAGATCACCTCCGATGCACTGTCCACCTGGAATTACGGCACCCTGCAGCAGCGCCTGGATCCGGCTACCTGGTGGGGCACGGTGTTCAAGAAGCGCTTCTCCGGTGCGATCGGCTCCAACTGGATCTTCCTGGTCTTCGTCATCGCCGGGCTGTGGCAGAAGCGAACGCGCACGGCGGTGGGGATCCTGCTGCTGGCCTACCTGGCGCCGTTCCTGGTCTTCACCAACCTGCACATCGCCCATCCCTACTACCAGGCGGCCAATATCGTGTTCGCCACGTCGATCATCGGCTTGGTGCTGTGGTCGACGGTGCTGGCGGCCGAAGCGGCGGGCAAGCCGCGCCGTGGCGTTGCACTGGCGATCTTCCTGTGCGTGCTGTCGGTGGGCTTTGGCCTGGTGAAGTCGCTGAAGGACATCAAGGAAGCGCGCGAGCCGACACCGGTTTTGCAGATCGCCGAGGCCATCCGGACCGGCACCCCGGCGCAGGGCGTGGTGGTCGCGTTCGGTCAGGACTGGTCCTCCGAGCTGCCGTATTTCTCCGGCCGCCGCGCCGTGATGATTCCGGACTGGGCATCGGACGACGTGCTCGCATCGCTGGCTGCAGATGACGCAGCACTGGGGGGACTGCCGCTGGCCGCGCTGGTCAGCTGCCCCAACCAGGTGGGCAGCAGCCCCGAGCGCGTGCAATGGCTGGCCGAGATCACCCGCCGCTATGCCGCCGGTGGCCAGAAGCAGGACGTGGGCGGTTGCGAGGTCTGGCTGCACCCCTGACGTGACGTGGCCGGTCAGCGCGGTTTGCGCGCACCGGCCCGGGTCGTTAGGGTTGGGGCATGAGACTGCCTGCCGTTGTTGCCGCTTCCGCCCTCCTGCTCAGCCTCGCTGCCTGCTCGCAGCGTTCCGATACGGTCGCCCATGATCTGGCGACCGCACCGGCCGATGCCTTCATGGCCGCCATCGCCGCGCATTGCGGCCAGGCCTTTGAAGGCCGGGTGGTGGAGGACACGCCGGCGCCGACCGGCAAGGATCCGTTCGCCGGGCAGCGCCTGGTCATGCATGTGCGCGGCTGTGCCGATCCTGCCCATGAATTGCGGATTCCCTTCCATGTGGGGGATGACCACTCGCGCACCTGGGTGCTGACCCGCACCGAAAACGGCCTGCGCCTGAAGCACGATCATCGCCATCAGGATGGCAGCGCGGATGCGATCACCCTCTATGGCGGCGACAGCACGCCACCGGGTACCGCCGAGCGCCAGCAGTTCCCGGCCGACTCCGATTCGGTGGCGATGTTCCGTCGTGCCGACATGCTGGCCTCCACGCACAACACCTGGGCGATGGAGATCGACCCCGACCAGACCTTCGTCTACGAGCTGGGCCGCCCGGACGGCCGCCGCTTCCGCGTGAAGTTCGACCTGAGCAAGCCGGTCGATCTGCCGCCGCCGCCGTGGGGTGACGACAAAGCGCCCGCACCGTGATCGCGGGGTCGGATGCCTCCTGTAAAGCGCTCCGACCCCCAGTAGATCCGCGCCATGCGTGGAAGCGGGATACCTGGTCGGGCCAGAGCCCCGGCCGCTGGCCAGGGATCCGACCCCGTAACTCAACGCGTACCGAAGCGCGCCCGGCAACCGTTGCTCACCCACACCTGGCCCCGTGCGTAGCCCCAGCTGCGGCCCTCCTGGCAGGCGCTGCCGGACAGCTGCTGCTGCAGCACCGGCCGGCCCTGGCGCTCATCCCAGTCGCAGTTCTGCGTGCGGTTGTTGTTGCTGCTGCAGGTGATGGAGTAGTTGCTGTTGCCGCCGCCCCAGCCACCGCCCCCGCCGCCACCCCATCCGCGAGCTTCGGCGAATTCGGCGCGGCAGCCGTTGCTGACCCACACCGCGCCGTTGCGCACCCCCCAGGTACGGCCTTCGTCGCAGGGGCTGCCGGACAGCTGGCGGACCAGGCGGGCATTGCGCCAGCCGACCGGGCAGCTGCGTTCGCGATTGTTCTGGCTCTCACAGCGGATGGTTTCGCCGGGGCGGCCGTTGTTGCCGCCCCAGCCACCGCCGTTGCCGCCGCCCCAGCCACCACTGCCGCCGCCCCAGCCACCACGGGCCTCGACGAATTCGGCGCGGCAGCCATTGGTGACCCAGATGCTGCCATTGCGGCTGCCCCAGGTGCGGCCCTCGTCGCAGGCGCTGCCGGACAGCTGGCGGACCAGCTGCGCATTGCGCCAGCCTGTGTTGCACACGCGTTCTCGGTTGTTCTGGCTCTCGCAACGGATCACCCCGCTTTGCGCGGCGGCCGGGGCGGAGGGCAGGGCGAGCGTGGCGATGGTGCCCAGGCTCAGGGTCACGGCCAGGCGGGCCAGGGACAGCGGATTCATGGCGGCATCCCATACGGTGGCAGGTGCCTGACTATAGGGAGGGGGATGATCAAGCCGGTGTGACTGGCCGGATTTGCCCCGGCCGGGGCCTCGGCCGCAGAATACGAGGCTTTCCGGCCCCCATCCGGTGCCGGCGTTCTCCAGCGGAGCTTCCCCCAATGCGTACCCACTTCTGCGGCCTGGTCGACGAGACCCTGATTGGCCAGACTGTCACCCTCGCCGGTTGGACCGACGTGGCCCGTAACCAGGGCGGCGTCTGCTTCATCGATCTCCGCGATCATGAAGGCATCGTGCAGGTGACCGTGGAGGTCGACAACGCCGAAGTGTTCGCCGTGGCGGCTTCGCTGGGCTACGAGGACGTGCTGCAGGTGGAGGGCGTCGTGCGCGCCCGCCACGCGGTGAACGACAAGATGCGCACCGGCAAGGTGGAAGTGATCGCCACTGCCATCACTGTGCTGAACAAGGCTGCGCCCCTGCCGTTCCACGCCCACGAGAACCCGGGCGAGGAAACCCGCCTGAAGTACCGCTACCTGGACCTGCGCCGTCCGGAAATGCAGCGCATGCAGCGCACCCGCATCAAGCTGGTGCAGGCCCTGCGCCGCCACCTGGACGAGAAGGGCTTCCAGGACATCGAGACCCCGATCCTGACCAAGGCCACCCCGGAAGGCGCGCGCGACTTCCTGGTGCCGGCGCGCATGCACCCGGGCGAGTTCTACGCCCTGCCGCAGAGCCCGCAGCTGTTCAAGCAGATCCTGATGGTGGCCGGCTTCGACCGTTACTACCAGATCGCGCGCTGCTTCCGCGACGAAGCGCTGCGTGCCGACCGCCAGCTGGAATTCACCCAGCTGGACATGGAATTCGCCTTCGTGCGCGAGCGCGACGTGCAGGACTTCGTCGAAGACATGATCCGCGCCATCTTCAAGGAAGTGGTCGACGTCCAGCTGGATGCCAGCTTCCCGCGCATGACCTGGGCCGAGGCGATGCGTCGCTACGGTTCGGACAAGCCGGACCTGCGCATCGCGCTGGAGCTGGTCGACGTGGCTGAACTGGTCAAGGACAGCGAGTTTGCAGTGTTCACCGGCCCAGCCAACGATGCCGAAGGCCGCGTCGCCGCGCTGCGCATCCCGGGCGGTGCAGCGCTGAGCCGCAAGCAGATCGACGAGTACGCCGCGCACGCTGCCAAGTACGGCGCCAAGGGCCTGGCCTACATCAAGATCGCCGACAACGGCGAGGTCAGCTCGCCGATCCAGAAGTTCTTCAGCGAGGCCTCCTTCGCTGCGCTGGTCGCCCATGTTGGCGCCGGCAACGGCGACATCGTGTTCTTCGGTGCCGGTGGCTACAACAAGGTCTCCGACTTCATGGGCGCGCTGCGCCTGAAGGCCGGCAAGGACTTCGGCCTGGTCGCCGATGGCTGGGCGCCGCTGTGGGTCACCGACTTCCCGATGTTCGAATGGGACGAGGAAGAACAGCGCTACGTCGCGCTGCATCACCCCTTCACCGCACCGGCCGTGGATGACATCGCCGACCTGCGCGCCAACGCCCGTACCGCCGTCTCGCGCGGTTACGACATGGTGCTCAACGGCAATGAAATCGGCGGCGGTTCGATCCGTATCCACCGTCCGGACATGCAGAGCGCAGTGTTCGAGCTGCTCGGCATCGGTGCCGAAGAAGCCCGTGCCAAGTTCGGCTTCCTGCTCGACGCGCTGAACTACGGCGCGCCGCCGCACGGTGGCATCGCCTTCGGCATCGACCGCATCGCCGCGCTGATGGCCGGCACCGAGTCGATCCGCGACGTCATCCCGTTCCCGAAGACCACCGGTGCACAGGATCTGATGACCGACGCGCCGTCGCCGATCGTCGACGCGCAGCTGGCCGAAGTGCACATCCAGGTTCGCCCCAAGACCAACTGATCAGGAGATCCAGGCAATGACCGAGTTTGCGTTTTCGCTGGAGTGGGAAAAGCTGGGCAATGAAGGCTCCGAGGCCAACCTGGTCACCGAGCGTGCACGCGTGTTCGGTGGTTGGCTGGTCCGCGTTGGTACCAGCCCGGCGGCGATGGCCCTGACCTTCGTCGCCGACGGCGAAGGCCGTTGGGACGGTGAAGACTTCGGCGTCGAGGATTACGAGGACGACGAAGAGGAAGAGTACGAAGAGGACGAGGAAGGCGAGGAAGAAGAGGACGAGGACGAAGAGGAGTACGAGGAAGAGGACGAGGAAGAAGAGGAGTCGCCTGAAAAGGCTTGACCCCCGCTTCGCCCTGGCGTCAACTTCCTGCATGTATTCGATCCGCCGCGCCACTGTGGACGATGCGCCGACCCTGTCGGCGCTGGCCGCCCGCACATTCACCGAAACCTTCGGCCATCTGTACCCGCCGCAGGACCTGCAGGCCTTCCTGGAGGAGGCCTACACGGTCGAGCGCCAGCGCGTGATCCTGGCCCACCCCGATTACGCGGTGTGGCTGCTGGAACTGGATGGGGAAGCGGTCGGCCATGCCGCCGCCGGCCCCTGTGGCCTGCCGCATCCGGATGTGAAACCCGGTGACGGCGAACTCAAGCGCTTGTACCTGATCAAGACGCAGCAGAGCTGCGGCTGGGGCAGCCGCCTGCTGGAAACCGCGCTGGCCTGGCTGGAGCGCGAAGGCCCGCGCACGCTGTGGCTGGGCGTGTGGTCGGAGAACTTCGGCGCGCAACGCTTCTACGCCCGCTATGGTTTCGAGAAAGCCGGCGAGTACCTGTTCCCGGTTGGCGATACCAACGATCTTGAATTCATCCTGCGCCGCGCACCGCGCGCGGCCTGACGTTCACCGCCGCTTGCTGCGCGCGCGTGTTCAATCACCTCACGTTCCTGCCCCGCTGACCGCCAGGCTGTTTGCATGACTCCCCCCGTATTGCTGCTGCATGGCATCTGGAATGCCCGCGCCTGGGTCGGGCCGCTGGCCTGGCGCCTGCGCGCGCGTGGTTTCCAGGTGCATGCGTTCGGTTACTCGTCGGTGTTCGGTGGTCCCGACGTGGCGGTGCCCCAGCTGCTGGAACGGTTGGCCGACGCCGGGCCGTTGTCGCTGGTCGGCCACAGCCTGGGCGGGTTGCTGGCGCTGGAAGCGCTGCGGCGCAATCCGCAGCTGCCGGTGCAGCGGGTGGTCTGCCTGGGTTCACCGCTGCGCGGCAGTGGCACCGCACGCTCGTTGTCCGAGCACGGCTGGGGCCTGGCGCTGGGACGCAGCAGCGAGCTGCTGCTCGATGGCCTGCCGGACTGGCAGGGCAGGGCCGAGGTTGGCCTGATTGCCGGCTCGGTGCCGCACGGGCTGGGCAGCCTGCTGGGTGCCATCGACGATGCTTCCGATGGCACCGTGGCACTGGCCGAGACCCGGCTGCCGGGCCTGGCCGACCATTGCGTGGTCCGCACCAGCCACAGCGGCCTGGTGGTGTCGCCCGACGCCGCGCGGCAGACCGCGCATTTCCTGCGTCATGGCAAGTTCGACCACAGCCGCGACGCGGCGGCGGCATAGGGGCGGGAAGGCAGGGCCGCCCTGTAGAGCCGAGCCCATGCTCGGCTGCATTCCGTCGGGCCCATTGAGCCGAGCATTGGCTCGGCTCTACAACAATACGGGCCTAGACACGGTTGCAGCGCCCGATCAGGTAGAATCCGCGCCTTGATCCTGAAGCAGCCAGACGGTAGCACCCATGGGTAGAGGCCCCTCCATCGAAGCCCGCAAGAACGCGTCCGACGCGAAGCGCGGCAAGATTTTCACCAAGATCATCCGCGAGATCGGCGTTGCCGCGCGCGGCGGTGGAGGCGACCCCAACAACAATCCGCGCCTGCGCGTGGCCGTGGACAAAGGCCTGGCCGTGAACATGTCCAAGGACGTGATCGAGCGTGCCATCAAGAAGGCGACCGGTGAGCTGGAAGGCGTCGACTACGAGGAAGTCCGCTACGAGGGCTACGCCCCGGGTGGCGTGGCCGTGATCGTCGACTGCCTGACCGACAATCGCGTGCGCACTGTGGCCGACGTCCGCCATGCGTTCAGCAAGTGCGGTGGCAACATGGGCACCGAGGGCTCGGTGGCCTTCATGTTCAAGCGCCTGGGCGTGCTCAGCTTCGCCGCAGGGGCCGACGAGGAAGCCATCACCGAAGCGGCCATTGAGGCCGGTGCCGATGACATCGTGGTCTACCCCGATGACGGCTCGATCGATGTGGTCACCAGCCCTGACGCGTTCAACGCGGTGAAGGATGCGATGGCCGCCGCCGGCCATGTCGCCGACCACGCCGAGATCACCTTCCGCGCGGACAACGACATCAAGGTTGAAGGCGACGTCGCCCTGCAGGTCAAGAAGCTGCTGGACATGCTCGAAGACCTGGACGACGTGCAGGACGTGTATTCCAACGCCGAACTCGGCGCCGACGCCTACGCCTGAGCCGTCTTCGACGGCCTGGGCGCGGGCCGTTGAACGGTCACCGCGGACAGTCATGAGCCCCTACGCCTGCCAGCGCATCCCGTTCCGCCCCGCCAGGAGTGCAGCATGACCCGCATCCTCGGCATCGACCCCGGTTCGCAGCGGACCGGGGTCGGCATCATCGATGTCGATGCCGCCGGCCGCGTCACCTACGTGCACCACCAGCCATTGGTGCTGCTGGGCGCCGACGACTTCCCGCAGCGCATGAAGCTGCTGGTGCTGGGCCTGGCCGACCTGTGCCGCGAGTACCAGCCGCAGGAAGTGGCCATTGAAAAGGTGTTCATGGCCCGTAATCCCGATTCGGCGCTGAAGCTGGGCCAGGCCCGGGGCGCGGCGATCTCGGCCGTGGTGCTGCGCGACCTGCCGGTGCACGAATACGCCGCCAGCGAGATCAAGCTCGCCGTGGTTGGCCGTGGTGGCGCCGAAAAGCAACAGGTTCAACACATGGTCGGGCTCATGCTCAACCTGAAAACCAAGCTGCAGGCCGACGCGGCCGACGCGTTGGCGGTGGCGATCACCCATGCCCACGTACGGGCAACGGCCAACCGCCTGGGGCTCAGTGCCCGTCAGGCGTGGGGCCGCAAATGAGGAGCTGCACGCAATGATCGGTCGACTGCGCGGCATCGTCGCCTACAAGGCGCCGCCGTGGCTGGTGGTGGACGTGAACGGGGTGGGCTACGAACTGGAGGCGCCGATGAGCACCTTCTACGACCTACCCGAGCTCGGCCGCGAGGTCACGCTGTACACCCACTACGCGCAGAAGGAAGACAGCGTTTCGCTGTACGGCTTCCTGCGCGAGGGGGAGCGGCGCCTGTTCCGCGACGTGCAGAAGGTCAGTGGCATTGGCGCGAAGATCGCGCTGGCGGTGCTGTCCGGCGTTTCCGTCGAGGAGTTCGCGCGCATGGTCCAGGCCGGTGACATCACCGCGCTGACCCGCATTCCCGGCATCGGCAAGAAGACTGCCGAGCGCATGGTGCTGGAACTGCGTGACCGTGCCGCCCAGTTCGGTGCCGGCGGCGCGCTGCCCACCGGCAGCGGCCCGGCCCCGGCCGACCCGCTGTCCGATGCCACCGTGGCCCTGCAGCAGCTGGGCTACAAGCCGGCCGAAGCGGCACGCATGGCCCGCGACGCCTTCAACGAAGGCGACGAAGTGGCCACCGTGATCCGCAAGGCGCTGCAGTCGGCGCTGCGCTGAGCCGCGTCCCTTTCCTTCAACGAACCGCCTGAGCGTCGCCAGGAGTCCCATGTCCAGCAGTCAAACCCCGCACGCAGCTGCCCCCGGCAGCCACGGTCACGCCCCTCCAGCAGGAGGCATGGCGCTGATCATCGGTGCGATCGGCGTGGTGTTCGGCGATATCGGTACCAGCCCGCTGTACACGCTGAAGGAGGCGTTCTCGCCACACTACGGGCTCAACAGCGACCACGACACCGTGCTGGGCGTGCTGTCGCTGGCGTTCTGGGCGCTGAACATCGTGGTCACGCTGAAGTACGTGACCATCATCATGCGCGCCGACAACGACGGCGAGGGCGGCATCATGGCGCTGATGGCGTTGACCCAGCGCACGCTGCGCAACGGCTCGCGCTCGGCCTACGTGGTCGGCATCCTCGGCATTTTCGGTGCCTCGCTGTTCTTCGGCGACGGCGTGATCACCCCGGCGATATCGGTGCTGGGTGCGGTGGAGGGCCTGGAGGTGGCCGCGCCGGGCCTGCATGCCTTCATCGTGCCGATCACGGTGGTGGTGCTGTTGATGGTGTTTGCGGCGCAGCGCTTCGGTACCGAGAAGATCGGCAAGGCCTTCGGCCCCATCACCTCGGTCTGGTTCATCTCGCTGGCGGCGATCGGCATCTACAACATCGTCGATGCGCCGGAAGTGCTCAAGGCGTTCAACCCCTGGTGGGCGATCCGCTTCTTCATGGAGCACAGCTGGCATGGGATCTTCATCCTCGGCGCAGTGGTGCTGGCGGTGACCGGTGGCGAGGCGCTTTACGCCGACATGGGCCACTTCGGCGCCAAACCGATCCGCCACGCCTGGTATTTCTTCGTGCTGCCGTGCCTGGTGCTGAACTACCTGGGGCAGGGCGCACTGGTGCTCAACCACCCCGAGGCGCTGAAAAACCCGTTCTTCGAGGCGGTGCCGCCGTGGGCGCTGTACCCGATGATCATCCTGGCCACCATGGCGGCGGTGATTGCCTCGCAGTCGGTCATCACCGGTGCGTTCTCGGTCTCGCGCCAGGCGATGCAGCTGGGCTACATCCCGCGCATGCGCATCAAGCACACCTCGCACGACACCATCGGCCAGATCTACATCCCAGGCATCAACTGGGGCATCGCGGTAATGGTGATCGGCCTGGTGCTGGCCTTCCGCAGCTCGTCCAACCTGGCAGTGGCCTACGGCATCTCGGTGTCGGCCACCATGCTGATCGACACCCTGCTGCTGGCCCTGGTGGCCCGGTCGCTGTGGCCGAAGGCGCGCAAGTGGATCCTGCCGCTGTGCGTGGTGTTCTTCATCATCGACCTCGGCTTCGTCATCGCCAATGGTGCCAAGCTGCTTCAGGGCGCCTGGTTCCCGGTGGTACTGGGCATCTTCCTGTTCACCATGATGCGGACCTGGCGCCGTGGCCGCGAGCTGCTGCGCGATGAGATCCGCAAGGACGGCATCCGCCTCGATACCTTCCTGCCTGGGCTGATGCTGGCACCGCCGGTGCGCGTGCCGGGCACTGCAGTGTTCCTCACCGCCGACCCGACCGTGGCCCCGCATGCGCTGATGCACAACCTCAAGCACAACAAGGTGCTGCACGAGCGCAACGTGTTCCTGCACGTGGAGACCCTGCCGATCCCGTATGCGATGGAAGGGCAGCGGCTGAAGATCGAATCGGTGGGCGACGAGTTCTACCGCGTCTACGTGCGCTTCGGCTTCATGGAGACCCCGGACGTGCCACTGGCGCTGATGCGCTCGTGCGACCACGGTGGCATCTACTTCGACCCGATGGACACCACCTTCTTCGCCAGCCGCGAAACCATCGTGGCCACCGCCAACCGCGGCATGCCGATCTGGCGCGACAAGCTGTTCGCGCTGATGCACCGGAACGCCGCGCCGGCCACGGGCTTCTTCCGCATTCCCGGCAACCGCCTGGTCGAACTCGGGGCCCAGGTCGAGATCTGAGGTCTGGTAGTGCCGGCCGCTGGCCGGCATCCGCCGCACCACCGGTGTTCATGGGGTTGCCGGCCAGCGGCCGGCACTACCGTGCTTCCGGCCCCGGAATGCAACCATTTACCGCATAATCACGGTATGACCGACGACCGCATCATCGGCGCCGGCGCCACCCGCGAGGATGACGCCGCCGACGCCAGCATCCGCCCCAAGCGCCTGGCCGACTATCTCGGCCAGGCCCCGGTGCGCGAGCAGATGGAGATCTACATCGAAGCGGCCAAGGGGCGTGGCGACGCGCTCGACCACGTGCTGATCTTCGGGCCGCCCGGCCTGGGCAAGACCACGCTCAGCCACGTCATCGCCAACGAACTGGGCGTGGCCCTGCGGGTGACCTCCGGCCCGGTGATCGAGAAGGCCGGCGACCTCGCCGCACTGCTGACCAACCTGCAGCCGCACGACGTGCTGTTCGTGGACGAGATCCACCGCCTGTCGCCAGTGGTCGAGGAAGTGCTGTACCCGGCGATGGAAGACTTCCAGATCGACATCATGATCGGTGAGGGCCCCGCGGCCCGTTCGATCAAGATCGACCTGCCGCCGTTCACCCTGATCGGTGCCACCACCCGCGCCGGCCTGCTGACCGCGCCGCTGCGCGACCGCTTCGGCATCGTCCAGCGGCTGGAGTTCTACAGCGTCGAAGAGCTGACCCGGATCGTGCGCCGCTCGGCCACCATCCTCGGCATCGACTGCACCGCCGATGGCGCCGGCGAGATCGCGCGCCGCGCGCGCGGCACCCCGCGTATCGCCAACCGCCTGCTGCGCCGCGTGCGCGATTATGCGCAGGTGAAGGCGGGCGGCCACATCGACGAGGCCGTGGCACAGGCCGCGATGAAAATGCTCAAGGTTGATCCGGAGGGCTTCGACGAGCTCGACCGGCGCCTGCTCAAGACCCTGGTCGACTACTTCGACGGCGGCCCGGTCGGCATCGAATCGCTGGCCGCGGCGCTGTCCGAAGAGCGCGGCACGCTGGAAGACGTGGTCGAGCCGTACCTGATCCAGCAGGGCTTCTTGGTGCGCACCGCGCGCGGCCGCATGGCCACCCACAAGGCCTACCGGCACATGGGCCTGAAGCCGAAGAACCCGCCGCAGGACCTGTTCGCGGAGGTTCCCGATGTCGGTTGAGCCACTATTCAGTTGGCCGACACGCATTTACTGGGAAGATACCGACGCAGGCGGCGTGGTCTACCACGCCCGCTACGTCGCCTTCATGGAACGGGCACGGACCGAATGGATGCGTGCGCTCGGCTACGGCCAGGAGCGCATGCGCGCCGAGCACGGGATGGTCTTCGCAGTGCGTTCGATGCAGATGGATTTCATCAGGCCGGCACGGCTGGATGACACCCTGCAGGTGAGCGCCCGCTTGGTCCAGCTGAAGAAGGCCAGCATGGTCTTCGACCAGCAGATCCTGCGCGACGGCGAGCTGCTGCTGTCGGCCCAGGTCCGCATCGCCGCACTGGAAGCGGCCAGTTTCCGCCCGCGTGGCATGGACGAGGCCGTCCTTGCCATGCTGCAACCCCACCTCCACCCCGAATCCGAACACTGAGGAACAACGGATGATCGCAACGCTCCTGGCCCTGCAGGCCACGGTCACCGAGGCACTGCCGGCCGACGTCAGCAACGCCGCGACACAGACCCTTGCCCAGGCCACCACCGGCGGCGGCATCAACTACCTCGAGCTGATGGCCAAGGCCAGCCTGCCGGTGAAGATCATCGTGCTGCTGCTGCTGGTCGGCTCGTTCGTCAGCTGGGTGATCATTTTCCGCAAGGCCCGCGTGTTCAAGCAGGCCACCCGCGAAGCCGACGAGTTCGAGAACCGTTTCTGGTCCGGCGCCGACCTGGGCAAGCTGTACAGCGCCGCCACCGACCGCAGCCGCAGCGTGACCGGCCTGGAAGCCATCTTCGAAGCCGGTTTCCGCGAGTACACCCGCCTGCGCGACAAGCGCCGCCTGGATGGCCGTGCGCAGCTGGAAGGCGCGCAGCGTGCCATGCGCACCACCTACACCCGCGAAGTGGACCAGCTTGAGCGCAACCTGGAACTGCTGGCCAACATCGGTTCGACTGCCCCGTACGTGGGCCTGGTCGGTACCGTGTTCGGCATCATGGTGACCATGCACGACATGATCAGCAGCGGTGCGCAGGCCGGTATCGCCGCCGTCGCGCCAGGTATCTCCGAAGCCCTGTTCGCCACCGCCATCGGCCTGTTCGTGGCGATCCCGGCGGTGTGGGCCTACAACCGCTTCACCACCCGCGTGGAGCGCATGTCGGTGCGGTTCGAGACCTTCGCCGAAGAGTTCAGCTCCATCCTGCAGCGCCAGAGCGCTGGCGACGAGTAAGCGCCTGACCCGGGAGTCCAAGCCATGTCCGCTGCCATCGGTCGCCGCAAGCGCCGCAAGCTGAAATCGGAAATCAACGTCGTTCCCTACATCGACGTCATGCTGGTGCTGCTGATCATCTTCATGGTCACCGCGCCTCTGCTCACCCTGAGCTTCGACGTCGACCTGCCGCAATCCAACGCCAAGGCGCTGGAAAGCAAGCAGGACCCGGTGATCGTCTCGGTGCGCCAGGACGGCCAGCTCAGCCTGAAGCTGCCCGACGCCAAGGAGCCGACCGCCGTGTCGGCCGAGGAACTGGAAGGCCGCCTGGCCGGCATCGCCGCCCAGGACAAGGGCGTGCGCGTGATCGTCGCCGCCGACCGTACCGTGGCCTATGAAAAGGTCATCGCCGCGATGGATGTGATCAAGCGCGCCAAGGTAGACAAGGTAGGCCTGGCCACCGATGCACGCTGACGCCCTGCCACCTCCACAGCAGCGCGAGCCCGGCTGGGGCCTGCCCCTGGCGCTGGCGTTGCTGGTGCACCTGCTGGTCGCGCTGGTCTTCATCGTGGCCTGGTTCTGGTCGCCCGAGCGCAACACCGACGCCGCCGCCGGTGATCCGTCGGTGGAGGCCAGCCTGGCCCTGTCCGCGTCCGAGGCGTCCGCCGCCCGCCAGGCCCTGCGCCAGTCCGAAAAGCTGGAGGACCTGCCGCTGCCGGTGGCCGAGCCGGTGCCGGTGCCGGAAGACACCATTCCGCCGCCACAGCCGATTCCCGAGCCGCGCCCACAGGACGCCCCCACGCCGCAGCAGCAACAGGCACAGGAGCGTGTCGCGCAGCCGGATACCAAGGACCAGGAAGCGGTAAGTGCGCTGGCCATCTCGCAGGAGAAGGCCAGGCAGGAGCAGGAAGCCAAGCGCCGCCAGGAGCAGATCGACCTGACCGAACGCAAGCGCCAGGAAGAGGCCGAGCAGAAGCTGCGCCTGGCCAAGCAGCAGGAAGAAGACGCGAAGAAGAAGCTGGCCGATCAGGCGCGCCAGGCCGCGGACAAGGCCGAGGCCGAGAAGCAGAAGAAGATCGCCGAGATCCGTGCCCGCCGTGAACAGGCCGAAAAGGAAGCCAAGCTGGCCGAGCAGAAGCTGCGCCAGGTCGCCGCCGCGCGCAATGCCGCGGGCAGTGCCGCCGCCGGAGCCAGCGGTGCGTCCCAGCCGGCCGCCGGTGGCGGTGGCAACAGCGATGATCTTTCGGCCAAGTACGCCGCGGCGATCCAGGCCAAGGTGCTGTCGCAGTGGGTGCGCCCGGATACGGTGCCGCTGGGCCAGCGCTGCCAGATCACCATCACCCAGATTCCGGGTGGCACGGTGATGCAGGCCAAGGTCAGCCCGAACTGCCCCTACGACGAGGCCGGCAAGCGTTCGATCGAGGCCGCCGTGCTCAACGCGCAGCCCCTGCCGTACCGTGGCTTCGAGTCCGTGTTCGCACGCACGCTCAACTTCACCTTTACCGCCCAGGATCGCTGAGGCGGGCAGGGCAGGGGGGGCTCGGGCCACTCCTGCCCACGGTTGTCGCGCTTGCCTCTGGTGTGCTCGGTTTCGACCGGGCAGGCTGTGGGCTGCTGTCGAACGCCGTCCTCCGGGGCGGCGTGACCAGGGCAGACGGTGCGATGTTAGCCACGACGTTAACGGTGCGTGAGAAGACGGGCTGGAACTGACCCGGAATTCACGTACCCTTGGTTCATGATTGCGAAGCGGTTCACTCCCGCTTTGTTATCCCTCGTTCCGGTTTCCCCTTATTGAGCGCTCCATGAAAAAGATGCCTCGCTGGCTTGCCGTGTTTGCGGCCCTGTTGCTGCCCTTTGCTGCCGTCGCGCAGCAGAAGGGGCTGGATATCGACATCATCGGCGGCAATGCCTCCGCGCTGCCGATCACCATCGTGCCGATGCCCTATCAGGGTTCGTCGGCCGCTCCGCAGACCGACGTCGCCGGCGTGGTCCGTGCCGATCTGGAGCGTTCGGGCCAGTTCCGCACGCTGCCGGAAGCGCAGATCGTCGAGAAGCCCGTGCGGGGGGGGGATATCCAGTTCGCGACCTGGCGCGCGCTGAAGCAGAACTACATCGTGGTCGGCCGCGTGCTTGATGCCGGTGCCGGTGCCTACCGCGTCGAGTACGAACTGTTCGACGTGCCCAAGGGCGAGCGCCTGCTGGGCCTGGCGATGACCGCCCGTGGCAATGCCATGCGCGACGTTGCCCACCAGATGGCCGACGCCATCTACGAAAAGATCACCGGCGTGCGCGGCGCCTTCTGGACCCGCATCGCCTACGTGACCGCCAGTGGCAAGGGCGACGCCATGCGCTACGCGCTGATGGTGGCCGATTCCGATGGCTTCAACCCGCAGACCATCGTGCGCTCGGCCGAGCCGCTGCTGTCGCCGTCGTGGAGTCCGGATGGCAGCAAGCTGGCCTACGTCAGCTTCGAGCGTGGCAATTCGGCCATCTACATCCAGAACATCGGTACCGGTGCGCGCGAGCTGGTCACCAGCTTCCGCGGCATCAACAGCGCCCCGGCGTTCTCGCCGGACGGCCGCAAGCTGGCCCTGACCCTGTCGCGCTCCGGTAACCCGGAAATCTACGTGATGGACCTGGGCAGCAAGCAGCTGACCCAGCTGACCAACCACTTCGCCATCGATACCGAGCCGACCTGGGCACCGGACGGCAGCGCGGTGTACTTCACCTCCGATCGCGGCGGCCGTCCGCAGGTCTACAAGGTCGGTGCCGGCGGCGGCAGCGCCGAGCGCGTGACCTTCCAGGGCAACTACAATGCCAAGCCGTCGGTGTCCTACGATGGCAAGAAGATCGCCGTCGCCCAGGGCTCGGGCAACAGCTACAAGATCGCGATGATGGACAGCTCGCTGGGCTCGCCGCGCTGGAGCACGCTGTCCCCGGGTTCGCTGGATGAATCGCCGAGCTTTGCGCCCAACGCAAGCATGGTGCTGTACGCCGCCCGCGAAGGTGGCCGTGGTGTGTTGTATGCCGTTTCGGCCGATGCGCGGGTTCGCCAGCGCCTGGTCCTGGCTGACGGTGATGTGCGCGAACCGGCATGGTCCCCATACCGTACCCAGCGCTAAAAGAGTGTTAATATTTTCGTTGTCTTGAACCCCTCATCGGCTTAGGAGCCACAAAGGTATCGCCATGAACAAGTCCACCCGCGTTCTGCTTGTTTCCCTGCTGTCTGTGGCCGTCCTGGCCGGTTGCTCGAAGAAGGTGAAGGAAGAGCCGGCAGCCCCGGTCGACACCGGCACCTCGACCACCACCCCGACCGGTCCGTCGACCTCCGGCCTGTACGGCCCGGGCGACCTGGACACCGACGCCTGCCTGCGCCAGCGCGTTGTCTACTTCGACCTGGACAAGGAAGACGTGAAGCCGGAATTCCAGGCCATCATGGCGTGCCACGCCAAGTACCTGCGTGACCGTCCGTCCTCGCGCATCACCCTGCAGGGCCACACCGACGAGCGCGGTTCGCGCGCGTACAACCAGGCCCTGGGCGAGCGTCGTGGCAACGGCGTCAGCTCGGCCCTGCAGGCCAACGGTGGTTCGGCTTCGCAGCTGACCGTCGTGTCCTACGGTGAAGAGCGTCCGGTCTGCACCGAGTCGAACGAGTCGTGCTGGTCGCAGAACCGTCGCGTCGAAATCGTCTACACCGCGCAGTAATCCATGCGCATTGGCATCAAACTGATGCTGGTCGTTGCGGCAGCCCTCGTGGCTGCCGCACCGGCGCACGCACAGCGACAGAGCCTGGCTGACCGTGTCGGCGCGCTCGAGCAGCAGATGTACAACAACAGTGCCAACCAGGACCTGTTGAACCAGATCAATCAGCTGCGGCAGCAGGTCACCAGCCTGCAGGCCTCGATCGAGCAGTTGCAGCATGACAACGCCCAGCTCAAGCAGTCCGCCCAGGACCAGTACCTGGATCTGGACAGCCGCCTGAACCGGTTGGAAGGGGGCAACGCCGCCCCGGCCCTGCCGCCCGTTCCGGCGAGCGCGCCGAAGGCCGCACCGGCCCCGGCAAAACCCGCAGCGGCGGCCACTTCCGAGCGGCCGCCTTCCGTCCATGGTGATGCTGGCAGCCTTGCCGCCACCGGCGACGAGCGCACCTCCTACAACGTTGCCTTCGATGCGTTGAAGGCCGGCAGGTACGACGATTCGGCGCAGCTGTTCCTGAGCTTCCTGGAGTTGTACCCGAACGGCGTCTACGCGCCGAACGCGCTGTACTGGCTGGGCGAGAGCTACTACGCCACCCGCAATTTCCCGATGGCCGAGGCCCAGTTCCGAGAGCTGCTCTCGCGCTATCCGACCCACGACAAGGCCGCGGGCGGCCTGCTCAAGATCGGCCTGTCGCAGTACGGCGAGGGAAAGGTCGACCAGGCCCAGCAGACGCTGGAGACCGTCGTGGCGCAGTACCCCGGCTCGGACGCCGCGCGCACCGCGCAGGACCGTCTGCAGTCCATCCGCCTGGGCAAGCAGATCCGCTGATCCGCTGGGCGGGCGTACAATAGGTGCCCTGTAGAGCCGAGCCCACGCTCGGCTGCTTTCGTTTCCGGACCAGCAAAGCCGTCCGGTTGCTGTTGTAGAGCCGAGCCATGCTCGGCTGCTTTCGTTACCGGCCACGGTAGCCCACCCGCCACGTGCCCCACCAAGAAGTACCCGCCATGACCGCCGTTACCCCGTCCAACGCCGTCGCCACCCCCAGCGACATCGTGCAGTCGCCGCTGCCGCGCCTGAAGATCACCGAGATCTTCACCTCGCTGCAGGGCGAAGCCGATACCGCCGGCTGGCCGACCGTGTTCGTGCGCCTGACCGGCTGCCCGCTGCGCTGCCAGTACTGCGACACCGCCTATGCCTTCCACGGCGGCACCTGGTGGGACATCGACGACATCGTGGCCGAGGTGCTGGCCCAGGGCGTCCGCCACGTCTGCGTGACCGGCGGCGAGCCGCTGGCGCAGAAGCGCTGCCTGGTGCTGCTGCAGAAGCTGTGCGATGCGGGCATGGATGTCTCGCTGGAAACCTCCGGCGCGCTGGATGTCAGTGCAGTGGACCCGCGCGTGTCGCGCGTGGTCGACATCAAGACGCCGGGTTCGGCCGAAGTGGCGCGCAACCGCTGGGAAAACCTGCCGCTGCTGACCGTGCGCGACCAGATCAAGTTCGTCATCTGCAGCCGCGAGGACTACGACTGGGCCAAGGCCATGGTCGCCGAGCACGGCCTGGTGAAGCGTTGCACCGTGTTCTTCTCGCCGAGCAAGGGCGAGATCACCGCGCGGCAATTGGCCGACTGGATCGTCGAAGACCGGCTGCCGGTGCGCTTCCAGATGCAGTTGCATAAAATCCTGTGGAACGACGAGCCCGGCCGATGAGCCGGTGCAGCGTTCCCTGATGTAGCTCCGGCGCGGGACAGCGTGCTGGCTTTCCTCTCCCAACCGGAAGATTCTCCATGAAGAAGGCAGTCGTGCTTCTCTCCGGCGGCATGGATTCAGCCGCCGTCATCGCCATGGCCCAGGAACAGGGCTTCGCCGTGCACGCCCTGAGCGTGCGCTACGGCCAGCGCCACACCTCCGAACTGGATGCCGCCGCCCGCGTGGCCAAGGCCCAGGGCGTGGTCGCGCACAAGACCGTGGACGTGGACCTGCGCAGCATCGGTGGCTCGGCGCTGACCGATGACATCGACGTACCGGAGGCCGGTGGTGCCGGCATTCCGGTCACCTACGTGCCGGCGCGCAATACCATCATGCTGTCGCTGGCCCTGGGCTGGGCCGAAGTGCTCGGCGCCAACGACATCTTCTGCGGCGTCAACGCCGTCGACTACTCCGGCTACCCGGACTGCCGCCCCGAGTTCGTGGCCGCGTTCCAGGCGCTGGCCAACCTGGCCACCAAGTCGGGTGTGGAGGGCGCGGGCATCAAGGTGCACGCGCCGCTGCAGTTCCTCAGCAAGGGCCAGATCGTCAGCGAAGGCGTGCGCCTGGGCGTGGACTTCGGCCTGACGGTGTCCTGCTACAACGCCGACGCCAACGGCGCCGCCTGCGGTCATTGCGATGCCTGCCGCCTGCGCGCGCAGGGCTTTGCCGAGGCCGGCGTCGACGACCCGACGCTGTACGCCTGACCGCTTCCGGTAGAGCCGGCCGCTGGCCGGCTTCACCGGTGGGGCAATCACTCCCTCGGTGGGTGCCAAGCGCTTGTCCGCACTCCTTGATCTACCTGGCCTGCAACCATCCCGATGCCTCGATGAAGGCCCGCACCGCAGCCGGATCGGCATAGTCCAACTCGATCATCCGCGCGACAGCAGTCCTCTCGTCGGTCTGCCGGCGCATGTACTCCTGCGCAATGCGGTAGCCGGCGTAGTAGCCCAGGTCACTCACCCCGAATGGATTGCGCGCGCTGTTGTACAGCCAATTGTCCAGGTTGTCCCCGTGCATCTCCGTGCGGAAGCGCGCGCGGATTTCCGCTTCGTGCGCTGGCCCATAGGTGTACAGCGGCAACGCCGGGCGGCGCCCGCTGATGCGCTCTGCCACGTATTCGGCCACGCCTTCGCGTACCGCGTACTGGGCCAGGCTGCCGGTGGTCTCGCGCTGCTGGGTATGCACGTATTCGTGCAGGTTGTTCTGCGCGTTGTTCGCACCCGGCCGGCTGTCGTAGAAGATCCGCAGGCGGTCGCGCATCTTCGCCGGCAGCTCGCTCACGTCCACGCGCTCATCGCCCAGCGCCATCTCCGCGCCGATCAGTACCTTGTCATCCAGCGTGGTGCCACCGGTGCGCAGCACGCCCACCGCATAGGTGATGGTGGCCGGGCGCAGGGCAGGGTAGAGCGCACGGAAGGCGACAAGATCGCGCTCCAGCGTGGCACTGGCCTGCTGCGCGTTGGCGGTGAGCGGTCGTACTGAGGTCCAGAAGCGCGGCCAGGCCTGCATGGCCTCGGCGTATTCGCGGGCGGTGTAGTTGCGCACCTGCATCAGCGCATGCAGGCCGGGGCTGCCCGGATCGATGTAGCGTTGCTGGACCAGCGCCACCCGGCGTTCGGCATCAGGCTCGGCGCGCACCGCATCATAGGTGGCCCAGAAGCGGGCAATGTCGTCGGTGACGACCTGGGATGGGGTGGCCAGTGCCGTACAGGGCAGCAGCAGGGCGGCAACGAGGCAGAGGGGCAGGCGCATCCGTGGCTCCGGGCAGGACTCACAGCTGGGATGCGCGTGAGGCCCGGAAGGTTTAAGCGGGTTCGCCAGATCGGGTAGTGCCGGCCGCTGGCCGGCAACCTCGACACGCTGGGGTTTCACCCGGCCCGCCAAAGTAGGGTAGAATGCCCACCCCGCCGAAAGGCTGGGGCAGTGCAATGGGCCGTTAGCTCAGTCGGTAGAGCAGAAGACTTTTAATCTTTTGGTCGAAGGTTCGAATCCTTCACGGCCCACCAATTGCATCAACGACTTAGGCGTCCTTTGGGGCGCCTTTTTCTTTTGCTCCTGAAAACCCTACCGAACACTTCGGGAGAGATGCAGGTTTCACGACAGGCAAGCGATGATCGTATCTATCGCGCATGGCGGCGCTCTTGTGCCCCCGACGTCCCTCAGGTTTTGAGTAGCACGGCGATTTGGAGTTCAATCCCCGACAAGCCGGAGATTGGACATGAAGAACGCTTTTCCGAAGAACAGATCATCGGCTTCCCACGCGAGGCAGAGGCCGGCATGGCGGTGAAGGACCTGTGCCGTCGACATGGCTTCAGCGAGGCCTCGTACCAACTGTGGCGCAGCAAGTTCGGTGGCATGAGCGTGCCCGACGCCAAGCGGTTGAAGGACCTGGAAGCCGAGAACGTCCGGCTGAAGAAGTTGCTGGCCGAGCAGCTGTTCGAGAACGATCTGATCAAGGACGCGCTGCGAAAAAAGTAGCGGACCCGCCGGTGCGGCGTGCGCTGGTGCGGCGGTGGGTGCAGCGCGGGGCAAGCGAGCGCCGTGCCCTGGCGATCATCGGGATGAGTGCCAGCGCGCTGCGCTATGTCCGGCGCGAGGATCGCAACGTTGAATTGAGCGAGCGCATCCTGGCCTTGGCGTATCGGCACAAGCGCTACGGCGTCGGAATGATCTACCTGAAGCTGCCGCAGGAAGGACGCATCGTGAACTACAAGCGAATGGAATGGCTGTATCAGGCGCAGCAGCTGCAGGTCAGGCGGCGCAAGCGCAAAAAGGTGGCGGTCGGCGAGCGGCAGCCACTGCTGCGCCCGGCCCGGCCCAACCATGTGTGGTCGATGAACTTCGTGCTCGACCGTACGGCCGAAGGCCGGGTCATCAAGTGCTTGGTGATCGTCGATGACGCCACATACCAAGTCGTGGCAATCGAGGTGGAACGTGCGATTTCCGGGCACGGCGTCTCGCGTGTGCTGGACCAGCTGGCCTCGCTGCGCGGCTTGCCGCAGGTGATCGGTACCGACAACGGCAAGGAATTCTGCGGCAGGTGATAGTGAGCTGGGCCCACGCACGTGGCGTGAAGCTTCGCCTGATCCAGCCCGGCAAGCCGAACCAGAACGCCTATGTGAAATCGTTCAACGGTCGCCTGCACGACGAATGCCTCAACGAGCACTGGTTCCCAACGCTGCTACACGCCCGCACCGAGATCGAGCGATGGCGTCGAGAATACAACGAGGAACGCCCCAAGGACGCCATCGGCGGCATGACACCGGCCGCCTACGCCAAACATCTGGCCAACATCGATATCATCAACCCCGGACTCTAAACCCGACCACTACTCACGGCGGGGGGGGGGGCGTCGCCCGGCGATCAAATTATTCACGCCAATTTCGGTACAGGCTCAGGACGAATGCCCGCCTTACGCCGGAGGCGTCTTACTCATCCAACTGAACTTGAGCGGCGATCTGATGCGCAAGTACCAACTTCTTAAAGGTAAGCGCGTCAATATGACTGGAACGCTTTACCATTCGCATACTGGGCGGCACCAGACGCCTGTATTGATCACTGCCACTGGTATTGCTGAGTCGGAAGAAGGGCTGGTGGACCGGGCGCGTTCACTCAAGCAATTAAAAATCGATCTCAGATTTCCGGCTGAGCATGCTGGCTTTGCATCCTCAGCCGGACGTTTCGTTGGAGCGACTAACCGCCTGCCTCCAGCCCTAATGCGCTGACTGCGCCCCAGGGCATCGCGGAGACTCCCTTGCAGCTTCCGTCTTTCAGGCTTGCCTTAGCGACAATGACGTATCCATTGTCTCCGAAGAAGATAGCGGCACCGCTATCTCCAAATCCGCACGCCAGTGATGATCCTTCGATGCGTATCCAAGCGTCCGCGCATGGAAGGTTTCCGGTTGGACCGCATGCGAGCTCGGGCCTGTGCTTGATGCTCACGACAGTTCCGCAGGTGTATTGGCTGGTGACGCCTCTGAAGCACATGCTCTGGCCTTGAGTAGCGTTGGTCCACATGTACATGATGCGGCGCCTACTGTAATCCGAAGTTGAGGTGGAATACACCTCCCGGAGCGGTGTGTGTGACCCCACCGTATGCCACTGAACGTCGTGGCTCGCATCATTGATCTGGTCCACGAACGTCAGCGGCACGGTGTACTTCCCTGCGCCGGTTGCGTAGTTTCCATAGATCAGATTGTCGGGGCAATGCGCCGCAGTGGTGATACCCCTTCGTCCAGTGGCCTTATGAATAACCGGAAATCCTGAGGTGCAGTAGCTATTGTTGGATTGGAGGGGGGGCGCCGCCAACAACATACTCCGCGTTGACTGACTTCGGCATGTTGGGGCGGACTTCAATCTTGAGACCGGTGACTCTTTCAAGCTTCTTGATTGTATCCTTCAACTCTTCTGCTTGGCGGCTGTCGCCGTCTATGTCAATCAGCACCCGTTCTTCGCCTGGGAACCCAGTCGTCCCCGTGATGCCTGGTATGGCGCTGTGAAGAAGAGGTCTGTGCTTAGCAAGGAGCGCGTAAAACTCGTCCTGGGTGTACTTGTGACCAACCTCGAACACCACGCGGGTCGTCCCGCTCTCGGTGTTGATCGTTCGATCCGCGACTGGATCTGGCCCCTTGAGCTGCACCAGGATGTGTTGATCTGGCGCGTCTTTGATCGACAGTTCCGTTAGACGATCTGCGAACTCGATACGCAACGCTTCAATATCCGACATCACCTCACCTTGAACCGCTAGGCGCGTGATTGCTTCGTCTATCGAGACCGTAGGGTGTTCACTCATGTAGCTGTGAATTTGAATCTGCATCTCCTTGCCTTCCTGCGTGTCAGCGTCAGGCACCTGCGCCAAAGCACAGGTGGATACAAGAAGTGCTGCGGAGCATCCTAGAACCTTCCGTTTCATGCGACATCTCCAGAGTCTGCAACAAATCATCGAGGCGTTGACATGCCTCGATGCGCGAGCCTAGCACTGTCTCCCCTCGGGCACTGAGACGTAACTCACAAGCTTCATTGGAGTGATTGTGCACCCTGATGTCTGTACTGTGGGGGTGTTCGTATACGCGTCTTTAGATGTGCTGAAGCACTTCATAGATTAGGCGATTGGTCCCTTGCCTAAGAATTTCGTACACACCCAGCCGCTCCTGCTGCTCGCGAAACAAGTCAATCATTCGCTCTACTTCATTCCGGCTGTATGAGTTGTACTTCCTCATAGTGTCCAGCTGCATGAAGTCGTCGGCGTGCAGGTTGTCGATAGTGGCGACTTCGATGACGGCATCCTTGCCGCCGAAGATTCTATCCACGGTCTTTCTTGCCATTGGCTGGCTACCAATGTGGATTTGATAGTTGCGAAGCATCCGCATGAAATGAAGAAGTGGACTTGCGCTGCTCGTAATCCTATAGGCGTGTCCTGCGTTCTTCATTGCTTCTTCTATGCCCACGAATTCGGTCAGCGCGGCCCGCACATGCATTGCTACGTGGAGGGCGGCTGGCACCCCGTCGCGAATTGGGATATCTGAGCCGCCCGAAAGAAAGAGCATATAAAGGGCGGATGTCGCCCTCTCGTAGAGCTGAGGCACTTGTTGCAGTGCGCTTGGCGGTGGTCGCCAAAATATGTCGCCCTCAGTAATGTCCGGATAGTCGTTGAAATCCAATTGAGCCTTCATGCGCCCATTGCCTTGACGATTTGCATGGTGATATCGACCACTCCCGGTTCGTTCAATAGCGAGCGGCGAACGTGAAGCGTGTGAGCGTTTGTGTGCGAGTTGTAGCGGCTAACCCTTTTCACTACGTCCAATGGAATAAGGGCGGCGTATTCAACTTTCAAAGAGCTGTTGTAGACCACGGCTGCGAGGTGGTCGAATGGATCAGACGCCAAGTTCCGCAACGCGCTCAACTGTGTGCTGCGGTTGGTTGCGGTTAGTCGCCTGCCTTTGATCTGATACCGCGTCCCGTCCTGGCCAACTGCATCAAAACCGGCCTGGGAGCCCACGGCCAATTTTGCGTTGAGGGCACGCGCCACCAATGTTTCCGTGTAGTCCGCCACGGGATTGTTTGATGAGCGCACGACGCCTCTTTGTCGAAGCGCTTCCATGACCAGACAGTGGAGGTCCAGCAGCTGCCTATCCGTAAATTCATCCGTATCCATCGCGCACTCCGTGTCCACCACGCCCGCCCTGTTGGGATTGTCATCATATCCGCCTGAGCGTGGCTTCCACCCATTGACCCGCTAGACTGGGCTACTAACGAAAGGGGATTCTATGGCTGGTATCGTGGGGGTGCTCGTTCTGCTGCTTGTGCTCGCAGTTTTGTTCAACATTGCGTCATCCAGAGAGAAAGTGATCCGTGAGCTGGGTGAGCAGTCGGCCCAGCAGGGCAGGGACATTGCAGCGCTGCGTCAGGTGATGGACGCGGTTGCGGATCGCGTGCTATTGAGCCGAGAGCAGCGACGGGTGAAGTAGTTTGATGAACTGCCGCCATTCGTCCTGGATGACTTCAAAGCCCTCAGCGCCGGTTCCGAGCGCGAGTTGATCATGGCTTGTGGTGGCGGTGACGACGCCGAGGTCATGGGTTTGCACTATCGGCACGAGCGGCTTGAGTTTTGCACCGATGGCGAAAAGGACACGGTTGCCTACGGCGTTGCTCGCCCTTGGGCAACGATCGAGGATCGTCCGGTGAAGATCTATCTCAATCAGTACGCGCTCACATCAAAAATTGTCGGCTTGGATCGGGACGGTTTCGTCAAGCTCGTCCCCTATAAGGCACGGTTGCCCCAGTGAGAGGATTTGCTTCCGCATCGCCTTGAAAGGGCACTTCCATGCAGCGGGCAGTAGCCGCGCCAGTCAACACCGATTTTGGGTTGCAACAGGCCCTGCATTGCAGGGCTTTTTGCTTTCTTACGCGGCCTGTTCAAACGCGTGTTCGTAGTAGGGGCGCTGCGGATCGTCCATCGCCATTTGCAGTTCATCCATATGTTTAGGGTCGGGAGTTGAGCCAGGTGTCCAACCATTCGCTCTTGAGGTTGATGACGGTGCGATCGTGGCCCACCTCAGCCACTTCCGGCATTGGGTCATCGGTCACGGCAGGGGGGCGTCGGGACGTCGCCAAGATTCTGGAATGGCAGGAGAGGGTCCGGGGCAACCGGCTGGCCAAGGCCGACCAGGATCCGTCATTCGGGGGGATGGGGTAGGCCTTGTTGAGGCAACTGGAGGGGGAGGAAATCCGTTCCGCAAAATTCCTGCGCCCGTTGTGGCTCAAGGCTTACAAGCGCCCGCTTTAAAGATTGAAGTGGAACGAGTGGCGGCGTAACCCATTGAAAGTAATGAAATTACCCAGTTACTCTTAATCTTTTGGTCGAAGGTTCGAATCCTTCGCGGCCCACCATTGCATCCCATGACCCAGGTCATTCAGCAAGGCATCGCAATGCGGTGCCTTCTTTGTTGCCTGGTCCAGGGCCTCTACTTCGTCCGCATTCCCTTGGCTTTCGCGGCCGCCGCGTCGGCAGCTTCTTGTGCAGCCGTCGCTGCCGCATTCGCGGAACGCACGGCTTCCGCTTGAGCCGCGTCAAAGTCAGCCCGGCGCTGCGCGCTGATCCGGCGTTCCAGTTCTGAATATGCGACGTAGCTCTCCGGATGCTTCGCGACGCAGGCCTGCTGCAGCAGCGGGATCGCGTGGTCGGACAATCCCGGTTGGAGGTGGGCGAGCAGGCAGTCCGCATATGCTGCGGATGCTGGCGGAGTGCTGCTGGCCTGAGGTGAGGTGGCGGCAAGGGCGGTGGCGATCAATACACTCAACATGGGAACCTCCTTGTGGATATGAGCGTGGCGGTGACCAGTCCGTGAGCCATGGTGCGCGTTGCATGACCATCACCGACTCCATGGTGCTCCAGTTCCGGTCGATCGGCAAAGTGCCGCGAACGACAGTGCCTCCGGCGGTCTATGCTCAGCGCTTTCCCAATATGGACCGCCCCATGCGTCTGATCGTGCTGTCGCTGTTGTTGTCCGCTGTCTCCGCCGCGCCGCTGATGGCTGCAGAAACCGCGCCGCCCGCTGCCGCCTTGCCTCTGGTCATCGGCGAGACCTTCACCATCGAATCGAAGGCGCTGGGCGAAACCCGCCGCATTAACGTCTACCGCCCGCAGCCATGGGGCTTGGATCCGAAAGCGCCGCTGCCGGTGCTCTACATGCCCGACGGCGGCATCGGCGAGGACTTCCTGCATGTGGCTGGGCTGGTGCAGGTGCTGACCGGCAACGGCAGCATGCGCCCGTTCCTGCTGGTCGGCATCGAGAACACCGAGCGCCGCCGCGACATGACCGGCCCCAGCAACGACCCGCAGGACCAGAAGATCGCGCCACGCATTGGTGGCTCGGCGGCCTACCGCACGTTCCTGCGCGATGAACTGATGCCGCAGGTGCGCCAGCGCTACCCGACTACCGACGAGCGCGCGTTGATCGGCGAGTCGCTGGCTGGCCTGTTCGTGGTCGAGACGCTGCTGCAGGAGCCGACGCTGTTCAACAGCTACATCGCGCTGGACCCCAGCCTGTGGTGGAACCGTGGCGCAATGCTGGCCGGCGCAGCCAAACAGCTGCCGGCGGTGACGCGTGCGCAGCCGCGCGTATTCCTGGCCAGCAGTGGGCAGCCGGAGCTGGCCGCATCCACTGCACGACTGGCCGAGTTGCTGCAGCAGGCTTCGCCGTCGCCGCTGGTGAAGTACCTGCCGTTGCCGGAAGAAACCCACGCTACGATCTATCATCCGGCCGCATTGCAGGCGCTGCGCACACTGTTCCCGGCGCCGCCGGCCTCGCCCTGACCGCACTGGCAGTGGATTGCGCACCATGCAAGGATGCGGCAGCGGTGCCATGCGGTGCGCCGCCCGCAACGGGAGAGTGTGGATGCAGCGTGTGCGTGGATGGAGTGTGGCGGCCTGCCTGGCCGTGAGTGGCTGTGCGATGTCGGTGGCGCCGCCGGCAGCGCAGAGTGAAGCGAAGGAGAGCCCGGCCGCCGCTGTGTCGGGTGTGGTGCTGCCGGATACCGAAGCGCTGCGCGTGCACGATCCGGTGGGCCGCGATTACCCGATCTGGGTAGCGCTGCCGGCTGACTACGCTGCGCATCCGGAGAAACGCTACCCGGTGCTGTATGTGACCGACGCGCTGTACAGCTTCCCGCTGGTGCGCAGCGTGCGCAACATGGTGGGGCAGAAGGGCGTCAACATCGAGGATTTCATCCTGGTCGGGCTGCCGCCGCAGGAAGGCCTGACGTCCAAGCAGAGCCGCTCGCGCGATTACACGCCCAGCGATCCGATGCGCACCGATCCGCGTGACTACAGCGACGACGTCAGCTACGGCGGCGCGGCACATTACCGCGATTTCCTCGCCGAGCGCGTACTGCCGATGATCGATGCACGCTACCGCACCGATCCGTCGCGGCGCGCCTATGCCGGTCATTCCTATGGCGGCCTGTTTGGCGCCTACGTGCTGACCACGCGCCCGGACATGTTCCACAGCTACATCCTGTCAAGCCCGTCGCTGTGGTTCGACAACCATCGGGTGCCGCGCATGCAGGCCGAGGCCAAGGCGCCCACGCAGCCGACCACGGTGGTGCTGTCGATCGGCAGCTTCGAAACGGTGAAGCCGGAGCCGCGCTATTTCACCCGCAACGACATGCTGCGCCACAACGCCGAGTTCGCCGAGCAGCTGCGCGCCAGCGGGCATTCGTTGAAGGTGGAGAACATGGTGATCGACGACGAGGACCACTTCACCGTGTATCCGGACATGATCACCCGCGCGCTGCTGAAGGTGTTCCCGGGTACCGGACCGTACAGCAGCGGTTGAAGGTGGGCGCCATCCACGCATGGCGTCGATCTACTGCAAGAACCCGGTAGATCCACGCCATGTGTGGATCAACGCCTCACGCTGCCTGCGCATCCGGCCCGATCAATACGCCCACATCGGCGTGCCGGAAGCACAGGCGGATGGCGTCGAGCAGCTCGCTCATGTTGTAGGGCTTGGGCAGGAAATGAATGCCGTCGCGCAGCTGCGGCAGCACCTGGTGCTGGTCCATGCCCGACGTCACCAGGATCGGCAGCTGGGGATACAGGCCGCGGACCCGGTTGGCAGCTTCAATGCCGCTGATCGGGCCCAGGTTGACGTCGGTGAACAGCAGGTCGAAACGCTCACCTGCGGCCAGCAGGCCCAATGCTGCTTCGGCAGAGCTCACGCCCACCACGTGGCAGGCCTGGCTTTCCAGCGCAAGACGGCTCAGCTCGCGGGTTTCCTCTGCGTCCTCGATCAGCAGGACGCGGGGTTCAACGTGGCGCTTGGACAGCAACATGGCGCTACAGCTCCGGAAAGCAGCAATGAAAAGGCGCGCAAGTATGCGCAAGCCGGGGGTGATCCCGGCGTGCACGGCAGGCTAAGTGAGCGTTACAGCAGGCGCGGGCGTCGCTGGCGTACCCGCCAGGCCAGCACCGCCACCGCCAGCAGCGCGGCGCCGATACGCAGGCTGGTGGCCTGCCAGCCCAGCGCGACGGCGTCGTCGAGGTTGAACACGTTCCACGCCATGTTCATCGATACATGCAGCACCAGGCCGCACCACAGGGTGTCGCCGTCCAGATGGTCAAGCCAAGCGAAGATGAAGCCGCCCAGTGCGATGACCGCGCCGACGAACAGGGCAGTGCCGCCGCCGTCGAAGCCGCCGAAGCCCAGCCAGTGCACCCAACCGAACAGCAGCGCCTGCGGCAGCGCAAGCAGGGACCATGGGCCACGCATGAGCTTCACCAGCAGCACGAAGCCGAGGCCACGGAACAGCACTTCCTCGGCCAGTGGGAACAGCACGGCGAGCATCGTCGCATCGAGTGCGGTCAGTGCGGTGTTGGGCGTGCCCAGCACCGCCAGGCCCAGCCAGCAGGGCAGGCTGGCCAGCAGCACCCAAAACGGGCCGCGCCAGTCGTTCCCGTGCAGCCCCAGGCTGGCCATCAGGCCCACCCCACGCGGGCGCAGCAGTGCGGCCAGGAGCAGCGCCAGCAGGACGGCCAGTGCGTTGTCCAGCAGGCTGCCGCCGTAGGGCATAGGCAAGGCGGGAATCGGCGCGCCTGCGGCCGCAGCGACATCGCGCAGATTCAGGCCAACGCCGACGCCGAGCAGCACCAGCAGCAGGCGCGCGGCGTTGGGCAGGCGGGACAGGACGGTCATGCACGCACTCCCTGCGGAACCAGCGTGGAGTGTGGAAGGCGGCCGGGACGCTGGCACGCGCCGGAAGTCTGTGTGCCATCGGTCATGTGTTGCCGCACAGTCATCGGTGGGCAGGTAGAGTCGTTGCCAGACCTTCAGGAGCCATGCCCATGCTGTGCCCCGTGTGCAAGACCCAGACCCTGCAGATGGCCGAGCGCCATGGCATCGAGATCGATTACTGCCCCGGCTGCCGTGGCGTGTGGCTGGACCGTGGCGAGCTGGACAAGATCATCGAACGCGCCGGCGCTGCGCTGCCGCCGCCGGCACCTGTGCAGGCGCAGCCGGCGACCACGCCGCCGCCGGTGATGCATCGTGATACCCGCCACTTGGGCCAGCGCTACGAGGACAACCGGGGCCACGGATACAAGAAAAAGAAAAAGGACAGCTTCCTGTCTGAGTTGTTCGATTTCTAGTTGTAGCGTCGAGCCATGCTCGACTGGATGTTGCCGCCTATAGTCGAGCAAGCTCGACTCTACATGGAGCGCGTGATCACGTCCGCCGCAGGATGAACTCGCGGTCGCGCGTATCCCCGACGATGAAGTCGTACTCGCCGACCTTGCTGCAGCCATAGCGCGCGTAGAAGCGCTGCGCGCCGAAGTTCTCCTCCCAGACGCCCACCCACAGGGTGCGGCGGTGCGGTTGGTCCAGCCAGGCCATGAACGCGTCCATCAGGCGTGCACCATGGCCGCCGTTCTGGTGTGCGGCCAGGATGTAGAACCGCTTCAGTTCGATGTCGCCTTCGCGGGCCTCGGCATGCGGCAGGGTGTTGGCACCAGCAGCCAGGTAGCCGACCACGTTGTTGCCGTCCACCAGCAGCCAGATCGCGCCGCGCGGGTCGGACAGTTCGGCGCGCTGCGGTTCGCTGCTGTAGTGCGCCTGCAGGAAATCCTGCAGCTCCTGCGCCGGGTACGAGTCGCCCCAGGTTTCGTTGTAGGTGGCAATCGCGATGGCCGACAGGGCGTCGATATCGGCAAGGGTGGCGCGGCGGATCTGCAGCGACATGGCGGAGCCTGCATTGGAACGTGGCGCAGTGTAGCCGGCCCCGGCGGCTGCCGGGGCTGGCCAATGCTCACGAACCGCTGCTCAGAACCACATGCGCACGCCCGCCACCCAGCGAGTGTCGCGTGCGTGGTCGCCAGCATGATCGGCGGTGTCGCCAAACGTGCGCTCGTGGCTGATGCCGATGTACGGCGCGAAACGACGGCTGAACTCATAACGCAGGCGCAGCCCGGCTTCAACCTTGTTCAGTCCGCGACCGATGCCGTACTCCGGCTCATCCTTGGCTGCGACGGTGGCTTCCAGCAGCGGCTGCAGGATCAGGCGGTTGGTCAGCAGCACGTCGTACTCGACCTCGGCCTTGGCCAGCACCTGACCACCGGAACCCATGTACAGCGTCGCCGAGCTTTCGAACTTGTACGGCGCCAGGCCCTGGATGCCGATGGCCGCCCAGGTGCGCGAGTCGGCCGGCCGGAAGTCCTGGCGCACGCCGATCAGCACGTCCCACCACGGCGATACGCTGCGACCATACAGTGCTTCCAGTGACGACGATTCCGTGCTGCCGCGGCTGCGTTCGCCATCGGTGCGCAACCACAGGCGGTTGATGTTGCCACCGATCCAGCCGGTGGCCTCCCAGGCCTGGCCGGTGCTGTTCTTGCCGTCCCAGTGTTCGAGGCGATCGATCAGCAGCAGGCTGTTGATCTGTGGTGCATGCTCCATCGCACCATGCGCGATCGGAGGGAAGGCGGCAGCGCGGTCGGCATCGGTGGGAACCGGGATCGGCTCGCGCGGTTCGATCGGTGCGGGCGTGCCGTGACCCATGGCGGCGTGATCCATCGTGGAATGGTCCATCGCCGCTGGCTGCATCGCGCCATGGTCCATCTTCGAGTGGTCCATCGTGGAGTGGTCCATGCCGGCCTGACCCGCCGCACCCATGTTCATCTTCGAATGATCCATCTTCGAGTGATCGACCGGTTCGGCCGGGGTCTTCGCGGTCTTCGGCGGCGGGTCCATCGTGCCCATGTCATGCCCGGGATGCGACTGCGCGAACACCGGCAATGCGGTGGCCAGGCCCAGGGCCAGCAGGCTGGGGGAAAGCAGTGAGCGGCTCATTCTTCGATCCTCACTTCGCGCATCATGCCCGCTTCCATGTGGTACAGCAGATGGCAGTGGTAGGCCCAGCGACCGAGCGCATCGGCACGCACGCGGTAACTGCGGCGGGTGCCGGGTGGCATGTCGATGGTGTGCTTGCGCAGCTGGAATTCGCCCTGCGCGTTCTCCAGATCACTCCACACGCCGTGCAGGTGGATCGGGTGCTGCATCATGGTGTCGTTGACCAATACGATGCGCATGCGCTCGCCGTAGTTCAGTCGCAGCGGCTCGGCGCTGGCGAACGGAATGCCATCGAATGACCAGGAGAACTTCTCCATGTGGCCGGTCAGGTGCAGCTCGATCTCGCGGCTCGGCTCGCGGCCATCGGGGTCCTCGAACAGGCTGCGCATCGCGCCGTAGGTGAGTACCTGGCGACCGTTGTCGCGCAGGCCGATGCCGGGATCGTCCAGCTTCGGTTCGGTGGCCGAGCTCTGCATGTCCACCAGCGGGTTGTTGCGCTCACTGGCCGGGTGCTTCGGTGCCCTGCTGGCGGTATCGCCGTCGTGGCCCATGCTGGCGCCGCAGCCGCCTTCCATGCCCTTCATCGCGGCCATGTCATGGCCACCATGGCCACCACTACCCATGTCGTGCCCCATGTCGCTCATCGTCAGCAACGGGCGTGGGTCGGGCGCGGGAATCGGTGCCTGCAGGCCATGGCGGACTGCCAGCGTTCCGGCGGCAAAGCCGGTACGGCCCATGTCCTGGCAGAAGATGGTGAACGCGTCCTGCCCGGTCGGTTCCACCAGCACGTCGTAGGTTTCGGCCGGCGCGATGCGGAACTCGTCGATGCTGACCGGATGGATGTACTGGCCGTCGGCGGCGACCACGGTCATTTTCAGGCCGGGAATGCGCACGTCGAAGTAGGTCATCGAGGCGCCGTTGATGAAGCGCAGCAGCACTTTCTCGCCGCTGCGGAACAGCCCGGTCCAGTTGCCGGCCGGCGCGGTGCCATTCATCAGGTAGGTGTAGGTGTGCGCATTGATGTCGGAGATGTCGGTGGGCGTCATCCGCATCCGCCCCCACATGCCACGGTCGGACAACGCGGCCGACCAACCGTCGCGCTTCACGTCACGCAGGAAGTCGGGCAGGGTGCGCTTGTAGTAGTTGTCATGCTCGGCGAGCTTCTTCATGCGCCGGAACAGCGCGCCGGGGGCCATGTCGGTCCAGTCGGACAGCAGGATCACGTGCTCGCGGTCGTGGTGGTAGGGCGCCGGCTCGGCCGGGTCGATGATCAGCGCTCCGTACAGGCCGGCCTGCTCCTGGAACATCGAGTGGCTGTGGTACCAGTAGGTACCCGACTGCTTCAGTTCGAAGTGGTAGTGGTAGGTCTCACCGGGGCCGATGCCATTGAAGCTCAGTCCCGGCACACCGTCCATGTTCGCAGGCAGCAGGATGCCGTGCCAATGGATCGAGGTCGGGTGGCGTTCCAGGGTGTTGCGCACGAACAGGTCCACGGTCTGGCCTTCGCGCCAGCGCAGGATCGGTGCCGGCAGCGATCCATTGACGGTGATCGCCGGACGGGTGCGGCCAGTGAAGTTGGCCAGCGATTCGCCGATGGCCAGTTCGATGCGGGTGTCGCTGAGCACGGCGGGGGCGCCGGCCAGGCGTGGGGCGGCAGTGGCGGCGGCGAGCGCGCGCTGCGGCACGCCGACAGCGGCGATGCCGGCAACCACGCCACCGGCGGCCAGGCCCTGCACGAACAGGCGGCGCGACGGCATGGGCACAGGGCCCGGACCGCGGGGGATACGGGTATTCATGGTGGTGACTCCAGACACGTAAAGACGCCGGCAGGCGGCCGGCTGCGGTGCGCAGGGCGCACGGTGCGTGTGGAATCAGCCGATGGGAGGGCGTGAGATCGGCGGCAGCGGCGGCGCCGGCCGGCCGGTGGCCGGCATCGGCTGCGGGGCCAGCGACAGCGCCGGTCCGGCCATGAACGGCAACGGCTGCACCACCAGCAGCGGGTGCTGGGCGCAGCTGCGCACGCAGTCCTTGATCTGGCAGTGGGCGTCGTGGGCCGGGGCCTTGGCCTGCGGGGCCGCGTCGGCCTGCATGCCCGCGTGGTGGTGGCAGTCGGCAGTGCCGCCATCAACAGCCGCGGCTGCGGCGTGAGCCATTCGCCCCATTTCTTCGTGACCACGGGCCAGGGCCGCGTTCAGCCCGTTGAGCAACAGGCTGAGCATGAGCACGACGCGGAGCAGGGTCGAGGCCAGGGACATGACGCTAATCTAGCCGCAAGCGGACGCGGATGCACTTCCGGCTGAATGGCCGGTTCAAGATTGGACCTGCACCAGCGTAGAGCCGAGCCCACGCTCGGCTGCTGTTCGCGCAGAGGCAGCCGAGCGTGGGCTCGGCTCTACAGGGGCGCCCGCGCGCCGTTGGGGCCATGCCCGGCGGCCGCGCAGCGCGGCAACGCGATACCGTCAGCCCTCTTCAAGCACGATCTCGACCAGGCGCGGGCCGTAGCGGCTCAGTTTGGTGCCGCCGATGCCGCCGACCCGGGCCAGTTCATCCAGGCTGGTCGGGCGCTGCTCGGCGATGTTGCGCAGGGTGCTGTCGTGGAAGATCACGAACGCCGGTACGTTCTGTTCCCGGGCCAGTTCGGCGCGCAGGCCGCGCAGCGCGTTGAACAGGGCCAGGTCCTGCGGCAGCACCGACAGGCCGGTGCGCTGCGCGCTGCGCTCGCGTCCGCTGGTGCTGCTGGCCGGGTCGCGGCGCATGCTGATCTGGCGGCGGCCGGTCAACACGTCGCGGCTGGCATCGGTCAGGCGCAGGCCACCGTGACCCTCGCTGTCCACTTCCAGCAGGCTGGCCGCGACCAGCTGGCGGAACACGCTGCGCCAGGTGCGTGCATCGAGGTCGCGGCCGATGGCATAAGTGCTCAGCTTGTCGTGGCCCTGCTGCCTCACCTTCTCGTTCTCGCTGCCGCGTAGGATGTCGATCAGGTGGCCGACACCGAAGCGCTGGCCGCTTCGATAGACGCAGCTCAGCGCCTTCTGTGCCGGTATGGTCGCGTCCCACGAGGCCGGTGGCGTCAGGCAGTTGTCGCAGTTGCCGCAAGGCTGGGGGTAGGTCTCGCCGAAGCCGGCCAGCAGCACCTGGCGGCGGCACTGCATCGATTCGCAGTAGCCCAGCAGATGGTCGAGCTTGGCCCGCTCCAGCTGCTTGCGCTCTTCGCCCGCCTCGGACTGCTCGATCATCTGCTTGAGCAGTACCACATCACCCAGGCCGTAGCACAGCCAGGCCTCGGCGGCTTCGCCATCGCGGCCTGCGCGTCCGGTTTCCTGGTAGTAGCCCTCCATCGACTTGGGCAGGTCGGTATGCGCGACGAAGCGCACGTCCGGCTTGTCGATGCCCATGCCGAAGGCGATGGTGGCACACATCACGATGCCGTCCTCGCGCAGGAAGCGGCGCTGGTTGCCGGCGCGCACTTCCGGCGGCAGGCCGGCGTGGTAAGGCAGAGCGTTGAAGCCCTGGCCGCAGAGGAATTCAGCGGTCTCCTCGACCTTGCGCCGCGACATGCAGTAGACGATGCCGGCCTCGCCACGGTGGCCGCGCAGGAAGTCGGTCAGCTGCTTGCGGGCGTTGTCCTTCTGCACCACGGTGTAGCGGATGTTGGGACGGTCGAAGGAACTGACAAAATGGCGCGCTTCCTGCAGATCGAGGCGCTCGGCGATCTCGCGCTGGGTCGGCGGATCGGCGGTGGCGGTCAGCGCGATCCGCGGGATCTGCGGCCAACGCTCGTGCAGCACGGTCAACTGGCGATATTCGGGGCGGAAGTCATGGCCCCACTGCGACACGCAGTGTGCTTCGTCGATGGCGAACAGGGCGATCTGGCTGCGCGACAGCAGCGACAGGAAACGCCCGGTCAGCAGCCGCTCAGGGGCGACATACAGCATGTCCAGTTCGCCGGCGAGCAGCTCGCGCTCGACGCGGCCGGCGGTCTCGGCATCCAGGGTTGAATTCAGGTACTCGGCGCGCACGCCGAGCTGGCGCAGGGCTTCGACCTGGTCCTGCATCAGTGCGATCAGCGGCGAGATGACGATGCCGCAACCGTCACGCAGCAGGGCCGGGACCTGATAGCACAGCGATTTGCCGCCGCCGGTGGGCATCAGCACCAGGGCGTCGTGACCGGCAGCCACATGCTCCACGATGTCCTGCTGCGGACCACGGAAATCGTCGTAACCAAAGACGCGTTGAAGCAGGTCGTGCGCGGGACGGGAAGCCATCGCGCTAGTTTACCTCCCGGAGGCGGCGGCAGGGCTGCGCCCTGGGAACGCGCCATTGCATGCGCGCTGCCGCTCCCACGCTTCGCTGCGCGAAACGCGGGCCCCACTTACCAGCTCCCAGACCCCCGCCGCTTCGCGTCTGCCCCCTGACTCAGGGGGCTCTCCCCCAGACTTGGCCCGGTGGCGGGTAGATCCACGCCATGCGTGGATGAAATCTGTCAGATATCGACAATCAAAATGGGGTCAGATCCGTTTTCCTGCGGAAAACGGATCTGACCCCAAGCAATGCCCTGGCAGATCACGGAAATCTGTCGAAGGCGGGGTGGGTCCGGTTGAGGGGGTGTGAGCGGCATGGATGCCGCGACCAAGCCCCCATGGACGGGTTTACGGCGCCCCCTCAACCGGACCCACCCCGCCAACCTTCAGGAAACTGGCTTTTGCTCTGGCTCTGGCTTGAAGGCTTCGGCGGGTGCAGGGCTGCAAGCCCTGCCGAACACCCCCAACCCTTACTGCAACAGCGAGCGCAGCATCCAGGCGTACTTCTCGTGGGTCTGCAGGCGCTGGGTCATCAGATCCTCGGTCGGGGCATCGTCACCCTTGGCCGCCACATCCAGCACTTCACGCGCCGTACGGCATACCGCTTCGTTGGCGACCACCAACTGGCGTACCATTTCACGCCAGTCCGCACTGTCGGTGAGGCCCGGTTCCTCGACGATCGAGGTCAGCGCAGCGAATTCCCGGTAGGAGCCCGGGGCATTGAAGCCCAGCGCGCGGATGCGCTCGGCCACGTCGTCCAGTGCCGCCCACTGCTCGGTGTACTGCGTCTCGAACATGGTGTGCAGCGAGTTGAACATCGACCCGGTCACGTTCCAGTGGAAGTTGTGCGTCTTCAGGTAGAGCGTGAACGCATCGGCCTGGAAGCGCGACAGACCGTCGGCGATCTTCTTGCGGTCGCCCTGGGTGATCCCGATATCGATGTTCGGCGCCGACGGTGCCGCCGCTGCAAGCTTCTGCTTGCCGGTCTTGGCCTTGGTCGTGCTTTTGGTCTTCGCCATGAGGTTCCTCCTTATGGAATCGTTGGCCTTCACAATAAACCGGTCGTGATGACTGGTCGCTTTCAAAGTTTTGAACGAACCGATTGATGAACTCTATCGATAAAAATCCATCGCCCCGCCTGCGCCAACAGCGCGCCGCCATCGACGGCGCCATGAGCCGCGACCGGGGCCGTTTGCTGGGAATGCTCTCGCGTTGCCAGGCCAAGCCGCAGGATGCGGCACTGGCCGCTACTTTCGAGCAGGCCTTGCAGGCGTCGGTGCAGCGTCGGCAGGTACGGGCGCAACAGCAGCCGTCCATTACTCTGGACCCGCAGCTGCCGATTGCGCGTGAAGCCGACGCGATCATCAAACTGATCCGCGACCACCAGGTGGTGGTGATCGCCGGTGAAACCGGTTCGGGCAAGACCACCCAGCTGCCGAAACTGTGTCTGGCCGCAGGCCGTGGCCAGGCCGGCATGATCGGCTGCACCCAGCCGCGACGGATCGCCGCACGTGCGGTCGCCAGCCGCGTGGCGCAGGAACTGCAGAGCGAACTGGGCCAGCTGGTGGGCTACCAGGTACGCTTCAATGACAAGGTCAGCGACGACAGCCGCATCAAGTTCATGACCGACGGCATCCTGCTGGCGGAGATCGCCAGCGACCGCTGGTTGTCGAACTACGACACGATCATCGTCGACGAGGCACACGAACGCAGCCTCAACATCGACTTCCTGCTGGGCTACCTGAAGCAGCTGCTGCGCAAGCGCCCGGACCTGAAGCTGATCGTCACGTCGGCCACCATCGACACCGAACGCTTCGCCCAGCATTTCGACAACGCACCGGTGATCAGCGTCGAAGGCCGCACCTACCCGGTGGAAGTGCGCTACCGCGCGCTGGAAGGCGAGGGCGAAGACCAGGGCGAACGCACCGTCAACGATGCCATCGTGTCGGCTGTCGACGAGATCACCCGCCTGGACGCACGCGGCGACGTGCTGATCTTCCTGCCGGGCGAGCGCGAGATCCGCGATGCGCACCAGTCGCTGGAACGGCGCAAGTACCGCAATACCGAGGTGCTGCCGCTGTACGCGCGCCTGTCCAACCAGGACCAGGACCGGGTGTTCAACCCCGGGCCGAACCGGCGCATCGTGCTGGCCACCAACGTGGCCGAGACCTCGCTGACGGTGCCACGCATCCGCTACGTGGTCGATCCGGGCTTCGCCCGCGTCAAGCGCTACAGCCCGCGCAACAAGCTGGATCGCCTGCACATCGAGCCGATCTCGCAGGCCAGCGCCAACCAGCGCAAGGGTCGCTGCGGCCGTATCGCCGAAGGCATCTGCTACCGCCTGTACGCCGAGGCGGATTTCCAGGCGCGGCCGGAGTTCACCGATCCGGAAATCCGCCGTTCCAGCCTGGCCGGCGTGATCCTGCGCATGCTGCAGCTGGGCCTGGGCCGCATCGAGGAGTTCCCGTTCCTGGAGGCGCCGGACGAGCGTGCCGTTGCCGATGGCTGGCAGCAGCTGACCGAGCTGGGCGCGATCGATGCCGAGCGGCGCATGACCACCATCGGCAAGCAGATGGCGCGCCTGCCCGTGGACGTGAAGCTGGCGCGCATGCTGGTGGCCGCACAGGCTGCAGGCTGCCTGCGGCCGATGCTGGTGATTGCCTCGTTCCTGGGCATCCAGGACCCGCGCGAACGCCCGCCGGAAGCGCGCGGTGCCGCCGACAACGCGCATGCGCAGTTCGCCGATGGCCGCTCCGAGTTCGTCGGCGTGCTGCGCCTGTGGGATGCCTACCGGCAGGCCCACGAAGACCTGACCCAGTCCAAGCTGCGCGACTGGTGCGGACGTCATTTCCTCGGCTTCCTGCGCATGCGCGAGTGGCGCGAGCTGCATCGCCAGCTGCGGCTGCTGTGCGAGGAACTGGGCTGGAAGGAAGAGGCCAGCGAGGCATCGATGGCACCGCTGCTGGCCGGCAGCAGTGCGCCGGCACCGGCACGTGATGACGCGGCCTCAGTAAAGGCCACCCGCGGCCAGTTGCATCGTGCCGCGCGCCTGGCCCGCGAAGGCAAGGCCGAGGCCGCACCGGCACCGGTGGCCGTGCGCGCGCAGAAGGAACAGGCGCCCGCCGGCGGCGGCTTCAGCGAACGCGTGCGTGCCGCTGCCTACCAGACCCTGCACCGGGCGCTGGTGGCGGGCCTGCCGACGCAGATCGGCCACCGCACCGAGAAGGGCGATTTCCAGGCACCACGCCAGCGCCGCTTCCTGCCGTTCCCCGGTTCGGCGCTGGCCAAGCGGCCACCGCCGTGGCTGCTGGTAGCCAACCTGCTGGATACGCAGAAGGTATGGGGCATGACCCTGGCCGCGATCGAGCCGGACTGGGTGATCGCCGAACTGCCGCACCTGCTGCTGCGCAAGCACTTCGACCCGCACTGGTCGCGCGCGCAGGGCCAGGTGCTGGCGTCCGAGCAGATCAGCCTGTTCGGCCTGGTGCTGGCACCGAAGAAACCGGTCCATTACGGCCGCATCGCGCCGGGCGAGGCGCATGACATCTTCGTGCGCCAGGCGCTGGTGACCGGCGAGATCAATACCCGTGCCAGTTTCGTCGCCGACAACCAGAAGGTGCTGGAGGTCGCGCGCGAGGAAGAAGCCAAGCTGCGCCGCGCCGGCATCGTTGCCGACGAAGACTGGCAGGCACGCTGGTACCTGGACCGGGTGCCGCCGCAGATCCACTCGGCGGCGGGACTGGATAGCTGGTGGAAAGGGCTGGCGCCGGAGCAGCGCAAGGCGCTGCACTGGTCGTTGGCAGACCTGTTGCCCGGTGAGGGCAGCGAACAGGAACGCTATCCGAAGTACCTGGCGCTGGGCCAGGCGCGCTTGCCGCTGCACTACCGCTTCGAACCGGGGGCCGACGACGATGGCGTGACCCTGGACGTGCCGCTGCACCTGCTCAACGCATTGGATCCGGTGCAGCTGGGCTGGCTGGCGCCGGGCTTTGTCGCCGACAAGGCCTCGGCACTGATCCGCAGCCTGCCAAAGGCGATGCGCCGCAACTACGTGCCGGCGCCGGACTTCGGTCGCGCGTTCTACGAGGCCTTCCCGCAGCCCAGCGCTGATGCCATCACTGTCGAGCTGGCGCGTTTCCTGTCACGTGCGACCGGCGCGACGGTGACCGCACTGGATTTCGAGCCGGGTTCGATCGAGCCGCACCTGCACATGAACCTGCGGCTGCGCGACGAACAGGGCAAGGTGCTTGCCACCTCGCGTGATCTGGAAGCGCTGCGCGCGAAATTCGGTGGCCGTGCTGGCGATGCCTTCGCCGCGCGTGCCGGGCGCGAGATGGCGGCTGACGGCCTGCGCACGTTCCCGGCCACGCCGATTCCGCTGCAGGTACCCGGTGAAGCCGGCGTGCCGGCCTATCCGGCGCTGCTGGACGAGGGCGACAGCGTGGCGCTGCGCATCTTCGCTGATCGCCAGCAGGCGCAGGACGCCCATCCGCTGGGCGTGCGCCGCCTGCTGGAGATCGCCCTGGCCGAGAAGGTGAAGCAGGCACGCAAGCAGTTGCCGGTCGGTGCCAAGACCGGCCTGTTGTATGCCGCGATCGAATCGCAGGAGCGGCTGCGTGGTGACCTGGTCGATGCGGCGATGAACGCGGTGCTGGCCGAGGGCCTGGAGGAAATCCGCGATGCGACGGCGTTCGAGCAGCGTCGCGAACACGCCGCCAAGGCCCTGTTTGGCGAGGCGATGTCGCGGCTGAAGCTGGCCGAGACCATTCTGGCGCTGGTGGCGGAGCTGAAGCCGATGCTGGAAGCGCCGTTGATGGGCTGGGCGCGCGGCAACCTGGACGACATGGAAGCGCAGCTGGCCGGGCTGATCCACCCCGGCTTCCTGCGCGACACGCCGGCCGACGCGCTGGCGCAGTACCCGCGCTATCTGAAGGCGATGATCCTGCGCACCGAACGTGCCAAGCGTGATCCGCCGCGTGACCAGGCGCGCATGCTGGAACTGCATCCGTTCCTGGAAGCGCTGGAGGCGGGCGAGCAGCAGGGCCTGCGTGATCGCCCGCAATGGCAGGCGCTGCGCTGGGATCTGGAAGAACTGCGGGTATCGCTGTTCGCGCAGGAGCTGGGTGCACGCACCGGTATCTCGGCGAAGAAGCTGGCGCAGCGCGTGGCTGCATTGCGCCAGGCCTGAGCGCGCCACGGTCGCCCCGTCGGGCGACCGTGGCCGGCCGGGCAGGGAGCCGGCATGGCCGGAATGCCCGGGCGTTACTTGGTGCGGCGAACCTTCGGCTGCACGTTCACCCCGTCCACCTTCATATACCAGGCGCCCATCACCCCTGGGCGCATGCTGACGCCCGGGGCGTCCTTGCGGCCACCGGAATAGTGCGTGGCGTCTATCTGCTCCCACTCCTGGCCGTTCTGCAGCACGTAGCGGCGGCCCTGGCCGAATCCACGGAATTCGCCCTGCAGGTTGCTTTCGATCGGTTCGCTGCTGCCGAAGTCCAGGAAGCCGCGGTTCTTCTTGATCACTTCCTGGCGGCCTTCTTCGCGCGCTGCGGCGACGGCCTGGGTGGTGGCCGCCTCGACCTTGCCCTGCAGCCAGCGGTTGAGCGTGGCCAGTTCACCGGCACTGAGCTTGTCCAGGCCGGCGGCCTTGAACTCGGAGGGCGACATCTGCTGCTGCAGGTCGCCCTCCACCACGCGCTGGGCCAGCGCAGGCGCGGACAGGGACAGCAGCACGGCGGCACAGGCCAGCAGCCGTGGACGGGCGCGCGGGGCAATCGAAGGCATGGCGGGTCTCTCCTGGGTGTGTGGGCGAGTGTAGCGGCATGTCTTCATGCCGGGTGATGGTGGGTGCAGTGATTGTCCCTGAACGGCGCCGGCGCTAGTGTAGGGGCCTCTGTCTTGCCTGCTCGATGCTGTGAACCGCGCTTCCGTCCCTGGCCTGGATGCCTTGTTGAACCGTCCCTCGGCAGCGGTGCTGCCTGCTCCGCTGCGCCAGGCCCTGCGTGAGCATTGGGAGGCGCCGGATTGCGAGCACCAGATGCGTGCCACCTGGTCGGTGCTGGGCGATACCCTCGATGCGCTGGCGATGCTCTCGGCCGATGAAGGCGCAGTGGTGGCCGCATTGCTGTTCGACCTGCCCGGCCTGCGCGCCAGCCTGGACCAGCTGCCGCTGGGCAACCACAAGGCGGCGGTGATCGGCCTGCTGGATGGCCAGGATGCGGCCGACCCGGTGTGGGCGCTGCACGCCGGCCGTGAGGCGGGGCGCAACAGCGAAGGCCTGCGCCGGCTGCTGCTGGCGATCATCCGCGACCTGCGCGTGGTGCCGATCCTGCTGGCACGGCAGCTGGCGCGGATGCGCGCGGCCGACAAGCTGGACGAGGAGCAGCGCCGCGCGCTGGCCCAGCTGACCCGCGACATCCACGCGCCGCTGGCCAACCGGCTGGGCATCTGGCAGCTGAAGTGGGAGCTGGAGGACCTGGCGTTCCGCCACCTGGAACCGGAAACCTACCGCCGCATCGCCCGCGAGGTGGATGAAACCCGCATCGCCCGCGAGCGTTACGTCGAGAACGTCAAGAAGGTGCTGTCGCGCGAGCTGGTCGCCCAGGGCATCAAGGCCGAAGTCAGCGGCCGCCCGAAGCACATCTACAGCATCTGGCGGAAGATGCAGAAGAAGCGGCTGGCCTTCGACCAGCTGTATGACATCCGTGCGGTGCGCGTGATGGTCGACGACGTCGCCGCCTGTTATGCCGCGTTGGGCGTGGTGCACGCGCTGTGGGCACCGGTACCCAGCGAGTTCGATGATTACATCGCCAGGCCCAAGGCCAATGACTATCGCTCGCTGCACACCGCCGTGGTCGGCCCGGAAGGGCGCACCATCGAAGTGCAGATCCGTACCCACGAGATGCACTCGCAGGCCGAGCTGGGCGTGGCCGCGCACTGGAAGTACAAGGAAGGTGGCAAGGGTGCGGAGAAGTCCTTCGACCGCAAGATCACCTGGATGCGCCAGTTGCTGGAACAGGCGCAGGACGGGCAGGGCAATGAACTGGCCGGGGCGCTTGATGCCGAGCTGACCGAGGACCGGGTCTATGCGCTGAGCCCGAAGGACGAGGTGCTGGACCTGCCGCAGGGCGCTACCCCGCTCGATTTCGCCTACCAGGTGCATACCATGGTCGGGCACCGCTGCCGCGGCGCAAAGGTCAACGGCCGCATCGTGCCGCTGACCTACCGCCTGCGCAGCGGCGACCGCGTCGAGATCCTGACCGGCAAGGAGGCCGATCCGCGCCGCGACTGGCTGATGCCGGCCAACGGCTTCCTGGCCAGCAACCGCTCGCGCGAAAAGGTGCGCAGCTGGTTCCACAAGCTGGACCGCGCGCGCAACGTGCAGGCCGGTCGCGAGCTGCTCGAGCGCGAGCTGAAGCGGCTGGGCCTGCAGCACGCGGACCTGGCCGTGGCGGCGAAGAAGTTCCATGCCGACAGCGTCGATGACCTGTACATCCAGGTGGCGCTGGGCGATACCGGCCCGAACCAGGTCAGCCGTGCGCTGCTGGAGGCGGAGCGTGCCGCCAGCCAGCCCGCGCCCGCACCGGCCCTGCCGCGGCCGACCGCGCGCCGCGGGAACCTGGGCAAGTCCAAGTTCACCGTGCAGGGCGTGGGCAACCTGCTGGTGCAGCTGGCACGCTGCTGCCAGCCGGTGGCCGGCGAGCCGATCATCGGCTACCTGACCCGTAGCCGGGGTGTCACCGTGCATCGTGCAGACTGCGCCGCGCTGGCCCGGCTGGCGGCCAGCAGCCCGCAGCGCATCCTGCCGGTGGAGTGGGGCCAGGCCGGGGGCGGCTACGAGGTGGACGTCGTGGTCGATGCGGTCGATCGCCGCTGGCTGCTGAAGGACATCACCAACCTGATCGCCCAGGAAGACGCCTACGTGCTCGACATCCACAGTGACAACGTGCGCAACAGTGGCCGTGCCCACCTTCGGCTGCGCCTGAAGGTCAGTGACTACGGGCAGTTGTCGACGCTGCTGGGCAAGCTCGATGCGCTGCCGGGCGTGAGCGAGGCGCGTCGCCTCGGCTGAGCTTCACGCTGCCCCGGCTACCCTGCACGCATGGAACGCGAGCCCCCGCATCGCCCGCATGGCGCTGAACATCCTGCGCTGGACCGCGTCCGTCGCGAGGGGCGTTGGTGGTGGCTGCAGGCGCGCCATGCGCGCCGGATCTGGCGCTGGGCGCTGCTCACAGCGCTGGCCGTGTTCGTGCTGCTGGTCCTGCTGCGCAAGCCGTTGGCAGACTGGTTCTGGGATGAGCCGCAGATCGAACAGCTGCTGGCCGAGGGGGATCGTGCATTGGCGGCTGGGCGCCTGAGCGATGCCGATGGCAGTGGTGCGCGCGAGCGCTACCAGGCGGCGCTGGCGCTGGACGGTGATCGCCCGCAGGCGCGCCAGGGCCTGGCCAATACCGGCGCGGCAGCGCTGCAACAGGCGCGCGATCGCCTGCAGGCGGATGACCTGGACGGCAGCGCGCAGGCTCTGGCACTGGCCCGTGAGCTGCAGGTGCCGCAGGGCGACGCCGATGCGGTTGCCCGCCAGTTGCAGGCGCGACGCAGCGCCGGAGCCGGTATTGGTGCGTTGTTGGCACAGGCGCGTAACGCGTTCGCGGCCGGACGCCTGGATGACGGCGACAGCAGTGCGTTACCCTTGTTCCAGCGCATCCTGGCCCTGCAGCCGGACAACCTGCCGGCGCTGGAAGGGCGCGAAGATGCGCTGAGCGACCTGCTGCTGCAGGCACGCACGCTGGCGGAGCGAGGGGAGTTGGCCGAGGCGGCCGCGCTCCTGCGTCGTGCCCGTCAGTTCGATGCTGGTCATGCCGATCTACCGGCGAGCGAGGAGGCCCTCGCGCGCGCCGCCGACCGGCGCCTGCGGCAGGCGCAGCGTGCGTTGCGACGGCAGCAGCTGGAAGCTGCGGCCAAGGGCTTCCAGGCGGTGCTGGTGGTGGCCGCCGATGATTCCAATGCCCAGCGCGGGCGTGAGCAGACCCTGCAGGCAGTGGTTGCACGCAGCCAGAAGTCCGCCGACGACTTCCAGTTCGATGCGGCGCAACGTGATGCGGCCCTGGCGGCGGAGCTGGGGGCTTCGCAGGCAGTCCGGCAACAACTGGCGCAGCGCCTGCAGCGCGCGCAGCAGGCGCAGCGGGCCCTGCAGCAGCCCGCGGTCAGCACGGCGCAGCGCGAACGCCAGCTGCGCGACCACCTGCGGAAGATCGAACGTGCCGAGCGCGCGGGGCAGTGGATCAGCCCACCCGGGCACAGCGCGTTCGACGCGTTGCGCGAAGCCCAGTCGCTGGCTCCCCGCGATGCGCGGGTGAAGGCAGCCGCCGCACGCTTGCTGCCCGCCAGCCGACGCTGCTTCGACGACAATCTGCGGCAGAACCGCGTGCAGGCGGCAGGCGCCTGCCTGCAGGCCTGGCAGACCCTGTCACCGACCGCAGCCGGACTGCCCTCGGCGCGGCTGCGGTTGGCCCAGCGCTGGCTGGCGATCGGCAGCGAGCGGCTCGGCAACGGTGACCTGGCCTTCGCCGCGCATGCCGCCGAACAGGCGCGGTTGCTGCAGCCGGATCTGGCCGAACTGCCGGCGTTTGAAGATCGCCTGCGCCGCGCCGGTGGACGGGCGGACTAGGCGAAGAACACCCGCTGCACGGTCGCACGGGCGGCTTCGAGTGAGAAATGTTCGGCGACGTTGGCCAGGCCAGCATCGGACAACTGCTGCCACAGCTGCGGGTCCTGGTACAGGCGGACCACCGCATCGGCGAAACCGGTAGCGTCATCGGCTACCAGTACGTCCTGGCCGGGATGCAGGTGCATGCCTTCCACGGCGCAGGTGGTACCGACTACCGGTTGGCCATGGGCCATGCTCAGGTTGATCTTGCCTTTTACGCCGGCACCGAACCGCAGCGGTGCGATGGCAATGCGCGCGCCGTCCATGTAGGGCGTGATGTCTTCGACGAAGCCGTGCATCTGCACGCCGGGGTGGCGTGCGGCCAGTGCCAGCAACGATTCCGGCGCCGCGGCGCCGATGCAGTGCAGGCGTACCTCCGGTAGCCGGGCGCGGATGTGGGCGAAGACCTCGCCGATGAACCACTCCATCCCGTCCAGGTTCGGCGGATGGCGGAAGCCACCGACAAACACCAGATCGTGTCGTTGCTCGTAGACGGCGCCGGCGCCGGCAACCTCGTGCAGGTTGGAAATCAGTTCCACCCGTACCCGCGGCGCATCGGCCTGCAGCTGCTCCCGTTCGGCCGCACTGACCAGCACGGTGATGTCGCACTGCTCCATCACTGCCAATTCACTGCTGCGGGTGCGTTCTGCTGCGCGCAGCAGCGCCGTATCACCGGCCACTTCGGCACCGCGGCGTTCGCGCAGGTAGTGCAGGTCGACCGTGTCGAACACGGTTCGTGCCTGCGGCGCATAGCGCTTGAGCAGGGGCAGGCACTCGTGGGCGACGTGGTGGCGCACCAGCATCGCCACGTCGAAACGCGACCCATGGCTGCGCAGCCAGCCGGCCACGCCGTCCAGGAAGGGGGCGTACCAGACTTCCACGCCCATCCGCTGCAGCGCCTCGGTCGCCGCGCCGGCATGCTCGCGCCGGGTCGGGACGAATACCACGTGGGCACCGCCCTGCAGCAGCAGGCGGATCAGATTGACCTGGCGCAGCGACCCGGAATCGCGATCGGGCTGCGGTACTTCCTCGTCCAGGATCAGCACCTGGCGCCGGCCGCGCAGCAGCAGCGCTGGCGACGGCACTGCGCCGACCGCCGGATGGCGGGCCAGCTCGGTGGCCCAGCGAGCGGCAAAGATGGCCTGGTTGCGCACCTGGTAGGCCTTAACCCCGCTGCCGGTGTCGGTGCCGTTGCTGGTGCCTTCGTCGTGGATCACCCGGCTGGCCGGCTGCACCAGCACGCGCAGGCCCTGTGCACGCACGCGGAAGGCCAGGTCGGTGTCCTCGTAGTACGCCGGCTTGTAGCGGGTATCGAAGCCGTCCAGCTGCTGCCAGAGGGTACGCGGCAGCATCAGCGCCGCACCGGAGCAGTAGTCGACGTCGCGCAGGCTGGCAAAGCGCGGGTCGTCAGCGGCCTCGAAGCGGCCATAGCTCCAGCCACTGCCATCGGCGAAGATCACTCCGCCCGATTCCTGAAGGCGGCCATCGGGATACAGCAGCTGGCTGCCGACCAGGCCGGCGTCGGGGACGCTGCCGAAGGTGTCCAGCAGGGCGTCGAGCCAGCCCGGCTGCGGCACCGTATCGTTGTTGAGCAGCACCACGTAGCGGCCGCGTGCGCGCGATACACCCTCGTTGCAGGCTTCGATGAAGCCGCCGTTGTGCGCACGCACCTCATAGCGCAACCCCGCCACCTGCGGCATCCACTGTGCGGTGGCGTCGCTGCTGCCGTCATCCACCACCAGGATCTCGCACGCGGCTGCGGGCGGGTGTGCCGCCAGGGCGCGGAGGCAGGCCAGGGTGTGGCCGACATGGTTGTAGACCGGGATGACGATGCTCACCTCCGGCGACTCGCTGAACGGCACCGTGAAGGGGGCGAAAGCCTGTGCTGGCGGCAGGAACAGGGGCGTGCGCGGCGCGGGAACGGCGCGCTGGGTGTGCACGCGGATGCGTTGCCAGGTGGCCCGCCACCCGCGGGTGCGCAGGCTTGCCAGGCTCCGGCGGGCCAGGCCCGACAGGCGGTTGATCAGGTATCGGATCTCGGCCAGGGACATCGCCATCCGGTTGCAACTCCAGCTTAAGCAGGGGAACCCGGGAGAATTCGCCAGCCGCAGTGGCTGGGGTAGACTCGCCAGACCCTACATTCTCGCATTCCCGTGCCCCGACGCTACGATTCCGACGACATCGACGATTTCGACGACGACCAGCAGGACAGCGGTCCGCTGTGGCGGCGCCGGCTGATCACCTGGAGCATGGCTGCGGTCGCATTGGGATTGGGTTTCCTCATTCCCTATACGCTGTACCTGAACCAGCAGGTGACCCAGCGTTTCGGCGAGCTGCGCTGGCAGATTCCGACGCGCGTGTATGCGCGCCCGCTGGTGCTCACCCCCGGCAAGGCGATGGATGCGTCCACGCTGAAGACCGAACTGGCCGCCTCCGCCTATCGTGATGACGGGCAGGGCAAGGAGCCGGCCACCTATGCGGTGAACGGCGGTCGCTTTGTGATCTCCAGTCGTGGCTACAACGACGTCGATGGCCGGGTGGCGCCGCGCCGGGTGGAGCTGTCGCTGGCCGATGGCGGCGTGGCCTCGCTGCGCGACGCCGACAGCCGCAAGGCACTGAAGGCCGCGCGGCTGGATCCGGCGCGCATCGCCACGCTGTACGGCCAGAAGCAGGAAGAACGCCGCCTGATCCGCATGGACGAGGCGCCGGACCTGCTGGTGACCGGCCTGCAGGCAGTGGAAGACAAGGACTTCAACCGCCATCACGGCATCGACCTGTCAGGCATCGCGCGCGCGGTGTGGGTGACGATCCGTTCCGGTGGCCAGAGCCGCCAGGGCGCTTCGACGCTCACCCAGCAGCTGGCCCGCAGCGGCCTGCTTGGCATCGGCAAGGAACAGACGCTCACCCGCAAGTTCAATGAGGTGCTGTACGCGCTGATCATGGAAGCGCGCTACGACAAGCGCACGATTTTCGAGGCGTATCTCAACCAGGTGTACCTGGGCCAGCGCGGCAGCCAGGCGATCCATGGCATGTCCTCCGGCGCCGAATTCTGGTTCGGGCGTGACCTGCAGTCGCTGGAGACCGAGCAGATCGCCCTGCTGATCGGCCTGGTCAAGGGGCCGTCCTTCTACGACCCGCGGCGCAACCCGGAACGCGCGCTGGATCGCCGCAACTTCGTGCTGGGCAAGCTGCACGACGCCACGCTGATCGACGATGCCGAGTACCAGCGCGCGCTGAAGGCTCCGCTGGGCGTGCCCAAGACACCGGGCCTGGTGGCTGCCAACCGCTTCCCCGCCTACGTCGACCTGGTCCGCCGGCAGCTTGCGCATGACTATCCGGAATCTGCGCTGCAGGGCGCGGGCCTGAGCGTGATGACCGGCATGTCGCCGTCCGCGCAGGCCTATGCCGAAGGCGCGGTGACCCGCACCATCAAGTCGCTGGAAAGCCAGCGTCGCCCTGAGCTGCAGGCCGGCATGGTGCTGACCGACGTGCACAACGGCGACGTGCTGGCGGTGATCGGCAGCCGTGAGGTGTCCGAGGTCGGCTTCAATCGTGCGATCGAGGCGCAGCGCCCGGTCGGTTCGCTGCTCAAGCCGTTCGTGTACCTGCTGGCCCTGGCGCAGCCTGACCGCTATTCGCTGGCCAGCTGGGTCGATGATTCGCCGGTGACGGTGCAGCTCGGCCGCGGCCGCAACTGGAGCCCCGGCAACGCCGACAACCGCAGCCACGGCACGGTGCGCCTGATCGATGCGCTGGCGCATTCGTACAACCAGGCGACGGTGCGCTTGGGCATGCAGGTCGGCCCCGAGCGCGTGACCCAGCTGATCCATGTGCTGGCCGGCATCAAGGCCGAGGCCAATCCGGCGGTGATCCTCGGCTCGACCGACCAGAGCCCGTATGCGATGGCGCAGCTGTACCAGTTCCTCGCGTCCGGTGGTGAGATCCAGCCGTTGCACGCCGTGCGTGGCGTGCTCGATCCGCAGGGCAAGCTGCTCAAGCGCTACGACAAGACCCCGGCACCGGCACAGGAAGGCGATTCGATTGCCGCCAACCTGATCAGTGTCGGCCTGCAGCAGGTCGTCGCCAGCGGTACCGCGCAGCGGCTCAATGCTGATGGCCTCGGCCGTCTGCAGCCAGCCGGCAAGACCGGCACCACCAACGATGGCCGTGACAGCTGGTATGCCGGCTACACCGGCGACCACCTGGCGGTGATCTGGATCGGCAACGATCAGAACCAGCAGGCCGGCCTGTATGGCGCCACTGGCGCGATGCGGGTCTGGTCGGGCATCTTCCAGCGCCTGCCGAGTGCGCCATTGCGGGTCAGCAACAAGGGCCTGGATTGGCAGCCGGTGGCTCCCACCGGTCTCAACAGCACCGATGAAGGCTGCCCCGGCGCGCGCCGTTTCCCATTCGTGGTGGGCTATGCGCCTGCCTATGCGCCGTGCGCGCCGGCCGCGTCGCCCGAGGGGCAGGGCGAGGCTGAAGGCGAGGGCGGTGGCTGGCGCAGCTGGTTCGGCCTGGACCGCAAGCCGGAAGCACCCGCCGAACCTGCCGCCACCACTTCTCCCCCGAGCCGATGATGCCGATGAACATGCGTACCCTGCTGCAGCCCCTGGCCCTGACCGGCCTAAGCCTGGCCCTGGCCGCCTGCGTGAGCAGCGCGCCGCCGGTAGTCAAACCGGTCGACACCACCACGCCGGCGCAGCGCCTGGCGGCCGTGGATGCTGCAGCGGGTCCGGACGACAAGGAACTGTCGGTGCAGCCGCTGCGTGATTCGCAGGTGGAAGACCTGAGGCTGGCCGCACAGGCGCAGCGCCAGGCCAACGACCTCGCCGGTGCCGCCAGCAGCCTGGATCACGCGCTGGAGATCGTGGCCGGTGACCCGGCGGTGCTGCAGGAGCGTGCCGAACTGGCGCTGCTGCAGGGGCAGTGGGCACAGGCGGAGACGTTCGCGCGCAAGGCCGTGGATCTGGGCTCGAAGACCGGGCCGCTGTGCCGCCGGCACTGGGCGACGATCGAGCAGTCGCGGCTGGCGCGGGGCGAGAAGGAGAATGCGGTGTCGGCGCATGCGCAGATTGAGGGCTGCACAGTGCCGGGGATCAAGCGTTACTGAGTTTTCAGCCAACGGCACAGCCCCTCGTGGCTGGCTGCTTGGCCGAGTAAAGCAAAAGCCGCGCTTGGCCGGGCGGGGTGGGTTCGCGGGGGACGCCGTGAACCCGTCCCTGGGGGCTTAGCCGCGGCATCCATGCCGCGGACACCCCCGCGAACCCACCCCGCCCGGCCTCTGACAGTTCCCGTGTGCGTCCAGCCACGGAAAAGAAAAAGAAAATCAAAAGCGGGTCGCGCCCTGCGCGCACTCGTTGTGGGGTCGGATCCGTTTTCCGCAGGAAAACGGCTCCGACCCCTTCTTGTTTCCGTTCGACCCACCGCTTCTGAATCAGTCGAGCAAGCGCGACGCCACGAAGCACGTCCATCCGTCACCGGGAAACTGTCTAAGGCGGGGCGGGAGGGGCAGGCAGGACCGTTGGCGCCATGGATGGCGCCATCGAGCCCCCATGGACGGGTTTACAGCGTGTCCTGCCTGCCCCTCCCGCCCCGCCAAACACGCAGCAACCCAGAGCCATGAACCACGCTGTTGCTGTTGCTTTTGCCTGCGCTCTGGCTTGAAACGGGTGCCGGGCAGCGCCCTGCCGGGTATCCTTTCCCTCTGATGTCCGACCTTGTCCATGCCAGCCGCGAAGCCCTCAGCGAAGGCGGCGCGCTCGCCTCGCATCTGGATGCCTTCGTCCCGCGTCCGGCACAGCTGCACCTGACCGCTGCCATTGCCGATGCGCTGCAGCAGCGGGACCTGCTGCTGGCCGAGGCCGGTACCGGCACCGGCAAGACCTTCGCCTATCTGGTGCCGGTGCTGCTGTCCGGGCTGCGCACCATCATCTCCACCGGTACCCGCGCGCTGCAGGACCAGCTCTACCACCGCGATCTGCCGCGCGTGCGCCAGGCGCTGGGCGTCGGCCTGCGCAGCGCGCTGCTGAAGGGGCGCGCGAACTACCTGTGCCGCTATCGACTGCAGCAGGCGCGGGGCGAGCCGCGGTTTTCCAGTCCCGAACAGGCCGCGCAGTTCCAGCGCATCCTGGCGTGGTCCGGCCGCTCGGAGTTCGGTGACATCGCCGAGCTGGAGGGCCTGGCCGATGACTCGCCGCTGCTGCCAATGGTCACCTCCACTGTCGACAATTGTCTGGGCACCGATTGCCCATTCTGGGACGACTGCTTCGTGGTGCGCGCACGGCAGCGTGCGCAGGCCGCCGACGTGGTGGTGGTCAACCACCACCTGCTGCTGGCCGATCTGGCACTGAAACAGGACGGCTTCGGCGAGTTGCTGCCGGGGGCGCAGGCCTTTGTCATCGACGAGGCACACCAGCTGCCCGAACTGGCAGCGCAGTTCTTCGGCGAAGGTTTCGGCATGCGCCCATGGCAGGAACTGGGTCGCGACTGCCTGGCTGAAGCGCGCGGCGTAGGGGGCGCACAATCGGCGCTGCAGGAGCCGGTCGACCAGTTGCAACAGGCGTTGCTGGCGTTGCGTTCGGCGATGGAGGGGCTGCCGCCGCGTGGTACGCAGTGGCGTGCGCTGGCCATGCCACAGGTCCGCGACGGCTTCGATACGGTGATGGCCGGCCTGGTGGCACTGGAGCAGGGCCTTCAGCCGCTGCGCGAATCGGCGGCGGGTCTGGACGCCTGCCATGCGCGGGCGCGCGAGGCGGTGTCGCGGTTGCAGCGCTGGCTGGGCGATGATGAACCCACCCTGGATTTCGATACCGATCCGGCGGACCACGCCAGTGCCGCCGATGTGCTCTGGTACGAGCTCACGCCGCGGGGTTTCCGCTGCCAGCGCACGCCGATGGATGTGTCCGGCCCGCTGCGCGAGCATCGCGAGCGCAGCCGCGCGGCATGGATCTTCACCTCGGCCACGCTGACCGTGGGCAATGGATTCGACCACATCGCCACGCGCTTGGGCCTGGACGATCCGCATACCCTGGTCCAGCCGAGTCCGTTCAACTGGCCCGAGCAGGCGTTGTGCTACCTGCCGGAAGGCCTGCCTGATCCGGCCGCACGGGGCTTCGGAACCGCGCTGATCCAGACCCTTCGGCCGGTGCTGCAGGCATCGCAGGGCAGGGCATTCCTGTTGTTCGCCTCGCACCGTGCATTGCGCGAGGCCGCCGAGGCACTGCGCGACGGGCCATGGCCGTTGTTCGTGCAGGGTGAGGCACCGCGCGCGACGCTGCTGCAGCGCTTCCGTGAATCGGGCAATGGCGTGCTGCTGGGCTCGGCCAGTTTCCGCGAGGGCGTGGACGTGGTCGGCGAAGCGCTGAGCGTGGTGATGATCGACAAGCTGCCGTTCGCGGCACCGGACGATCCGGTGTACGAGGCACGCCTGGAGGCGATCCGCAGCCAGGGCGGCAATCCGTTCCGCGACGAACAGTTGCCGCAGGCGGTGATCGCACTGAAGCAGGGTGTCGGTCGCCTGATCCGCAGCGAAAGCGACCGTGGCGTGCTGGTCCTGTGCGATCCGCGCCTGCTCAACCGTGGCTATGGCCGGGTCTTCCTGGATTCACTGCCACCCTTCCGCCGCACCCGCAGCCTGGCCGATGTGCAGGCCTTCTTTACGCCACAATGGGGGCCCGTGGCTGATGATCCGGCTGACCCGGCCGCTGTCGCGCCGGGCCCGGAGCCGGCTCCCGGTGCCACGTTCCCCCTGTTCTGACCTGATCTGATGAAACTGCTCGCCTTTGAAACCGCCACCGAAGCCTGCTCCGTTGCCCTGCATGTCGATGGGCAGGTGCTGGAACGCTTCGAGATCGCCCCGCGCCGGCATGCCGACCTGAGCCTGCCATGGGCCGAGGCGCTGCTCGCCGAAGCCGGCATCGGCCGTCGCCAGCTCGACGGCATCGCGCTCAGTCGCGGCCCGGGGGCGTTCACCGGTGTGCGCCTGGCGATCGCCATCGCCCAGGGCATCGCGTTGGCGTTGGACCGCCCGCTACTGCCGGTTTCGACGCTGCAGGTGCTGGCGCTGCGGGCACCGGTGGAAGAAACGCAGATCCTGTCGGCAATCGATGCCCGGATGGGTGAACTCTACGTCGCGCGCTTCGAACGCGTCGACGGCCTGCCGGTCGCGCGCGATGCCGAGCGCGTCTGCGCGCCCTCCGTGGTGACGTTGCCGGAAGGAATGTCGGCCTACGGTGTCGGTACCGGTTTCGGCGCGGGCGACGGCGCGCTGGTGGCACAGTTGGGCAGTGGCCTGCGCGGTTTTGATGCCGCGGCATTGCCGCGGGCGTCGGACGTGCTGGCACTGGCGGTGCCGGCGTTCGCGCGTGGCGAGGCGATCGCACCGGAGAAGGTCGAGCCGGCGTACCTGCGCGACAACGTGGCATTGACCCTGGTCGAGCAGCAGGCCGCGCGCGAGGCGAAGGCGAAGGCCAACGGCTGAGCCCCTCGTGGCGGGGTTGGTTGATCGCATAAACCAAAAGCCGCGCTTGGCCGGGCGGGGTGGGTTCGCGGGGGACGCCGTGAACCCCCAGTCCGGCCCAGCCGCTGGCGGCTGGGCGTTCGGGCGCTTGCGAAGCAATGCTTCGCAAGCGAAGCGCCCTCACCCATGGGGGCTTGGCCGCGGCATCCATGGTGCGGATACCCCCGCGAACCCACCCCGCCCGACCTCTGACAGTTTCCGTGTGCGTCCGCCACGGAAAATCAAAAGAAAATCAAAGTCAAAAGCGGATCGCTTCGCTCGCATCCACGCGTGGCGTGGATGTGTGTCGACCAAGGTCGACACCTACCCAAGCAATGGTGCGCCGTGATCTGTCAGAGGCGGGGCGGTGTCGGGCGGCGGGGTATCCGCGGCATGGATGCCGCGGCTAAGCCTACACGGACGTACTTGCGGCGTCCCCGCCGCCCGACACCGCCTCGCCACGCTTCAGTACACCAACCGCCGCTGTTGCTGTTGCTGTTGCTGTTGCCGTTGCTCTAGCCTTTCAGCGGGTCCCGGGCCGCAGGCCCGGGCAACAAACCCCTACCGGTCGTCGTGCAGGGTGCCACCCGGCAGGAACACCCAGGTACGGGTGACCTGCAGGATGTCGATCTCGTCCTCGGTCTTCGGCAGCGGCGGGAACGGCTGCGCCAGCTGCACCACCCGCAGCGCCGCCTCATCCAGCAACGGCGTCCCGCTTGAACGCAGGATCCGGCTGCTTTCCACGCTGCCATCGCGGCGCACGCCGACGCTGATCACCACCTGGCCGCCGAGCCGGCGCTGCCGGGCCTCGTCCGGGTAGTTCAGGTTGCCGACGCGCTCGGCGCGGTCGACCCAGGCGCGCAGGTAATTGGCGTAGGCATATTCGCGCGTGCTGGCCGACACGAACTTGCGGTTCGGGCGCTTGGCGTACTGCGCCGAGCGCAGATGCACCTCGGCCGCCAGCCGCGCCATCTCGGCATCACGCTGCTCGCGCGCGCTCAGCGGCGCATCCGGCTCAGGCTGTTCCGGCGTTGGACGGGACTGCGCCTGCGCCACGGTGTCCTCCCCATTGCGGCTGCTGACCACCCGTGCCTGCGGCGGCGGAACCGGCGCGGCCGATTGCTGTTGCTGGGGAACCGGGCTGAGTCCGGATTGCGCCTGCGGCACGATGCCGGCCTGGTTGTCGCGCGGACGCTGTGCGCGGTCGTGCTCGCCACCGCCTTCCTGGTTGGCGGCGGCCAGGAAATCAGCCTGCTTTGGCGTCAGTGCGGTGCGCGTCTGGCTGAAGATCACTTCCAGCGTCGGCACCAGCGGAGCATCGCCTTTCACGGCGAAGCCCACGCCCAGGATCAGCAGGGCGTGGACCAGCACCGACAGTGCGATGGTGGCCCCCAGCCGTTGCGCTTCGCGTGGCGGCGGGGGCAGAACGGCAGGTGCGGACGGCATCAGCGCAGGCCGGCCTCGAGCGCGTCGAACAGGGTGCTGGCAATGTTCAGGCCGTACTGCGCGTCGAGCTCGCGCACGCAGGTCGGGCTGGTCACGTTGACCTCGGTCAGGTAATCGCCGATCACGTCCAGGCCGACGAAGCGCATGCCACGACGCTTCATCTCCGGGCCGACCTGGCCGGCGATCCAGCGGTCACGCTCGCTCAACGGGCGCCCTTCGCCACGGCCCCCGGCCGCCAGGTTGCCGCGGAACTCGTCACCCTGGGGAATGCGCGCCAGGCAGTAATCGACCGGTTCGCCGTCGACCAGCAGGATGCGCTTGTCGCCGGCGCTGATGTCGGGAATGAACTTCTGGGCCAGCGCCAGCTTGCGGCCGCCGTCGGTCAGTGTCTCCAGGATCACGTTCAGGTTCGGATCGCCCTGGCCGCTGCGGAAAATCGAGCGGCCGCCCATGCCGTCCAGCGGCTTCAGCACGGCCTGGCCGTGTTCGAGGGCGAAGGCCTTCAGCGCCTTGGCATCGCGGCTGACCAGGGTCGGCGGGCAGCACTGCGGGAACAGCAGGGCAGCCAGCTTCTCGTTGTAGTCGCGCAGGCCCTGCGGGTTGTTGACCACGCAGGCACCGGCAGCGGCGGCCACGTCCAGCACCTGGGTGTCGTAGATGTACTCGGCGTCGACCGGCGGGTCCTTGCGCATCAGCACGATCTGGCCGGGTCCGAACTCGGTACGGCTGAACTCACCCAGCTCATACCAGCCGGCCGGGTCGTCGCGCACCTGCAGCGGCGCGGTCTGGGCCACCGCCACGCCACCTTCCAGGGCCAGTCCGCCCGGCCGCACGTAGTGCAGGGCATGGCCGCGGCGCTGGGCTTCCAGCAGCATGGCGAAGGTGGTGTCCTTGGCGATCTTGATGTGGGCGATGGGGTCCATCACCACGATGACGTTCAACGGCATGGTCGCACCTGTCAGGCAAGGCGTTGATGGTAGCGGCAACGCCGGTCGCGCGCCTCCCTGCCATACTGCAACGCAGCGTCCGCCCGGCGGTCGCGCACTCATTGCGAAACCCGTCACGTTCAGGAGGGGGCCATGCCCCGCGCCGTGGGGCGGCCTTGAAGCGGGCGCGGAAAGTGCGATATAGATACGCTTTCGCAGCGGCCCCCGCCAGAGATCGGGCCGTGCGCTTGGGGATAGGCAATGACTGAAAACACGACTGCGGGCGGGGAACTCGCAGGACTCCGGGTGATGGTCATCGATGATTCGAAGACCATCCGCAGGACTGCGGAAACGCTGCTCAAGCGCGAAGGCTGCGAGGTGGTCACCGCCACCGACGGCTTCGAAGCGCTTGCCAAGATCGCAGACCAGCAACCGCAGATCATCTTCGTCGACATCATGATGCCGCGCCTGGACGGGTACCAGACCTGCGCGCTGATCAAGGGCAACCAGCTGTTCAAAGCGACCCCGGTCATCATGCTGTCGTCCAAGGATGGCCTGTTCGACAAGGCGCGGGGACGCATCGTCGGCTCGGAGCAGTACCTGACGAAGCCTTTTACGCGTGAAGAACTGCTGGGTGCCATCCGCACATACGTCAACGCCTGACCAGGGGGGAAAGGCACAATGGCTCGTATCGTTCTGATCGAGGATTCACCGACCGACCGCGCGGTGTTCACCCAGTGGCTGCGCCGTGCCGGCCACGAAGTGCTGGAAGCGGACAACGCCGAGGATGGCCTGCAGCTGGTCCGCGACCAGGTGCCGCAGCTGGTGCTGATGGACGTGGTCCTGCCCGGCATGAGCGGCTTCCAGGCGACCCGTGCGATGGCCCGTGATGCGGCGATCAAGCACATCCCGGTGATCATCGTCAGCACCAAGGCGATGGAAACCGACAAGGCCTGGGGCCTGCGCCAGGGCGCCACCGATTACATCGTCAAGCCGCCGCGCGAGGATGAACTGATCGCGCGGATCAACGAACTGGTGGCCTGATGCGCTCGCCCTTCGACATCCTTGAAGCCTATGAACGGCGCAGCCTGGCCCATGCGGTGCAGCTGCCCGGGAAGCAGTTTGCCCAGGACCTGTGGCGTGGCGTGGGTTTCCGCGTCGGCCAGCGCCGGCTGGTGTCCGATTTCCGCGAAGTGGTGGAAATCGTACCGATGCCGCCGGTGACCCCGGTGCCCTGTGCGCAGCCCTGGCTGCTGGGCGTGGGCAACCTGCGCGGCAACCTGTTCCCGGTGGTCGACCTGAAGTACTTCCTGGAAGGCACGCGCACCGTGCAGCAGGAAGGCCAGCGCGTGCTGATCATGCGCCAGGCCGGCGGCGACGTCGCACTGACCATCGATGAACTGTTCGGCCAGCGCAGCTTCGAGCTGGACCAGCAGATCGAAGCGGGCACGTTGGCCGAAGGCCGCTACGGGCATTTCGTCGATCGTGCTTTCCATGCCGACGGCCACGACTGGGGCGTGTTCTCGCTCTCGCTGCTGTCGCGCACCCCTGAATTCCGGCAAGCCGCGGCCTGAGGCCGGGCATCGCCCCCTGCATTGAAGATCGAGGTTGAACGATGAGTACTGCTTCGGACGCCACCAAGACCGGCAAGCTGCGGCTGGGCGGCAGCAACCTCTGGCTGTTCCTGCTGCTGGCATCGATGATCCTGTTCGGCGTCAACACCGGCGTCGCCACCTGGCAGGGCAGCCGCCTTGCCGACGCCGGCTCCAAGGCCGCCGACCTGCAGGTGCTGTCGCAGCAGCTGGCCAACCAGGGACGTGACGCGGTCGGCGGCAACGCCCAGGCCTTCACCGCCTTCAAGGCCACCCGCAACGCGATCGAGCAGAACGTGTCGACTCTGCAGGGACGCTACGGCAAGGAGCCGGGCGTCGCCGGTGCCATCGCCACCCTCGGCGAGACCTGGGCGCCGCTGGGCAAGCAGGCCGGGCAGCTGGTGGCCAGCGAACCGGCCGTGCTGGCGCTGGCCGGCAACGCGAACAACTTCACCGGCGCAGTGCCGGGCCTGCAGGCCCAGCTGAACGAGCTGGTGCGTGCGATGTCCGCTTCCGGCGCGCCGTCGTCGCAGGTGTACAGCGCGCTGCAGCAGGTCGTGGTGGCCGGTTCGATGGCCCGCCGCGTGACCGAAATGCGTGCCGGTGGCAGCGCCGCGGCGACCTCCGGCGATGCGCTGGCACGTGACATCACCGTGTTCTCGCAGGTGCTCGACGGCCTGCGCAACGGCAACGAGGAACTGGGCATCACCGCCGTGCGCGGTGCCGCCGCCGTGGCCGCGCTGGAACAGTCGCAGCAGAAGTGGGAAGCGATGAAGCAGGACGCCGACGCGATCCTGGCCAGCTCGCGCCAGCTGTTTGCGGCGCAGTCCGCTGCCACCGCGCTGGGCCAGGGTTCGGCCCACATGCTGGATGACAGCCGCAAGTTGTTCGATGCGTTCTCCTCGTTCGGCTCGGTATCCGACACCCGCCTGTTCCCGAACTTCTGGATCGGCGTGGTGTCCGGTGCGCTGTCGCTGATCGCGATCATCGGCTTCGTCTCCACCAACGTGCGCAGCCGCTCGCGCGAGCAGGAACTGCGCTACCAGACCCAGGTCGAATTCAACAGCCGCAACCAGCAGGCGATCATGCGGCTGCTGGACGAAATCTCCTCGCTTGGCGAGGGCGACCTGACGGTGAAGGCCTCGGTGACCGAGGACATGACCGGCGCGATCGCCGACGCGATCAACTACGCGGTGGACGAGCTGCGCCACCTGGTGACCACCATCAACGACACCTCGGCCAAGGTCGCGATGTCCACCCAGGAAACCCAGGCCACCGCCATGCAGCTGGCAGAGGCCGCGGGGCACCAGGCCAACCAGATCACCTCGGCTTCGGACCGCATCGGGGAGATCGCGGCGAGCATCGAGCAGGTGTCGCGCAACTCGGCCGAGTCGGCCGACGTGGCACAGCGTTCGGTGGTGATCGCCGCCGAGGGTGCCGGCGTGGTGCGCGAGACCATCCAGGGCATGGACCAGATCCGTGACCAGATCCAGGAAACCTCCAAGCGCATCAAGCGCCTGGGCGAGTCGTCGCAGGAAATCGGCTCGATCGTGGAACTGATCAACGACATTTCCGAGCAGACCAACATCCTGGCGTTGAACGCGGCGGTGCAGGCCGCGTCGGCCGGTGAAGCGGGCCGCGGTTTCGCGGTCGTGGCCGACGAAGTGCAGCGCCTGGCAGAACGCACCTCGGGTGCGACCCGACGCATCGAAAACCTGGTCCAGGCCATTCAGGCCGACACCAATGAAGCGGTCACCTCGATGGAGCAGACCACGGCCGAAGTGGTGTCTGGTGCGCGCCTGGCCGAGGACGCCGGTACCGCGCTGACCGAGATCGAACGCGTGTCAAACGCGCTGAACACCCTCATCAAGAACATCTCCATCGCCGCCCAGCAGCAGTCGGCTGCCGCCTCGGACATCACCCGCACCATGGGCGTGATCCGGCAGATCACCGGGCAGACCTCGCAGGGTGCCGGACAGACCGCCGAGTCGATCGGCCACCTCGCGCAGCTGGCGGCGGACCTGCGCCGTTCGGTCGCCGACTTCAAGCTGCCGGCGTGACACGGGCAGGGCGGCGAGCAAGGAACCAGTCGATGAAGCATTTCCATTCCCCACGCCAGAACTCGCGCGGCCACCGCGCGGCGGCGAACGGAGCGCGTCCATGAGCAGTCTGCGCGATGCGATGAGCCACGCAGCGCTGGGCTGGGTCAAGCCCGAGCTGGACGAGACCCTGCGCCAGGTGCGCAACGAGGTCGAGTACTACGCCGAAGACCCGACCGATGCCAGCCGCATGCGCATCTGCGCCGGCTACCTGCACCAGGTGCAGGGCACCCTGCGCATGGTCGAGCTGTATGCCCCGGCGATGGTGGCCGAAGAGCTGGAGCAGCTGGCCAACGCCATCGGCGCCGGCCGCGTGGCCGACCGTGATGAAGCCTGCGCAACCCTGATGCGTGGCAGCGTGCTGCTGCCCGACTATCTGGAACGCCTGCAGAACGGCCATCGCGACATTCCGATCGTGCTGATGCCGCTGCTCAACGAGATCCGTGCGTCGCGCGGCGAAGAAGGCGTCACTGACAGTGTGCTGCTGGCCTTTGCGCCGGACAGCGTCACCGCCACCGAGGCCGAGCTGGACCATGCCCGTGGCAGCCTGAGCGGGCGTAATCGCGAGCTGCTCGACACGGTCGGCAGCGCGGTGAAGGAAGAACTGCTGCGCATCAAGGATGCGCTTGACCTGCACCTGCGCACCGGTGGTGCGCCGGAACAGCTGCAGACCCAGGCCAACGAGCTCGGCGCCGTGGCCGATACGCTGGGCATGATGGGCCTGGGCGTGGCCCGCGGCGTGGTCGTGCAGCAGCGCGATGCGCTGCGCGGCGTGGTCGAAGGTCGCCAGCAGATCGACGAGAACCTGCTGCTGGATATTGCCGGTGCACTGCTGTACGTCGATGCCTCGCTGGACGACCAGGTTGCCCATCTGGGCGCCGGCGGCAGTGGCGAGGACGACCCGAGCGCGGTCGAGAACCGGCGAACGGTGGAGGTGCTGGCGCATGAAGCCATCGCCAACTTCGCCGCTGCCCGCGAGCATTTCGTCGCCTTCATCGAAACCAGCTGGAACCATGCCGAGCTGCAGGATGTGCCACGCCTGCTGGGCGATGTGTCCGGCGCGCTGCGCATGCTCGACCTGGGTACCGCCGCCGATTACCTGCGCGGCGTGCAGCAGTACATCGAGGCCGAACTGATCGGCCGCCAGCGCGTGCCCAGCGGCCGCCAACTGGACACCCTGGCCGATGCCATGGCCAGCCTGGAGTACTACTTGGAAGCCCTGCGCGACCGCCGCCCGGGCCGAGAGGACATCCTCGAAATCACCCGCAGCAGCCTCGAGGCACTGCGCTACTGGCCGCTGCCGGAGCACAATGCCGTTGCGCCGGACGCGCCGGCACTGCTGCCGGTCGAACGTGAGCCGGTTGCGTTGCAGGCCGAGCCCCTGCAGCCGGAGCGCATCGAGGTTCCGGTGCAGCCTGCGGCGCCCGCTGCCGGCGACGTGCCGGTGCCACTGCCGGACTTCACCTTCGATCCGCCGCCGGCCTCGCCGGCGCCGATGGTGTCCGACAACCGCCTGATGTTCGGCGCGCTGGGCACCGTGGCAGCCGTGGCCGCCAGCACGGCTGATACCGGTGCTTCGCCGTTGCCGACGCACGACGATGCGGACGCATCGCTGGTCTTCGCGGCGTCCAGCGCACCTGCGCCGGATGTCCCGCAGTGGGAGCTGGCGCCGTTCCATCCGGAGGCCGACGCCATCGTGCCTGCCGATGACGAGCGCAGCCCGACCTTCGCCAGTTTCGATCCGGTCAGCTTCGAGCTGGCCGAGGGTGATCACTCCGGTGCGCCGCAGTGGTCGCTGTCCGGGGCGCCGCAGATGCTTGAGGAAAGCGCAGCGCCTGTGATCGATGAGAGGACGGACGCGGTGGATTCCTCCGCGACCGCTTTCGATGCTGCACCGGTGTTCGACCCGGTGGCGGCCGAACAGGATGCGGCTGCCGTGGCCGACGACGTGGTGTTCCGCTTCGATGCCGACGCGCTGGACAACGCTGACGACGTGCTGTCGCTGCATGCGATGGAAACGCTGTCGCTGGACGATGACGCCGCGTTGCATCCGTCGCTGGAGATCGTCGATGCCGTCGTTCCGCCGCTGGCCGGGGTGGATGAGGCCCCGGATGACCTGCCGGTACCGTCGATCACGTCGCCGTTGATCGATGCGGCGGCTCCTGCGGCGGATACGTCCGCTCCGGCCGTGTCGGTGATCGATATCGACACCATCGCGCCGATCGATTTCAGCGAGGCCGACGCCCAGTTCTTCGCCGAGTTGAGTGCGGCCGCTGCCGGCTTCAATCCACAGGCGATGGCCGCTGCGGCAGCGCCGGAGGCGGTGGATTCGGCCGTTGCCGGGACCGACGCCGACACCAATGCGGGCTTCGACGTCGGTTTCGACGACGATGCCGAGAACATCGACGAGGACATCCGCGAGGTGTTCCTGGAAGAGTTCGACGATGAGCTGGCCAATCTCGGCACGCTGCTGCCGGCATGGCGCATGCAGCCGGACAACATGGACCGGCTGCGCCCGATCCGCCGCATCTTCCATACCCTCAAGGGCAGTGGCCGCCTGGTCGGCGCACGCACCCTGGGTGAGTTCGCGTGGAAGATCGAAGGCATGCTCAACCGCGTGCTGGATGGTAGCCGCGCCCCATCTCCCGCCGTGCTGGCGATGGTCGACAACGCGCATGCGGCGCTGCCGCAGCTGAACGCGGCGCTGCGCCATGGCCACCGCATCAGCGTCGACCTGCAGGCCATGCAGGCCATCGCCGATCGTGTCGGTGCAGGCGAGGAGACCTACTACGTACCCCTGCCTGGGGCCACTGCATCGGTTGCACCGGTGGCCGAAGTCGAGGGCGAAGACGAGATCATCCGCATTCTCGACGCCGAGGTTGCCGCTTCGGCGCTGGCCGATACCGCCGAGAAGGCCGAAGCCACCGGCACGCCGGCCAACATCGACAGCGTGCTGCGCGAGATTCTCGAGGCCGAGGTGGAAGTCCATCAGGCCACCCTGCAGGACTGGCTGCGTTCGGCGCAGCAGGCACCGCAGCCGGTCAGCGACGCACTCCTGCGCGCAGTGCACACCATGAACGGCGCCTTCGCGATGACCGAAGTGCCCGAGATCACGGCTGTAACCGGCGGTGCCGAGTCCTACATCAAGCGTGCACTGGCCGCCGAAGTGGTGCCGGGTGATGAGGGCGTGGCCGCGCTGGATGCGACCGCGCAGGCGATCACCGCCACCATGGAAGCGCTGCAGGCCGAACAGCCGCGTATCGCACCGCAACAGGTACTGGCACAGCGCCTGCAGGCGCTGGCCAGCGAGTTGCCGGAAGCGCGCTGGCCGATGGTGGGCCTGGAGGACGACGAAGCTGAGCTGGCGCTGGATGACGAACCGACGGCGGAATGGGATGCGGACGCCCCGGCAGCCGTCGCGCCTGAAACCGATGCGGTCCCGCTTTCGTCCGTCGCGGCGGAGCAGGAACCACAGGCAGTTGCCGATGTCGCCGAAACCCCGGTCGAGGATGCCGCGATCGAGGGCGAGGGCGGGCTGGAGGTCGGTGAGCTGACCGCCAGCGACGATCTTTCGCGCTACTTCGATGCCGGATGGCCGTCGGTACCTGGTGAGGGAGCGGCGTCGCTACCGGTGGTCGAATCGATCCAGGTGGCCGATGACGTTCCGGGCGTTGAGGTAGACGGTGTCCAGGCGGAGGCCGAAAGCGCGCCGCTGTTGGCCGACGATGCCGGTTTGACCGTCGTGGACGATCTGTCGCCGTACCTGGATGCCAGTGCGCTGCCGGTCGACGACCGCGATGCCGAAGAGATTCCGGATGCTGTCGAAGCCGTCGCATCTGACCTGAATGCGTCCTCGTTCGATCACGTGCACGTCGCGGACGCTGAGGCATTCGAGACGCCTGCTGCACTGCCACTCGACAGCGAGCTGTCGAGCCTGCAGGATGAAATGGCTGCGCCGGGGTTTGCAGAACCGGTCTCGCTGGACGCCGCGCTCGAGGCCGGCCTGCACGTGATCGACGAAGAGCAGCCCCTGGCCGACGACGGGCAAAGGTCCGTGCTCGGCCTGCAGGCCAGCGAACTCGCGCCGGGCGAGGCGGAAGCCTTTGCCGAGGATGCGGACGTCGGCGGGGAGGCGGCGATCGGTGAAGGAGAGAGCGCCGATCAGCCGTCCCCGGCGACGGTGAATGAGGAGATCGCGGAGGCCGCGACGCCGGCCACCGCCGAACCGGTGCGGTTCTTCGAACTGGAAGACGCGCCGGGCCAGGTGGAAGTCCACGCCGAAGCTGCCGATGCCGATGCCGATGCCGTATCGGATGCCCCGGCCGTTGGCGCGCCTGACGCCGACGTGGTTGAAACCGTGGCACCCGACGTCCTTGACATCCCGGTGCCGGAAGACAGCGCCGATACGCTCGACTTCAGCGTCTACGATCGCGAGCTGGTCGACATCTTCGTCGAGGAAGGCAAGGACCTGCTCGACCACTGTGATGGCCTGATCAGCGAGCTGCGCGATGCGCCGCAGGACCGCGAGGTGCTGGCCGGCCTGCAGCGTGACCTGCATACCCTGAAGGGTGGCGCACGCATGGCCGGCATCAACGCCATCGGCGATCTTGGCCACAGCATCGAATCGTTGCTGGAAGCCGTCGCCGCTGGTCGCACCGAGATCGAACGCCGCGATGTGCAGTTGCTGGAGCGCGGATTTGATCGGCTGCACCAGCTGCTCACCCGCACCGGCGACCACCGCGTGGTGGAACCGGCGCAGGACCTGGTCGACGCGTTCGAAGTGCGTACCACCACCGATATCGCTGCGGCGGCTGCTGCAGCCGCAGCCAACGTGGCGAGCGTCGCAGAAGCCACTTCGGCACCGGTTGCCAGTCCGGCATCGGCACCGGCACTGCTTGATGCGCCACTGTCGGCACCGCTGCCGGCCGAAGGCGTGGTCGATGAAGATCCGCTGGCACGCCCGCAGCAGGAACAGGTGCGCGTGCGCGCGGATCTGCTCGACCGCCTGGTCAACCATGCCGGTGAAGTGGCGATCTACCGCTCGCGCCTCGAGCAGCAGCTCGGCGCGTTCCGTGGTGCGATGGGCGAGCTGGAGCGCACCAATGCGCGACTGCGCGACCAGCTGCGCCGGCTCGACCTGGAAACCGAAGCGCAGATCGTCGCCCGCTACCAGCGTGAGCAGGACCAGGCAGACCAGAAGTTCGATCCGCTGGAGCTGGACCGCTTCTCCACGCTGCAGCAGCTCAGCCGTGCGCTGAACGAATCGGCGGCCGACCTTGGCGGCCTGCAAGGGGTACTGGACGATCTGTCGCGCCAGTACGATTCGCTGCTGCAACAACAGTCGCGCGTCAGCTCCGAGCTGCAGGACGGCCTGATGCGCGCGCGCATGGTGCCGTTCGATGGCCTGGTGCCGCGCCTGCGCCGCGTGGTCCGCCAGTCCGGCATGGATACCGGCAAGCAGGTCCACCTGACCCTGGAAGGTACCCACGGGGAACTGGACCGCAATGTTCTCGATCGCATGGTCGCGCCGCTGGAACACATGCTGCGCAACTCCGTGGCGCATGGCCTGGAAGCGCCGGACCAGCGCCGCGCCGCCGGCAAGCCGGAGGAGGGCGAGATCGCCATCCGCCTGCACCGCGAAGGCTCGGAAATCGTGCTGGAAGTGGCCGACGACGGCGCCGGCCTGGACCGCGAGGCGATCCGCCGCCGCGCCATCGACCGTGGCCTGCTGGCTGCCGATGCCCAGCCGAACGAGCAGGAACTGGACAACCTGATCTTCGCCTCTGGTTTCACCACCGCTGACCAGGTCAGCCAGCTGGCCGGCCGTGGCGTGGGCATGGACGTGGTGCGCAACGAAGTGCGCCAGCTGGGCGGTTCGGTCGATATCCAGTCGGTGCGCGGCCAGGGCGTGCGCTTCACCCTGCGCCTGCCGCAGACGCTGGCCGTCACCCAGGCGGTGTTCGTGCAGATCGGCGAGACCACCTTCGCCGTGCCGGTGGCCTCGGTCAGCGGTATCGGCCGCCTGTCGCGCGAACGTTTCGAGGCCGCCGACAGCAGCTACCGCTACAGCGGCGAAGACTATCCGTTGTATGACCTCGGCAGCCTGGTCGGGCAGGCCCCGGCGCGTGCCGATGGCCAGGACCAGGTGCCGCTGTTGCTGGTCCGCGCCGGCGACCTGCGTGCAGCCGTGGCGATCGATCAGGTGCTGGGCAACCGCGAAATCGTGGTCAAGCCGGTGGGCCTGCAGATCGCATCGGTACCGGGCATCTACGGTGCCACCATCACCGGCGATGGCCGCGTGGTGGTGATCCTGGACGTCGCGCCGCTGGTGCGCCGCTTCCTGGCCAATCCGACGGCACCGGTGCTGGCCAATGCGCCGCGCGACGAACGCCAGGTGCCGCTGGTGATGGTGGTCGATGACTCGCTGACCATGCGCAAGGTGACCGGTCGCATCCTCGAACGCCACAACTTCGAAGTCAGTGTCGCCCGCGATGGCGTGGAAGCACTGGAGCGGTTGGAAGAGCGCGTGCCGGACCTGATGTTGCTGGACATCGAGATGCCGCGCATGGACGGCTACGAGCTGGCCACTGTGATGCGTGCCGATCCGCGCTACAGGGATGTGCCGATCGTGATGATCACCTCGCGCAGCGGCGACAAGCACCGCCAGCGTGCCTTCGAGATCGGTGTCCAGCGTTATCTGGGCAAGCCGTACCAGGAACTGGACCTGATGCGTAACGTGTACGACCTGCTGGGGATCGCCCGTGTCCGTGAGTGAAACCCATCCGGCCCCGGCCGTCGCCCTGCTGGCCCGCCCCGGTACGGCGCGTGAACGCCTGCGCGAGGCGCTGGCGCATGCCGATGTACAGCTGGTCCTGGAAGATGATCCGAACGGCCTGGAGCCGCAGGTCCTGCAGGCCGCGGCCCCGCAGTTCGTGGTGATCGCGCTGGAAGCTGCCATCGAGGACGCACTGGAACGGTTGGAATCCGTGCTCTCGGCACCGGGGCTGACCCTGGTGTTCGATGAGGCTGAGCTGGCCGCCCGCCGCGACGGCTGGGAGGCGCAACGCTGGGGGCGCCACCTGGCCGCCAAGCTGCACGGCCACCAGCAGGTGTTGCCGCCGGGCGCCGAAGAAGAGCCCAGCCTGCAGCTGGAGCCTGGCCATCCGGCGCCCGCGCCGGCGCCGCAGGAAGAAGCCCTGCGCCCGCACCTGGAACAGGCGCTGAGCTGGGCCGATGACGTTCCGGCCGACGGCCTGTATTCGCCACCGGCAGACCTGCACGAACCGATCGCGCTGGAGCAGGCCCTGGCGGCGCTGCAGCCGGTCGTGCCCAAGCCTCTGGATCCGCCTTCGGCGCCGCAGGCACTGGCCGAACCGGCGACGCCTGCGACACCGCCGGTCTCCTTCGATCACACCGCCTGGTCGCTGGTGGAAGAATCGATCGAAGCACCCGTATCGGCAGAAGCCGTGGCGCCGGTCGTCGCGCCGCAGCCCTCGTTCGATACCGATCATTTGAGCCTGGTCGATCTGGATGCCGTCGCCCCGGCCGGTGCGCGTGCCGCATCGCTGCTGGTGCTGGCCGGCATCGGTGGCCCGGATGCGTTGCGTCGCCTGCTCGGCGCACTGCCCGCGTCGTTGAGCGTGCCGGTCCTGGTGCACATGCGTCTGGATGGTGGCCGCTACGGCAATCTGGTCAAGCAGATGTCCCGTGTTTCGCCGTTGCCGGTGCAGCTGGCCGAGGCCGGCCAGCACGCGGTGCCGGGCGAAGTGCACGTGCTGGCCGATGATATCGGCGTGCGCGCGGCCAGCGATGGCCTGCATTTCCAGAGCGATGCCAACGGTATTTCGCTCGCTTCGCTGCCGGCCGAACACACCGCGCTGGTGCTGCTCAGCGGTGCCGACCTGGCCCACGTAGGCCCGGCGCTGGACCTGGCGGCCGCCGGTGCGTGGGTGGCCGGGCAGGTGGGCGAGGGCTGCTATGACCCGGCGGCGGCCACCGCCGTGGTGGCTGCCGGCATGGTGGCCGGTGAACCGCAGGAACTGGCGCAGGCGATTGCCGCGCGCTGGGGTGAGCAGGACGACAACGGAGACGCACCATGAGCTACGCCAGCAATGACGAAATCCGCGGCGTCCTGATCCAGGCCGGCAACGAGCGCGTGCTGCTGCCCAATGCCACCGTGGCCGAAATGATGTCGCGCGTGCCGGTGCAGCCGGTCTCCGATGCGCCGCGCTGGCTGGTCGGCGAGATCGGCTGGCACGGCTGGCAGGTGCCGCTGGTGTCGTTCGCACGCCTTTCGGGGCTCGGCGAAGAGACGGTGGCCGGCCACAACAAGGTGGTGGTGCTGAAGTCCCTCAGCGGCAACGCGCAGCGCCCGTACTACGCGCTGCTGACGCAGAACTTTCCGCAGCTGATCTCGGTGCCGCGCGACGGCTTGCTAGCCGACGCCTCCGAAGAAACCCTGCCGCAGACCGTGCACATGCGCGTGCTGCTGGGTGAGCAGAGTGCACTGCTGCCGAACCTGGACGCGTTGGAAGCGGCGCTGGATTCGCTCGCCGCCTGATCCACCAGACCGGTAGTGCCGGCCGCTGGCCGGCAACCCCATGATCCGGTGGATGCCGGCCAGCGACCGGCTCTACCACGAACCTGTCCTATCCCAGGTCGCCCAACCGCGCCTGCAACGCCGCGATCGCGGCCAGTCCGGCCGTTTCCGTGCGCAGGATCCGCGGGCCCAGCTGCAGTCCCTGGAACCCGGCCGCTGCCAGCTGGTCGCGGTCGCGCGGGGACCAGCCTCCTTCCGGGCCGATCGCAAGCACGAGGCCCCCTGCCGGAGCGGCCGTCAGCGTCGACAGGCGATGTGCGCCCCGCGGGTCCAGGGTCAGCCGCAGCGTATCGGCCGGCAGTACCGCCGCAGCCTGCGCCAGCGACAGCGGCGAACCCACCTGCGGGATGCGCGCACGCCCGGACTGGCCGCAGGCCGACGTCACCACGTTGTTCCAGTGCGCCACGCGCTTCTCGGCCCGTGCTGGATCGAGCTTCACCTCGGTGCGCTCGGCGTTGACCGGAATGATCGCCGCCACGCCCAGTTCGGTGGCCTTCTGCAGGATCAGGTCCATCTTCTCGCCACGGGCGATGCCCTGCAGCAGGGTGATCGCCAGCGGTGATTCATTGTCGATGGCCTGCACAGCATCGATGCGGACCTGTACCTCGCGCTTGCCGGCCACGGTCAGTGTCGCGCTGTAGTCGTTGCCATCGCCGTTGAACAGCACGCACGTATCGCCCTCGCGCAGGCGCATCACCCGCACCAGGTGGTTGGCCGTCTCTTCCGGCAGGGTCACGGTCTGGCCGCTGTGCAGCGCCAGGTCGATGGGGCAGCGGGTCACGCGCATGCAATCGCCTCGTCGATGGCCGCCAGCGTGGTGTGTGCCAGCAGCTCCAGTTGTTCGTCATCCACGCAATAGGGTGGCATCCAGTACAGGACGTCGCCCAGCGGGCGCAGCACCACGCCGCGCTTGAGGGCGGCCTTGTAAGCGTTCAGGCCCAGCCGCAGGCCCGGGTCGAAAGGCGTGCGCCTGTTGCCGTCGCGCGACAGCTCGAACGCCACCACCATGCCGGCCTGGCGCACGTCGGCCACGTGCGGATGGTCGGAAAATGGCGCCGCCAGCGTGCCCATCACCGACGCGATGCCCCGGTTGCGGGCGATCACATCGTCGTCGCGGAAGATGTCCAGCGTCGCCAGTGCTGCCGCGCAGGCCAGCGGATTGCCGGTGTAGCTGTGCGAATGCAGGAAGGCGCGCTCGCGCGAGTCGTCGAGGAAGGCGTCGTACAGCGCCTGCGTGGACAGCACGGCGGCCAGCGGCAGGAAGCCGCCGGTCAGGCCCTTGGAAAGGCACATCAGGTCCGGCATCACCCCTGCCTGCTCGCAGGCGAACAGGGTGCCGGTGCGGCCGAATCCGGTGGCGATCTCGTCGGCGATCATGAACGCGCCATGGGCATCGCACAGTTCGCGCACGCGCTGCAGATAGACCGGGTCATGCATGCGCATGCCGCCGGCACACTGCAGGCGCGGTTCCAGGATCACCGCGCAGATCTCGCCCGGATGCTGGTCGAACAGCGTGGCCAAGCCGTCGGCAGCCTGCCGTGCGCGATCTGCCGCGCTCTGGCCCGGTTCGGCCAGGTAGGCATCGGGCGATGGCGCGAACAGGCCTTCGGCCAGCAGCGGTGCATAGACGCGGCGATACAGCGGAATATCGCCCAGCGCCAGCGCACCCAGGGTCTCGCCGTGGTAGCCGTTTTCCAGCGCGATGAAGCGCGTGCGCCGTGGCTCGCCGCGGTTCTGGAAATACTGGAAGGCCATCTTCAGCGCCACTTCCACGCCGGCCGAGCCGTTGTCGGCGTAGAACACTTTGGCCAACGGCGCGCGGCCGGGCTGGCGTGGCGCCAGCGCCAGCAGGCGCTCGGCCAGGGTGATCGCCGGCTCGTGGCCGAAGCCCGCCAGCATCACCTGTTCCAGCTGCCCGGCCTGCGCCGCGATGGCGCCGCCGATGCGCGGCTCGGCATGGCCGAACAGGTTGGTCCACCAGCTGCTGACGGCGTCCAGGTAGCGGTGGCCGTCGTGGTCGATCAGCCATGCGCCTTCACCGCGGGCGATCGGCACCAGTGGCAGGGTGTCCGGATGCTCACGCATCTGCGTGCACGGGTGCCACAGCACCTGCAGGTCGCGTTGCCGCCAGTGCTGGGCCAGCGGGGAGGGGGTTGGGTCTGCTAGCATTTCGGGCTCATGAACATGTTGCTGCCTGCACATTCTATCGGCCCCGGCGCTGGCGCCGGCCGCCGCGGAGATTCCGCATGAACGATGACCGTGCCGGCCGTCGCTTGCCGATCATCCATCGGATCACCGATGAGGAGAACGGCCCCTTCCAGCGCCAGCATCTGGACCTGGAATTCTCCAACGGTGAACGTCGCCGGTTCGAGCGCCTGGTCAGCCGTGGCCACGGCGCGGTGGTGGTGGTGCCGATGCTCGACGATGAGACCGTGCTGCTGGTGCGTGAATACGCCGCCGGCATGCACCGCTACGAACTGGGCCTGGTCAAGGGCCGGATCGACGCCGGCGAAACCCCCGAGCAGGCCGCCGACCGCGAGCTGAAGGAAGAAGCCGGTTACGGTGCGCGCCGGGTCGACGTGCTGCGCGCAATGACCCTTGCCCCGACCTACATGAGCCACCAGTCGTGGCTGGTGGTGGCGCGCGACCTGTACCCGGAAAAGCTGGCCGGCGACGAGCCGGAAGAACTGGAAGTGGTGCCGTGGAAGCTGGCCGAACTGGACCAGCTGATGTTGCGCGAGGACTTCTCCGAGGGACGCTCGCTGGCGGCGCTGTTCATTGCCCGCCAGTGGCTGCAGGGAACGCGATGATCAAACTGACCACGGACCTGCGCGAGACCGCCATCGCCATCGCCCAGCAGGCCGGCCAAGCCATCATGCAGGTGTATGCCGATGGATTCGAGGTCCAGATCAAGGACGACAACAGCCCGGTCACCGCGGCCGACCTGGCGGCCAACCAGGTCATTGAGCTGGGCCTGCGGCAGCTGACACCGGACCTGCCGATCCTGTCCGAGGAATCGGCGCAGGTGGGCTGGGAGCAGCGCCGCCATTGGGGCGCTTACTGGCTGGTGGATCCGCTCGACGGTACCCGCGAGTTCGTCAAGCGCAACGGCGAATTCAGCGTCAACATCGCCTTGATCTACCAGGGCGCGCCGGCCTTTGGTGTGGTGCTGGCGCCGGTCACCGGCATCGTCTGGCATGCCATGCGCGGCGAGCTGGCCTATCGGCGGCAGGGCCTGCATGACACCGTGCTGCGCACCCGCACGCCGGCCACGGCTCCGCTGCGCGTTGCCGCCAGCCGCTCGCACCGCTCGCCGGAAACCGAGGCGCTGCTGGCGCGCATGGGCCGCATCGAGACCATCGCACAGGGCTCGTCACTGAAATTCTGCCGGATCGCCGAAGGCGGCCTGGATGTCTATCCGCGGCTGGGCCCGACCTCCGAATGGGATACCGCCGCCGGCCAGTGCGTGCTGCATGCCGCCGGCGGCGCGGTGCTGTCGGCGGCGACCGGCAAGCCGTTCCGCTACAACCGCCGCGAGACACTGTTGAACGGCGATTTCATTGCCCTTGGTGATACCAGCCTGCCATGGCGCGACTGGTTGTCCGACTGATCCTGGAGGCCCCATGAGCGCGCACGACACCCCCACCACCGGCAGCGCCGCAAGCAGCGAACTGGAGCGCCTGCTGGCGATCATGGCGCGGCTGCGTGACCCGCAGGGCGGCTGCCCGTGGGATCTGGAGCAGAACTTCGCGACCATCGCCCCCTACACCATCGAGGAAGCCTACGAAGTCGCCGATGCGATCGACCGGGGTGACCTGGACGATCTCTGCGACGAGCTCGGCGACCTGCTGCTGCAGGTGGTGTTCCACGCACGCATGGCCGAGGAGCAGGGCGCGTTTGCCTTCGCCGAGGTCGCCCGTGCGATCAGCGACAAGATGCAGCGCCGCCACCCGCACGTGTTCGCCGATGTCAGCGTGGACGATGCCGACGGGGTGACGCGCAACTGGGAGGCGATCAAGCGCGCCGAGCGTGCCGCCAAGGGCGAGCAGGACACCTCCGCACTGGCCGGTGTCTCGCGCGGCCTGCCGGAATGGCAGCGGGCGGTGAAGCTGCAGTCGCGCGCGGCCAAGGTCGGTTTCGACTGGCCGGGTCCGCTGCCGGTGCTGGACAAGGCCGCCGAGGAGCTGCAGGAGCTGCGCGAGGAGTTCGAACGTGGCGATGTCGCGGGCAACAAGGCGCGCCTGCAGGAAGAACTGGGCGACCTGCTGTTCGTCTGCGCGAACCTGGCGCGTCATGCCGATATCGATCTGGGCGCTGCACTGCGTGGTGCCAACCACAAGTTCGAGCGTCGCTTCCGCGCGATGGAAGCGCAGGCCGACGCACAGGGTGACGCGTTGGCCGAACTGGACCTGGATGCGCAGGAAGCACTGTGGCAGCAGGCCAAGGCAGCAGAGAAGGCGTGAAAACGCTCGGCCTGTTCCTGCTGACCGCGCTGGCCGAGATCGTCGGCTGCTACCTGCCATGGTTGTGGCTGCGCAAGGGAGGCAGCGTCTGGCTGCTGCTGCCGGCGGCGGCCAGCCTGGCCGTGTTCGCCTGGCTGCTGACCCTGCACCCGACGGCCAGTGGACGGGTCTATGCCGCCTACGGTGGCGTCTACATCGGCACCGCGCTGTTCTGGCTGTGGCTGGTCGATGGCATTCGTCCCAGCCGCTGGGACCTGCTGGGCGCAGCGCTGTGCCTGGCCGGCATGGCGGTGATCATGTTCGGGCCGCGCACTTCATCAGTGTAGAGCCGAGCCATGCTCGGCTGCTCTTCCTTCCGGCCGCGCTGGCACGCGCAAGCCGAGTATGGCTCGGCTCTACAAGGGCAGCGCTGCCTTCCGGAAGGCGCATGATGTGGGCGACCCTGGTCCCCGGAGCCTGCTCATGTCCCGCTTCGCCAGCTTCCGCGAGTTCTATCCGTTCTATCTCAGCGAGCACCGCCACCCGGTATCGCGGCGGCTGCACTTCATCGGCAGTTGCGGGGTCCTGCTGCTGGTCGCCACTGCCTCGCTGCGCGGCCAGCCGCTGTTCCTGCTTGGCGCCCTGTTCTGCGGCTACGGGTTCGCCTGGGTCGGCCATTTTTTCTTCGAGAAGAACAGACCGGCGACGTTCCGCCATCCGCTGTACTCGTTCATGGGTGACTGGGTGATGTTCCTCGACATCCTGCGTGGGCGGGTGCGCCTGTAGCGGGCGGCTGCGGCGTCTTGCGGGCATTGCCTCGCCGGCAGAGGAAAGGGCGGGGCGGGTTGCACTTCCGCTTGCATGAACCGCTGCGCTGCGGCACGCCTGCGGGCGACCGATCTGGGATAATGGGGTTTCCTGTTTCCTCTGCTGCCGGACCCGGTCATGACCCAGAAGACGCTGCTCAACGATACCCACCGCGCCCTTGGCGCCAAGATGGTCGATTTCGGGGGTTGGGACATGCCCATCCACTACGGCTCGCAGCTGGACGAGCACCATCTGGTGCGCCGTGAGTCCGGCGTGTTCGACGTCAGCCACATGACGGTGGTCGACCTGCGCGGTGACCAGGTCAAGCCGTTCCTGCGCCGCCTGCTGGCCAACTCGGTCGACAAGCTGAAGGTGACCGGCAAGGCACTGTACTCGTGCATGCTGAATCCGCGCGGCGGCGTCATCGACGACCTGATCGTCTACTACCTGGGCGACGACTTCTTCCGCATGGTGGTCAATGCCTCTACCCGCGAGAAGGACCTGGCCTGGCTGCGCGAGCAGGCTGCGCCGTTCGACGTCGCCGTCGAGCAGCGCCCGGACCTGGCCATCCTCGCCGTGCAGGGCCCGCAGGCGCGCGACATCGTGATCGGCCTGGCCCGCGAAGCCGACCGCGCAGCGTTGACCAAGCTGGGCCGCTTCGCCGCCCTGCAGGTGCAGTCCGATGACGGCGTCGAGCTGTTCGTCGCGCGCACCGGCTACACCGGTGAAGATGGTTTCGAGATCCTGCTTCCGCAGGACGCCGTGGTCGCCTTCTGGAACCGCCTGCTGGCGGCGGGCGTGAAGCCGGCCGGCCTTGGCGCGCGCGACACCCTGCGCCTGGAAGCGGGCATGAACCTGTACGGCCAGGACATGGACGAAGAGATCAGCCCGTACGAAGCGGCGCTGGCCTGGACCGTGTCGCTGGACGAAGGCCGCGACTTCATCGGCCGCGACGTGCTGGAGGCGCAGAAGAGCGCCGGCACCGCGCGCCAGATGATCGGTCTGGTGATGGACGAGAAGGGCGTGCTGCGCCACGGCCAGACGGTCACCACGGCCAGCGGCCAGGGCGAGATCCTGTCCGGCACTTTCTCGCCGACGCTGGCCAAGGGCATCGCCTTCGCCCGCGTGCCGGCCGGTGAACTCGGCGAGGTCACCGTCGACATCCGCGGCCGTCAGGTGCCGGTGCGGGTGGTCAAGTTCCCGTTCGTTCGGGAAGGCCAGGCGCAGCCCGGCGTGCTCACCGACGCCTGATCCGTACGTGCCGGTCGTCACTGACAGCAGTGGCGGCCGGTTGGTTACACTAGCCCCGTTTTTTCCACCCCTGCATATCTCTGGAGCAGTCCCATGAGCGAGATCCCCGGCGACCTCAAGTTCCTCAAGTCCCATGAGTGGGCCCGTGTCGAAGGCAATGGCCGCGTCACCGTCGGTATTTCCGACCACGCCCAGGGCCTGCTGGGTGACCTGGTCTACGTCGAGCTGCCGGAAGTCGGCGCCGACGCCAAGGCTGGCGAGCAGATCGCCGTCGTCGAGTCGGTGAAGGCCGCCTCGGACGTCTACAGCCCGATCAGCGGCAAGGTCGTCGAGGTCAACTCGGCCCTGTCCGACAAGCCGGAAACCATCAACGAAGATGCCTACGGCGAAGGCTGGATGTTCGTGGTCGAACTGACCAACGCCGATGAGGTCAACGAGCTGCTGGACCCTGACGCGTACGCCGAGGCCCTGGAGAACGAAGACCACTGAGTCGTCGTTTCCGGATTCTGGAACGGCCACCTTCGGGTGGCCGTTTTTGTTTTGGCGACTGCACCGGACTCATGACGCGGGGTTCGCTGCGCACCCTCGGCGTGGCATCAGCCGACAGGCGAACGGTGCCGATGGGCGTGCGCAGTTTTGCGCAAATCCGCGTTTCAGCCCCGCGCCGACGCACTCGGATGTGAAAACTTTTCGCCCCCTGTTGCGGCGCTGTTGTGCTGGCGTTGGTGGCGGCGCCGGTGACCATCGACGTCGCACGCGCGATGCCGTTGCGAGTCTGTGTCTAGATGCGCGGAGTGCTTATTTCAAGTGCTTTTTGTTCAACGTATGCATCGATGCCGGTGCATGCAGCACGCTTGCGCGACGCTTCAACCGCCATGGCGGGCCGCGTAGAGCAGTGGCGCCGACGGCACTCGGAAAGGCGCGGATGTGAAAATTTTTCGCGGGGGTTGTTGACAGTAAAAAAAACCGTGATTAGGTTTCGCCTCAGCAGACCTTGCCTGCCCAACCGAGTGCGCAGAATCAATCGTCCGATGCGAAGCAGCCCCTTCAAGACCACCGCGACCCTGATGACGGTGGACACGGCCCCGCTTCCCCCGGAGAAATGCAAGGCACCTTCCGTTCCGATGTCCGCTCCGCCGATCGAGGCGGGCATCGCCGCATCCGTAACGGCGCGCTTGACGCGCCGGCGGTCCCCGCACGCAGCATCCGCGGGTTTGATCCAACTGGGCGTTTCAACTCCCTATCACTGACGAGGAGCCATCCCATGGCAACCAAGAAAGCTGCGAAGAAGAAGCCCGCCGCCAAGAAAGCGGTGAAGAAGGTCGCGAAGAAGGCCGCTGCCAAGAAGGCAGTGAAGAAGGTCGCGAAGAAGGCGACTGCCAAGAAGGCAGTGAAGAAGGCGGCGAAGAAGGTCGCCAAGAAGACCACTGCGAAGAAGGCAGTGAAGAAGGCGGCGAAGAAGGTCGCCAAGAAGTCCACTGCCAAGAAGGCCGTCAAGAAGACCGCGAAGAAGGCGGCCAAGAAGGCCACCAAGAAGACTGCCAAGAAGGCTACGGCCCGCAAGCCGGCCAAGAAGGTCGCAAAGAAGGCGACTGCCAAGAAGGCCGTCAAGAAGACCGCCAAGAAGGCAGTAAAGAAGACCGCGAAGAAGGCCACCAAGAAGGCTGCCCCGAAGAAGGCAGCGAAGAAGGTTGCCAAGCGCAAGCCGGCCGCCCGCAAGAAGAAGGCCGCTCCGGTCGCTCTGCCGGCAACCCCGGCGCCGCTGATCTAAGTACTTCCCGATAGCCGCATCCTGAAACCCCCTTCCCTGGCTGCCCAGCGGGGAGGGGGTTTTTTTATGGGCGGCTTCGGTCGCCTGGTTGGGCGATTGCCGGCGGGAATCGTTCCACCAGGAAGTCGAGGAAGCTGCGCAGGCGGGTGGAATGGTAACGATCGTGCGCATAGACCACATGCATCGGCCGACCGGCCTGGCCGTGCCCTGGGAGCAGCTGCACCAGTCGCCCAGCCTCGACATCGGCTGCCAGCAGCAGCGTCGACTGCAGGATGATGCCCAGGCCATGCAGCGCCGCCGAACGCAGCGCTTCGCCATTGTTGATCTGCAGCCGGCCGTCGGGCACGTGGTCGAGCTCGCCAGCGTCGTCCTGCAGCCACTGTGCAAGTGCACTCGGTTCGAACGACAGGCATTGATGGCCGGCAAGTGCATGCACGCTGTCTGGCGTGCCATGCCTGGCCAGATACGCCGGCGAGGCGCACATCATCAGGCGATAAGGGGCCAGGGCTCGCGCCACCAGCACGCTGCTGTCGGCCAGCGTGCCGATCCGCAGCGCCGCTTCGAAGCCCTCTTCGGCGAGGTCGACTACGCGATCGGTCAGCGTCGCTTCGACCCGGACATCCGGATGGCGCGCCATGTACTCGGCCAGTGCCGGTACCAGTGCATGCGTACCGAAGATCACCGGTGCACTGATGCGCAGCGTGCCCGCCGGTGCCAGGTGCTGGTGCTGCGCCTGCGCATCGGTTTCGTCCACCAGGCGCAGGATCTCCCGGCAGCGCGTGTAGTAGTCCTGGCCGAACGGCGTCCTGTGCTGGCGCCGGGTGGTTCGGCTCAACAGCTGCATGCCCAGCCGTGATTCCAATGCACGCAGATGCTTGCCGGCCATCGTCGCGGAGATGTCCATCGCCGCAGCTGCAGCACTGAGGCTGCCCTTGTCCACGATCAGCACGTAGACCTGCATGCTTTCCAGCAGGTTCATCTGACACCCCGGGTGTTGAATGCTGAAACCTGCGCGGAGTTTATCAATCAGGGGTGATCAAACAGCATGTCGTGCAAGGGCTGGATTGGCCGGCCATGCGGACAGGAGAACACCATGGACTTGAATCTTGCAGGCCGCACCGCTTTGGTGACGGGCGCGGCCAGCGGCATCGGTGCCGCCGTCGCCAGGCAGCTGGCGGCCCAGGGCGTGCGCGTTGCCATCACGTCACGGCAGCGGGCACCGCTGCAGGCGCTGGCGGCGCGGATCGAAGCCGAAGGCGGCGCGGCACCGGTCATCGTGGCCGGCGATGTCACCGTGGCCGGTGACGTCCGGTACATCGCGCAGGCATCCCGGGAGGCATTGCAACGCGTCGACATCCTGGTCAACGCCGCAGGTGGCTCCCGGCCGACCACCGTCGATGCCGATGATGATGTCTGGGAGGAAGCGATCGCCCTGAACTTTTCCGCCGCGCGGCGGATGACCCAGGCGCTGTTGCCTGGCATGCAGGCGCAGGCATGGGGACGGGTGATCAATTTCAGTGGTTCGATGGAACCGCGTGCGGTGAACGCGGCCACTGCGGCGAAGGCGGCGCTGCATCTGTGGAGCAAGGGGCTGTCGTCGGAGGTGGCCGGGCAGGGCATTACGGTGAATGCGATTGCACCGGGGCGCATCAACAGCGCGCAGATCCTGGAACGCCTGCATCCCACCGAGGAAAGCCGACGTGCGTTCATCGCCAGCAACATCCCGATCGGACGCTTCGGTGAACCCGAGGAAGTGGCGCCACTGGTGGCGTTCCTGTCCTCGCCGCTGGCCGGCTACATCACAGGCGCGGTGATTCCGGTGGACGGCGGCATGCACTACTTCGCGCACTAATGCTGCGGAGCTGTAGAGCCGAGCCCATGCTCGGCCGCCTTGCGCCAGGATTCCGCTCAGCCGAGCACGGCTCGGCTCGGCCCTACACAACAACAAAAAGGGCGGCCCGCAGGCCGCCCTTCGCACACCCGATCGAGCCCGCCTTATCAGCGCGGCGACGCCACCGCACGATTGCCCGAGGCGCCCTTGCCCTTGCGCTTGTCCTGCTGGGCAGGGCTGGCGCCCTCGGCCATCAGGTTGTCGCTGCCGAAGTCGGTGTCCACGTCCAGCCAGCGCTGCGCCGGCAGGCCGAGCGCGGAGTCGAGCACGGTCGGCAGCAGGCCGCTGGGCAGGCTGCTTTCGCCATTCCACATGATGGCAATGCCCAGATCGCGTTCCGGCACCAGCGCGACCAGGCCGCGATAGCCCTGCACGGCACCGGCATGGAACACCACGTCGTGGCCGGCGTAGTCGAAGGTGCGCCAGCCCAGGGCGTAGCCGGCCGAGTGCAGGCGCTCGCGGCGCCAGCCAGAACGCATCTCGCCGGGGGTGCTGATCAGGCTCGAATGCAGGGTGGCCAGCAGCGGTGCCGGCAGCACGTCGGGGCGGTGGCCGGTGTGGGCGAGCAGCCACTGCGCCATGTCGCTGGCGCTGGCATTGACGCCGGCCGCCGGGGCGACCCGGTAGTAGGTCGGCTTCGGCGTCAGCGAGACCCAGCCGTTGCGGCTGCGCACATGCGGACGCGCCCAGCGCGAGCTGGCCTGGATGCCGGCCAGGCCGAGGCTGGCATCGTTCATGCCCAGCGGCTTGAAGATGCGGCGCTCGACCGACTGCTCGTAAAAGCTGCCGGAGGCCGCGTAGACGACATCGCCGATCAGGCTGAAGGCTACGTTCTGGTAGGCATAGCAGTCGCCAGGCAGGCACTTCAGGCTGGTGTTGGCCAGTTTCTGGGTCAGCGCGTAGTACTCGGCGTTGCCTTCGATGTCGCGGTCGTAGGCGTTGTAGGGCAGGCCGACGCGATGGCTGAGCACGTCGGCCACGGTCAGGCGATCAGTGGCTTCCGGCGAGTTCAGGCGGAAGCCCGGCACATAGTCGGTGACCTTGCTGTCCCAGCGCAGCGTGCCGTCGTTGACCAGCAGGCCGGCCATGGTGCCGGCGAAGGCCTTGGACAGCGAGGCCAGGCGGAACACGGTGTGGGCATCGACCGGCAGCGGGTTGTTGACGTCGGTAACGCCATAGCCGCGCGCGCTGAGGATGCGGCCGCCCTGCACGATCGCCACGGCCATGCCCGGCACGCGTTCGCCATAGGTGAGCTGCTGCGCCATCGATTCGATGTTGGCGACGTTGAAGCCGGGCGCCGGGGCCTGCACGCGCGGCACCAGGCCGGTGCGGTAGGCCGCCGGCTGGGTGTGGGCGACAGTGGGACCCGCAGCGGATTCGATGTTGGTCGGCATCGGCGGCAATGCCGGCGGTGTCTGCGCGGTGGTGGACAAGGCAACGGGCATCAGCATGCCCAGCAAACCGGTGGCCGCCGAACGGATCGGGCGACGCAGGCTGTTCTTTTTCATCGGTTGGACCCGTGCGCGACTGCTGATGGCGATTCTAGCGCCGCTTTTCCCTTGTGCACAAACAAAGCGAAGATGAATGCGCATCTCGTTGAAAAATTTGGAATTTGAGGTGCTGGAAGCATGTATCGGAACGTGTCATCCCGGGCTGATCAGCGGAGCTGATCCGCCCGCAGGAAGGCGCGTCGCGCTGGCGATGTTGCGGTGCATTGGCTAACGTACGCGTTTCATCGCCCCGGAGCCTGCCATGCCGCTGTCCAACCGCCGTCTTCAGGCGAGGGACACCGCGTGAGTGCGGTACGGGGGAAGGGGCCGCTGCAGGGCCTGACGGCGGCACTGCGCGAGTCGCCGGCGCTGTGGTGGTCGTTCCTGTACTTCTTCTGCCTGCTCAGCGGCTACTACGTGCTGCGCCCGGTGCGTGAGGCCATGGCCGCCTCGGCAGACCTGGAAACGGTGTTCCCGCCCGTGCTGATCGCCTGGTTCGCCAACCACGGCGTCGCGTTGAAGGACTTCGTGCTGCAGTTCCTGTTCTCCTGCGTGTTCGTGATCATGCTGGTGCTGCAGCCGGTGTACGGCTGGCTGGTCAGCCGCTTCCCACGACGGGTGTTCCTGCCGGCGGTGTATGGCTTCTTCATCGTGACCCTGCTGGGCTTCTACATGATGTTCGACAGCGGCGTGCCGGGCCGCGGCATGGCCTTCTTCTTCTGGATCACCGTCTTCAACCTGTTCGCGGTGGCGGTGTTCTGGAGCTTCATGGCTGATGTGTTCTCCAATGTGCAGGCCCGGGCCTTCTATGGATACATTGGCGCGGCGGGCACCGTCGGTGCCTTCCTCGGCCCGTTGATCACCAGTGCGCTGGTGCAGCGCGTGGGCATCGCCAACCTCATGCTGGTCTCGGCGGGATTCCTGGTCGTGTGCCTGTTGTGCATCTGGCGGCTGCGGCACTGGGCGGTGCTGCGCGAACGCGAGCAGCAGCTGGTGTCCGGCGAGCAGCCGATGGGCGGCAGCGTGCTGGACGGCCTGAAATTGATCGTGCGCGAGCCGCTGCTGCGCTGGCTGGCGGTGATGGTGGTGTTCGGGGTGGGCGTCGGCACGCTGCTGTACAACCAGCAGGCCAGCATCGTGCGCGCGGCCTTCACCGACCCGGCGGCCAGTACCGCGTTCTTCTCGCGCATCGACCTGGCGGTGAATGCGCTGGCGCTGTTGATGCAGCTGGGCCTGACCCGTTGGTTGCTGTCGCGCCACGGCATCGCGCCGGCACTGCTGATTCCCGGTTTCGCGATCCTGATCGGCTTTTCGGTGCTGGCGGCCTCGCCGATGCCGCTGATGGTCGCGGTAGTGCAGGTGATGACCCGGGCCAGCGAATTCGCACTGGCCAAGCCGGCGCGCGAGACAATCTACACGCGCGTGGACCGGCAGTGGCGCTACAAGGCCGGCGCAGCGATCGACACCGTGGTCTACCGCGGTGCGGACCTGAGCTTTGCCTGGGTGCACAAGGGCCTGTCATTGTTCGGCTCGCACGTAGTGTTCATCGGCGGCATGCTGGTGGCCGCGTGCATGACCGCAGCCGCGTTCGGTGTACTGCGCGAAGAAAAGAAACTGCCGCGCGACCGATGATTTCCCGGGCTCCGAGCCCCATCCCTGTCCAAGGAACCGCCCATGTACTGGATCGCACTCGCCCTGACCTTGCTGGTCGCACTGCTGCACGTCTATTTCCTGGCGCTTGAGATGTTCCTGTGGACCCGCCCGCTGGGTCTGAAGACGTTCCGCAACACGCCGGAGAAGGCGGCGACCACGCGCGTGCTGGCGGCCAACCAGGGCTTGTACAACGGCTTCCTGGCAGCAGGCATCGTGGTGGGGCTGGTGATCGGGCAGCCGGTGCTGGTGACGTTCTCGCTGGCCTGCGTGGTGGTGGCGGGGTGCTATGGGGCGTACAGCGTGAGCCGCCGGATCTTCATGATCCAGGCGGTGCCTGCGATCCTGGCGTTGGTGTTTCGCGCGGTAGCGTAGTTTCCAGCCAACGGCGCAGCCCCTCGTGGGTGGTCGCGTAGAGCTTGTCATGGGGGTGGCCGGGCGGGTTGGGTTCGCGGGGGGACGCCGCAAGTACGTCCGTGTAGGCTTGGCCGCGGCATGGATGCCGCGGCCAAGCCCCCAGGGATGGGTTCACGGCGTCCCCCGCGAACTCACCGCCCCCAGCCAAACCAAGGCTTTCCGCGATAACCGTCCACCCATGAGGGGCTGCGCCGTTCGCGGGAACTTACTTCGCCGGCGACATCCACATGTCGATGACCGCGCTGAACACTTCCGTCCCCGCGCGGTCGCGCACGCTGACCGTCACCGGCAGCGCATAGCCCTCGGCCGCGACCGCAATCGGCTGTGCCGGCAGCGCCACCGCCTGCAGCGTGCCACGCGCCTTGGCCAGGTACTGCACCTGCATCCCCTTCGGGATCCAGCGCATGCCCTTCGGCAGCGACGCGTCGACCATCAGCCCGGCGGTCAGTTCGGCCAGGTTGCACATCGCGATCGCGTGCACCGTGCCGATGTGGTTGCGCACCCTGCGGCGATCGGCCAGCGTGCCTTCGCAGCGACCGTGTTCCAGGCGGGTGATGCGTGGCGCGATGCTGGCGAAGTAGGGCGCCTTGAAACACACCGCGCGCGAGAACAGCCAGGTGCCGGCGGGCCAGCGCTGCAGGCGTTGGTAAAGCGAGAGCAGGGGCGTGGACATGAGGGGTATTCCGGTCGGCGGATAACGCGACGGCGGGCCGAGGCCCGCCGTCGAAGGCAACGCGTGTCGCGGGCGATCAGGCCGCCTGCGAATGCGGATCCTTGTGCTGGCGGTCGTAGTAGCTGGCCGCGCGCAGTTCGTGGGTGTCGAAGTCGTCCACGGTGATGGTGTCCAGGGTGAGCGTGCGCAGCTCTTCCAGCAGGCTGCGCTCGTCCTGGGTGATCACGCCCTCGGCCACGGCTTCGTCCAGCTGCGCCTTGAAGTCCAGCGCCTCGATGCCCTTGCTCTTCAGCGCCTTGAGGAACTTGCGCTCCACCGGCTCGGCCATGATCGCCTTGCTCAGGTAACTGTTGATGCGGCCCCCCGGGTTGTTCTCGCACGGGGTCAGGAACACGCCATTGGCGAGACGGTCGCGGGCTTCATTCGGCGCCATCAGCAGGGCGGCGACGCGGCGGCTCAGGCGATCACCCGGAGCCTCGGCACGACGGCCCAACGGGAAGATGAGCGCCCACATCAGCCAGCCGATCGGACGGATCGGGAAGTTGCGCAGCGCGGCCGACAGCGACTCTTCGATCTTGTGCACGCTGTCATGGAAGGCCCAGGCCAGCAGCGGCTGGTCGGCCTGCGGTGCACCTTCGTCGTGGTAGCGCTTGAGCATGGCGCTGGTCATGTAGACATGGCTCAGCACGTCGCCCAGGCGGCCGGACAGCGATTCCTTGAACTTCAGCTTGCCGCCCAGGGTCATCATCGAGATGTCGGCCATCAGCGCCAGGTTGGCCGAGTAACGGTCCAGCTTGCGGAAGTAGCGGCGGGTGTAGGCGTCGCCCGGGGCGGCGCCGAAGCGCGCGCCGGTCAGGCCGAACCAGAACGAACGCACGGCATTGGAGATGCCGAAGCGGATGTGGCCGAACAGGCTGCGGTCGAACTCCTGCAGGCCGGCACGGGTATCCGCATCCTGCGCGGCCTTCATTTCCTTCAGCACCCACGGGTGGCAGAGGATCGCACCCTGGCCGAAGATCAGCAGGCTGCGGGTCATGATGTTGGCGCCTTCCACGGTGATCGCGATCGGCGCGGCCTGCCAGCTGCGGCCGGCGAAGTTGCGCGGCCCCAGGATGATGCCCTTGCCGCCGATCACGTCCATCATGTCCGAGATCACTTCACGGCTCATGGTGGTGCAGTGGTACTTGGCGATGGCCGACGGCACCGACGGCACATCGCCACGGTCAACCGCAGCGGCGGTGGCCTGCGACAGCGCACTGATCTTGTACGCCTTGCCGCCGATGCGGGCAAGCGCTTCTTCCACGCCCTCGAAGCGGCCGACCGACAGGCCGAACTGCTTGCGGATGCGCGCATAGGCGCCGGTCACGGCGGCACCGGCCTTGGCACCGCCGCTGGCGGTGGACGGCAGGGTGATCGAGCGGCCCACCGCCAGGCACTCGTTGAGCATGTTCCAGCCCTTGCCGGCCATGGCTGCGCCGCCGATCAGCTGGGTCAGCGGAATGAACACGTCCTTGCCGCGGATCGGACCGTTCTGGAACGTCGAGTTCAGCGGGAAGTGGCGACGGCCGATTTCGACGCCGGCGGTATCACGCGGCAGCAGGCCCAGGGTGATGCCGATGTCGCGGGTATCGCCGATCAGGCCATCCGGGTCGTACATGCGGAAGGCCAGGCCGATCAGCGAAGCGACCGGGGCCAGGGTAATGTAGCGCTTGTCGAAGGTCAGCTTGACGCCGAGCACCTGCTCGCCGTTCCACTCGCCCTTGCAGACGATGCCGTAGTCCGGGATCGAAGTGGCGTCGGAGCCGGCGAACGGACCGGTCAGGCCGAAGCAGGGCACTTCGCGGCCATCGGCCAGGCGCGGCAGGTACTGGTCCTTCTGTTCCTGGGTGCCGTAATGCACCAGCAGTTCACCCGGGCCCAGCGAGTTGGGCACGCCGACGGTGGAGCTGACCACCGAGGACACCGAGGCCAGCTTCTGGATCACCTTGTGGTGGGCCAGCGCGGAGAAGCCCAGGCCGCCGTACTCCTTCGGGATGATCATGCCGAAGAACTTGTTCTTCTTGATGAAGGCCCACAGCTCCGGCGGCAGGTCGGCGTGGACGTGGGTGATTTCCCAGTCGTTGACCATCGTGCACAGCTCTTCCACCGGGCCATCGAGGAAGGCCTGTTCTTCAGCAGTCAGCTGCGGCTTGGGGTAGTTGAGCAGGATGTTCCAGTCCGGATCACCGGTGAACAGTTCGCCCTCGAAACCAACCGAACCGGTTTCCAGCGCGATGCGCTCGGTCTGCGACAGCGGCGGCAGCACCTTGCGGAACACCTTCATCATCGGGCCGGTCAGCAGCGGCTTGCGGATGAACGGCAGCAGCAGCGGCACGGCGATCACCGCCAGCACCGCCGCAGCGACGATGGTGGCGGTCTGGTTGACGTAGGGAATGAACCAGCAGGCGGCCAGCAGGGCCACGCTGATCAGCGTCCAGGTAACCAGCCGCATGCGGTGGTAGGCGACGAAGGCGCCTGCCAGCAGCAAGGCGAGGAAGGGAAGAACGATGCTCATGAGCGTGCTCCGGTGACGTGCTCGTTTGTGGCGGACGAAGCCGCAGCGTCCGCTGCGGGCAACACGTCCAGATAGTCCAACACAGTAGCGGTAAAGGCGTCGTTGTCATCGCCGGCGACCATGTGGGTCGCTTGCGGCAGCTGTACATGGCGCGCATGCGGCGCCAGCGCCAGGAATTCGGCCACGGTCTGCGGCGTGACCAGGTCGCTGCGGCCGCCGCTGACCAGCAGCAGCGGGCACTTCACCTGGCGTGCGGCCTCGGCCAGTGCGTCCTGGTGCTGTTCGCTGTCGCGCGCCAGCTCGGCCACCAGGCGTGGGTCCCAATGCCAGCGCCAGCGCCCGTGGCCGTCCTCGCGCAGCAGCGCACGCAGCGACTGCTCGGATTTGCGCGGCCGGTGCGGCATGTAGGCCGAGATCACGTCGGCGGCCTGGGTCAGCGAGGCGAAGCCGTCGGGATGGGCGGTCATGAAGGCGAGGATGCGCTCGACACCCGCGGTATCCCAGCGCGGGGTGATGTCGACCAGCACCATGGCCGAGAAAAGGCCCGGCCAGCGCGATTCGGCCAGCAGGCCGAACAGGCCACCCATCGAAGCGGCAACCAGTACCGGCGGGCGCGGCTGTTCGCCGGCCAGCACGATCAGGTCGTCGGCGAACTGTTCACCGTGATAGGGCAGATCGGTGCCATTCCAGTCGGAATCGCCATGGCCGCGGGCGTCGTAGGCCAGCGTCTGCAGGCCGGCCGCGTTCAGTGCGCGGGCAGTGGCGTTCCAGGCATGGCGGGTCTGGCCGAAGCCATGGGCGAACAGGACCCGGCCGCGCCGGCCATGCTCGCTGGCGGTCGCCGCCAGGCGGGCGCCATGGGCGGCGTGCAGGCGCAGGTCATGGAACGCAGCGGGAGTTGGGGACATAACCATACTTGCTAGTATGGATAGCTTCGAGGGGAAGTCAATACTGCACGGTATGGTGCGTTGCAGAATGCGCGTGGAGGGACCCTTCCGAGGGGCCTGCGACGGTTTCGACCGCAACCGCGTACTGCAACGAACCCCGGCGTATGGTTAAATCAGCCCATGAATCAACCTGACGCTTCCGCCGGCGAACCGCGCGCCGGCCGCAACAGCCGCCTGAGTGCCGAAGACTGGGCCCAGGCGGCCCTCGATCTGATTGCTGAACAAGGGGTCGGCGCCGTCGCGGTAGAGCCGCTGGCACGGCGGCTCGGCGTTACCAAGGGCAGTTTCTACTGGCATTTCCCTTCGCGCGATGCATTGCTGCAGGCGGCGCTGGAACGCTGGGAACTGTTCGAACAGGAACAGGTGTTCGGCAGCCTGGAAGACGTACCGGATCCGCGTGTGCGCCTGCGCCAGCTGTTCCAGATGGTGGCGCATGAAGTGCAGCCGCACATCATCTACAGCGAGCTGCTGAAGGCATTGGATCATCCGATGGTGCGGCCGGTGATCGACCGGGTCTCGCAGCGTCGCCTCGACTATCTGGTCGCCTCGTTCCGCCAGGCCGGCCTCAGCTCGACCGATGCGCGTCATCGCGCACGCCTTGCGTACGCCGCTTATGTCGGCTTCCTGCAGTTGTCGCTGCAGCTGCAGCAGCCCAAGCAGGCGCGCGAGGATTTCGAAGCGTACGTCGAGCATCTGATCGAGACGCTGATTCCGAACGGATGAGCGCCCGGAAATGATCTCGAAGGAAGGCCGCAGCGATGCTGCGGCCTTTTTTGTTGTGCGCTGGCCAGCGCCCGTCCATGGCGCACAAAGAACAACGGCCCCTTTCGGGGCCGTTGCTGCATCAGCTGATCAGGTTCCCGATCAGAACTTCTGCTTGTACTGCATGTACATGAAGCGACCGATGTCGTAGCCACCGTAGTAGGAGAACTGCGAGTTCGGTGCCGAGTACATCTGCGGGCCGTAGTGGTCGAACACGTTGCGCGCACCGACGGCGATGGTCGCATTCCACGGTGCGTTCCAGGAGACCTGGACGTCGTGGAACATGGTCGAGCCACGCTTGTTCATCGGCTGGTCACGCACCGGATCCGGCGAACCGAAGTCCGGCAGGCTGCACTCGTCGCTGTAGTAGCAACGCTCCTTGACGCTGGAGAAGTAGCGGGTGCCCCAGGTCACGCCCCAGTCGCCACGCTCCCAGCCCAGCACCAGGTTCGAACGCAGGCGGAAGTTGCTGCCGAAGCCGTTGAGGATCGACACCGGCACCTGCTGCGCGTTGGTGGTCTTCAGTACGTTCTTGGTGACGTAGCTGTTCTGCAGGTTGGCGCTGAAGGTACCCCAGCTGTCGGTCTCGAAGCGGTACGCCACGTCGAAGTCGAAGCCTTCGGTTTCCTGGTAACCGGCATTACGCGGTGCGTAGGTCAGGTTGATCACGTTGTGACGGTTCGGATCACGGGTGAACGAGTTGCAGCGCTCGGCGATGCCAAGCACGTAGCAGTCGTTCAGCTGGTCATCCGGGCTGTCGGTGACGATGGTGTTGGTGATCTTGATGTTCCACCAGTCCAGGCTCATGTTCAGGCCCTGGGCGAAGGTCGGGCTCCACACCAGGCCAACGGTCTTGGACTTGGACTTTTCCGGAGTCAGGTTCGGGTTGGAGACGGCGTTGAACGGATCCGGCGTCTGCTCATCCGGACCGCTGGCCGGCACATAACCCTGGCGCAGCTGGCGGAAGGTGCTGGCGGTCGGACCGATGGCCGCGGCACAACGGGCGGCGACGCCCGGCTGATCAGTTGAGCCGAACGAGGTGTCGCACGGATCGGTGAAGTACGCGAAGGTCTGCGAGCTGCCACCGTACAGATTGTCGATGGTCGGCGCACGGAAGCCTTCGGCGTAGGTCGCACGTACCAGCAGCTGGTCGATCGGCTTCCACTTCAGGCCGAACTTGTTGTTGGTGGTGTCGCCGAAGGTGCTGTACTTCGAGTAACGGGTGGCGGCGTTGAAGCTCAGTTCCTTGGCACCCGGCAGGTCGGCCAGGATCGGAACATTCAACTCCAGATAGACTTCGTTGACGTCGTAACCACCACCGGTCGGGCCGGCGGCCAGATCGGTCGAGTAGCCGGTCTGCGACAGCGCGTCCGGATTGTACGAACCCTTGTCTTCGCGGTACTCGTAACCCAGCGCGAAGCCCAGGTCGCCGGCGGGCAGGGTGAACAGGCTGCCGGCGATGTTCGCGTAGTAGGTCTTGGTGGTGACTTCACCGGTGTTCTTGGTGGTCGGGAACAGGAACTGCTGCAGATCCTGGTTGCCGGTCAGGCCACCGTCACCGGTACGGCCGTACGGAATGGCCGGGTTCCACGGCAGGCAGCCGCCGGCGCCCGGGCCATAGATCGGATTGGAACCGTCAACCAGGCCAGCGGCCGTACCGCACTCGACGCGGCCGGTGGCCGGGTTGAAGAACGACGGACCGGTGGCGGCATTGACCGCCAGCACGTTGTAGTTGCCGGTCTGGCTCTGCTGGTTCTCCGAGTTCTGGTAGATGTAGCCGGCTTCCCAGTCGAAGTACTTGTCATTGAACTGGAAGCTGCCCTGCAGGGCGCCGGTGAAGCGGAAGGTGGTCAGCTTGTTGGTCGACAGGCGCGGCACTTCCCAGCCACGGCGCATGAAGCCCATATCCTTGCCGAAGGGGTTGTAGTAGCTGTCGGCATCCCACTTGGCACCCAGGCGCTCATACGACGCGGACTGCAACGGATAGCCTGCGACCTGGGCCTGCGACTCACGACGGGTATACAGCAGGTCGGAGACGAAGCGGATGTTGTCGGTCAGGTCGTACTGGACGTTGGCGAACACCGAGCGACGCTTGGTCGGCGTCAGCAGGTGCATCTGCGTGTTGGAGTTGCTGGTATCACCGGTGATGCCGGCGAAGTCCTGGTCGTGGTACTGGTTGACGTCGCGATAGTCGCCACCGCGGTTCAGCACCAGCCAGTCATCGGTATCCGGATCGATGATGGTGCCCCACTGGCTGACCGGGCTCCAGTTCTGGGCCGGGTGGAAGGTGGTGCGCGGGTAACGGCTGAACCAGCGGTCCTTGGCCCACACTTCCTTCTCTTCGGCGTACTCGGCGCCGATGGTGATCGAGCCACGGTCACCGGTGAAACCGGCCACGAAGTCGTAGCTGGTCTTCTGGCCGTCGCCTTCGCCGTACTGGCCGACGTAGGCGTTGGCTTCCAGGCCCTGGAAGTTCTTGCGGGTGATGATGTTGATCACGCCGGCGATCGCGTCGGAGCCGTAGATCGACGACGCGCCGTCCTTCAGTACGTCGATGCGCTCGACGATGGCCGACGGAATCTGCGACACGTCCTGCAGGCCGCTGACGCTGGCGCCGAGGCGCTTGCCGTCGACCAGCACCAGGGTGCGCTCGGCACCGAGGTTGCGCAGGTCGATGTAGAAGCCACCGACGGCTTCGCCGGAGGACAGCGGCTCGGAACGGCTGATGGCCGGGCTGCCGGCGGCTGCGATGTTCTGCAGGACGTCGGCAACCGTCTTGAAGCCGCTCTTCTCGATCGAAGCACGGCTGATGCTCAGAACGGGCTGGGCGGTTTCGGTATCGACCTGACGGATGCGCGAACCGGTGACCTCGATGCGGTCGAGGTTGGTGGCTTCCTGGGCGTGGGCCGTCGCGGTGGTGGCACCGGCGACAAGCGCGATCACAACTGCGTCACGCAGCTGGCTGGACTTGAGTTTCATTGGCTCTCTCTCTCCAAGAAATCTTGGCTGGGGTTAATGCCCGGCGGGGGAGCGAAAAAGCGCTCCCAAATCGCGAGGCTGACCCGATAGTAACGGGCGTTCGCCAAGAATTAAAGCTGTGTTAATGAAGTCTGTGATTTTGGTAAAAACGCGATTTTTCCAGCCTAATCAACGGGTTGCTGGCATGGTCGTGCTGATCTGCCTCGTTTGTTAACGCAGAATGATGAAAAAAGGTTCGACTGATATGTATCCCAATATGTCGATACGCTCTGCGGTCGATACCGCTCATGCTAGTGCGAGCCAGGCACGCAGATGCAAAAAAGGCGCCTTTCGGCGCCTTCGGGAATATCGTTGCTGAACCTGATAGGGGGATCAGAGATCCTGTTCGTAACGCACGTACGGCACGGTGCCGTCGTCGTTGCTTTCGTTGCGCGGGGAGAATGGATTCTTGCCGCGGCTGATCACGTTCTCGGCGCCGACGGTCAGCTGGCCGGACCACGGGGTACGCCAGGTCAGGCCGATGCCCAGGCCTTCCCACTTGCCGGGCTTGCCCGGCACGTCGACCACGCGGCCGATGATGCTGCCGGTGAAGTTGCCGTAACCGGCACCGATGCTCAGGCTCTTGCTGTCCCAGCGATCGACGATGGCCGGCGAAGCGTCGGCCAGCGGTACCAGGCGTGCCTTGGCGTAGGTACCGGCGATGGAGACGAAGCCTTCGCGGCCGATGTTCTTCTGCGCGAACACGGTCAGATCGTTCTGCTCGGCGCGCAGCGAGGGCGTCTTGTTCGGGCCCGCCAACCAGGCGGGCAGGGTTTCACGGCCGGTGCCGGCGGTGATGCCCAGGCGGCTGTTGCCGCGGTTCAGCGCGGCGGTACCACTGAAACGACGGCTGTTCAGATCATCCTCGTCGCCCAGGCTGGCCAGCATGCAATGGCTGGCCAGGCCGCTGATGCTGGTGCCGCTGCTGCTGTTGCAGAGCAGGCCCAGCGAATCGCCGGAGGACAGGCCAAAGGCCGCGTCCAGCGAATTGCGGCCGAAATGCCAGCGGGCGCCGGCTGCCTGTTCGCCGGTCGGCTCCAGGTACAGCAGCGCCTCGACCTTGCCGCTGCCCTTGTTCCATACCGGCAGCACGGTGCGGGTGTCCTTGCTCTGCGCATGCACGCCCGTGATCGCGCCAAGGGCGATCAGCAGGGCCAGCGGTAGACGCAGGAAGGTACGCATCGGACCAGTTCAGACAGGGACGGACAACGGAAGTTCCCGTGGGGACGGGAACTCGATCCTAGGGTGTTTATGAATTCTTAACAAGCCTTGATCCTCCCCAGGTACAAGACTGCCGTTTACTGAAGTCGTTCAGGCGCCGCTACAGCCCCCTGGGCGCCGTGGAACAGTATGCCGAACTCCGTCAATGGAAAGTGATACTCACGCCCGCAGAATTCGCAACGCACCTCGACGGCGCCGGTCGCCTCGGCGGCCGCGCGGGCCTCCTCTTCCCCCAGCGACTGCAGCATGCCGGCCACCCGCTCGCGCGAGCAGGAGCAGGCAAAGGACAGCGGCTTGCCGCCCAGCAGTTCCGGCCGCTCCTCGTGGAACAGGCGGTGCAGCAGCTGCTCGGCCGGGGTCGCCAGCAGTTCGGCCTTGCCCAGGGTTTCGAACAGGGCGCTGGCGCGGGCCCAGCCATCCTCGTCGCCTTCGTCGCCCGGCAGCTTCTGCAGCAGCAGGCCGGCGGCACCGTTGCGGTCGGCGGCCAGCAGCAGGCGGGTCGGCAGCTGCTCCGACTGGCGGAAGTAGTCCTCGAAGGCCTCGTCCAGTTCCGGCGCAGTCAGCGCGACCAGGCTCTGGTAGCGCTGCGGCTCGCGCGGGTCCAGGCCGGGGTTCTCGATGGTGATGGCGAGGATTGCGTCATCGCCGAGGCGGGACAGGTCACGCGGTGCGTCGCCACCCTCGCTGAGCTGGGCGATACCGCGCAGGGTGCCGGCGGCGGTGCATTCGGCGAACAGGGTGCGCAGCGCGGTGCTGCTGCGCAACTGCACCGACAGGCGCCCGTCGATCTTGGTGTGGCCGGTGAACAGCGCCGAGGCGACGCAGGCCTCGCCAAGCAGTTCGGCAGCGGCGTCCGGGTAAGCGGCATGGGACAGGATTTCCTGCCAGGTGGCCTGCAGGTGCACATGCACGCCACGCACGCCGGCGTCGGGGAGCAGGAAACGGATCAGGGAATCGGGATTGGCGGTCATCGGCTCACATCGCGCGTAAACGGGGGCGGTTGCCGGATAATGCGCCGACAACCAGACAGAAGAAGGATGCACCAGTAATGGGGGCAGCGGGAGAGCAGCACAAGGTAGAGGCGGTGGTGGCCGCGCCGCGCCGGCGACGCTGGCGCTGGAAGCGGCTGCTGTGGCTGCCGGTGCTGCTGGCCGCCTTCAGCTGCCTGCAGGTGCTGGTGTTGCGGTTCATCGACCCGCCGGTGTCCATGGTGATGCTGTGGCGCTATGGCGAGGCGCTGGGCAAGGCCGACTGGTCCTATCGGCTGCATTACCAGTGGCGCGACCTCGACCAGATGGCGCCGAGCCTGCCGATCTCGCTGGTGGCGGCCGAAGACCAGCGCTTCCCCGACCACAACGGCTTCGACCTGCAGGCCATCGAAAAGGCGCGCGACCACAACGCCAGGGGCGGGCGCCTGCGCGGCGCAAGCACGATCAGCCAGCAGGTGGCCAAGAACCTGTTCCTGTGGCAGGGCCGCAGCTGGATCCGCAAGGGCCTGGAAGTCTGGTACACGGTGCTGATCGAGGCGCTGTGGCCAAAGGAGCGGATCCTGGAGATGTACGCCAACATTGCCGAATTCGGTGATGGTGTGTATGGCGCGCAAGCGGCAGCGCAGAAATTCTGGGGCAAGGATGCTGCCCGGCTGAGCCCGGCCGAGAGCGCGCGCCTGGCCGCGGTGTTGCCGGCACCGCGTCGCTACAATGCGGCAAAGCCTGGGCCGTATGTGCAGCGGCGGGCCGCGTGGATCCAACGCCAGGCGCGCCAGCTGGGTGGTGCGTCCTATCTGTCGGAGGACTGAGCCTGGCGCTGCAATTGGCAGGCGACGGGCCGGGCGCGTGCCGGCAACGTACAATCCGGCCATGACCCGCGAACGGCTTACCTTCGTCATCGCCGCCTACAACGAGGCCCTGGCACTGCCGCTGCTGCATCCACGGCTGTGCGCGGTGCTCGACGGCATGCCCGACATCGACGGTCACATCCTCTATGTGGACGACGGCAGCCATGACCGCACGTGGGAAGTGATCGCCGGGCTGGCCCAGGCCGATGCACGCGTATCGGCGCTGAAGCTGTCGCGCAACTTCGGCAAGGAAGCCGCGCTGACCGCCGGCCTGGATCTGGTGCACGAGGGTGCGGCGATGATCCTCGATGCCGACGGCCAGGACCCGCCGGAGCTGGTGCCGGAGTTCGTCGCGCGCTGGCGCGAAGGTCATGACAACGTCTACGGCACGCGCATGGCCCGCGATGGTGAGGCCTGGATCAAGCGCGCCACGGCAGCGATGTTCTATCGGGTGATGGGCCGCCTCTCGCGGACACCGATTCCGGCCGATACCGGGGACTTCCGCCTGCTGTCACCGCGCGCGCTGAACGCCCTGCGCGGGATGCGCGAGCGCCACCGTTTCATGAAGGGGCTTTTCAGCTGGGTGGGATTCAAGCGGATCGCCGTGCCCTACCACCGCCACGCGCGCGTGGCCGGCACCAGCAAGTTCAGCCTGTGGCGGCTGTGGAATTTCGCCCTCGAAGGCATTACCGGGTTCTCGACCGTGCCGTTGCGGGCGGCGACCTACCTCGGGCTGGCAACCGCGGCCGTCGCTTTCCTGTTCGGCCTGTGGGTGATCGTGAAGGCGGCGCTGTATGGCGACCGGGTGGCGGGTTGGCCGACGATGATGGCGGTGATCCTGTTCCTGGGCGGCGTGCAGCTGATCGCGCTTGGCCTGATCGGCGAGTACCTGGGGCGGCTGTACGAGGAGTCCAAGCAGCGGCCGTTGTACCTGGTTGACGCCTGGCTAGCATCGTCCGTGGCAGACTCGGTCCCGCAACCCACCCTGGGAGGGCAGGCAGATGACCACGGTACGGCAACTGTTGGACGGCAAGTCTCCTGAAGTACATGCGGTCGCGCCGGATGCGGCGGTGATCGATGCGATCCGGTTGATGGCGGAAAAGGGCATCGGTGCGGTGCTGGTGATGGACGGCCCGCGGCTGGTGGGAATCCTGTCCGAGCGTGATTACGCGCGCAAGATCGTGTTGCGTGATCGCTCTTCGCGCGATACGGCGGTGGCAGAGATCATGACGTCGCAGGTGGTGACGGTGTCGCCGGGCGAGCAGGTGGAGCATTGCCTGCAGTTGGTGACCGATTATCGCATCCGCCATCTGCCGGTCGTGGAGGGCGCGCAGGTGCTGGGGGTGATCTCCATCGGCGACCTGGTGAAGTCGGTGATCGATGCGCAGCGGCGGGAGCTGGATCAACTGCAGCAGTACATCGTCGCCGGGTGAGGGTGTCGCTGCAGTTGATCCAGCTCCCGCCGCTGCGCATCGATCACCGACTTCACCAGGTCGCCGAT
>NZ_JAXBQL020000003.1:462575-462885 GCF_047520565.2 Stenotrophomonas sp. FR012
GGGGGGGGGGGGGGGGGGGGGGGGGGGGGGGCCCCCCCCCCGGCCCGCTTTTCGAAGCTGAAAGCCACAGCCAAAGCCAAAGCAGCGCCTTCCTGACACGTTGGGAGACGGAGGGTGCGGCTGGGCAGGACACGCCATAGACCCATCCATGGGGGCTCGATGGAAATCTGGCAGCGTAGGCGTCGAGAGCCGGCGTGGGCCGCCGTGCGAGCCTAGATCTCGACGATCCGTAGCCAGGATCGCGACGATCGCCCTGTAGCTTGGCGCCCACGCCGGAATCTCCCTTGATCCGCCCGAACAGTTGCTGGAG